>NZ_JANLOF010000081.1:0-298872 GCF_025466135.1 Pseudomonas sp. 14P_5.3_Bac1 | reverse complement strand
CCCCCCCCCCCGCTCCCACACAAGCCCGCTTTGCAGGTAGTTCTTAGTGCGTACGGGCGACCGCGAACTCACTCAGCTCGACCAGGGCGTCCCGGTATTCGCTGGCAGGCAGGGCTTCAAGGCACTTGATGGCGCGGGCGACGTAGTCACGTGCCAGTTGCGCGGTGTACTCCAGAGAGCCCGAGGCTTCCACGGCTGCGCGGATGGCCTCCAAGTCTTCGATCCCGCCTTTCTGGATCGCCTTGCGCACCAGGGCGGCCTGTTCCGGCGTGCCTTCGCGCATGGTGTAGATCAGCGGCAAGGTCGGCTTGCCCTCGGCCAGGTCGTCACCGACGTTCTTGCCCAGGGTTTCGGCGTCGCCCTTGTAGTCGAGCAGGTCGTCCACCAACTGGAACGCCACGCCCAGGTGATCACCAAAGGTGCGCAGAGCTTCGGCCTGTTCGGCAGTGGCGCCGCACAGGGCGGCAGCACTGTGAGTGGAGGCTTCGAAGAGCATCGCGGTTTTGCCGCGGATCACTTCCATGTAGGTTTCTTCGGTAGTGCTGGCGTCGCGGATCTTCGACAGCTGCAACACTTCGCCTTCGGCGATGATGCGCGTGGCTTGTGAAAGAATCTTCATCACCGGCATCGAGCCCAGTTCGACCATCATTTCGAACGAGCGCGAGTACAGAAAATCGCCGACCAACACGCTGGGGGCGTTGCCCCACATGGCATTGGCGGTCTCACGGCCACGGCGCATGCCGGACATGTCGACTACGTCGTCATGCAGCAGGGTGGCGGTGTGCAGGAATTCGATGGTGGCGGCCAGCAGGCGCAGGTCATCGCCTTCGCGGCCCAAGGCCTTGCCACACAGCAACACTAATAAAGGACGCAGGCGTTTGCCGCCCGCCGACGTAATGTAGTCGCCAATTTTGGAGACCAGCGGCACTTTAGAAGTCAGCTGCTGCTTGATGATGCCGTCGACGGCGCTAAAATCGTCCGCGACCGCGCGGTAGAAAGCTTGGGGTTGCATCAGCGACAGTCGCTCCAGAAGGGTTGCGCGGCATGCTAGGACCCTCACCCCCGGGTGTCAAGGCGCGATAGACGGCCTCTTGCAACGCTCCGTTGCCTTGCGTACAATCGCGCACCCTGAACTTCCTGGGCAGCACCTGCCTTACGCAATTGCATTCGGGACGTCCATCCCATGCAGCCATGCCAGCCAATACCTCTTCTTATAAAGCGCTGGGTGAGCAGGATTATCGGAGAAATACCATGTCGTACGCAGTAATTGTTACTGGTGGCAAGCAATACAAGGTCGCCCCAGGTGAATACCTGAAGATCGAAAAACTGGAAGTCGCTACTGGCGAATCCGTTACCTTTGATCGCGTTCTGTTGGTCGCCAATGGCGATGACGTGAACATCGGCGCTCCAGTTGTTGCTGGCGCTACCGTTGTGGCTGAAGTGATCTCCCAAGGTCGTCACGATAAAGTCCGCATCATCAAGTTCCGTCGTCGTAAGCACCACATGAAGCGTATGGGCCACCGCCAGTGGTACACCGAGATCAAAATCACCGGTATTCAGGCTTAATTTCAGCCTAATTCCTCACTAGGAGAATTGACTCATGGCACACAAAAAAGCTGGTGGTAGTACCCGTAACGGTCGCGACTCAGAAGCCAAACGCCTTGGCGTGAAGATGTATGGCGGCCAGAAAATCATTCCGGGCAACATCATCGTGCGTCAGCGCGGCACCCAATTCCACGCCGGTTACGGTGTTGGCATGGGTAAAGATCACACCCTCTTCGCTAAAATCGAAGGCGTGATCAAGTTTGAAGTAAAAGGCGCTTTCAACCGCCGTTACGTGAGCGTTGTCGCCGCTTAATTGCGCGATCGCTGGAAAAGCCCTGTCTCGCGACGGGGCTTTTTCGTTTGTGGAGTGAGTCTCTTGCAAAGCTGTTTGTAATGAGCTCAGGCGCTGGATACGCGGTCATTGTTTGAGGTCGCTGCGCTCATTTTTGCAAGAGTCTTATGTCTTGGTTTCTTAAGCTCGTCCATGCGACGAGAGGCGTTTTGTTATGAAGTTCGTTGATGAAGTTTCCATCCGAGTAAAAGCAGGCGACGGCGGTAACGGTTGCATGAGTTTCCGTCGCGAAAAATTCATCGAAAACGGTGGCCCCAACGGTGGTGACGGCGGTGACGGCGGTTCCATCTACATGATGGCCGACGAAAACCTCAACACCCTGGTCGACTACCGTTACACCCGGCACTTCGATGCCGAGCGTGGCTCCAACGGCGGCAGCACCGACTGCACCGGTAAAAAAGGCGAAGACCTGGTACTGCGCGTACCGGTCGGCACCACGATCATCGACTCGGCCACCCAGGAAGTGATTGGCGACCTGACCAAGGCCGGCCAGAAACTGATGGTTGTGCAGGGCGGCTGGCACGGTCTGGGTAACACCCGATTCAAGTCCAGTACCAACCGTGCACCACGCCAGACCACGCCGGGCAAGCCGGGCGAGCAGCGTGACCTCAAGCTGGAAATGAAAGTACTGGCAGACGTCGGCCTGTTGGGCCTGCCGAATGCCGGCAAAAGTACCTTCATCCGCTCGGTCTCGGCCGCCAAGCCGAAAGTCGCCGACTACCCGTTCACCACTCTGGTTCCAAACCTGGGCGTGGTCAGCGTGGACCGCTGGAAAAGCTTCGTGATCGCCGACATTCCAGGCTTGATCGAAGGTGCTTCCGATGGCGCCGGCCTGGGGATTCGCTTCCTCAAGCACTTGTCGCGTACCCGTTTGCTGCTGCACCTCGTCGACATGGCGCCGCTGGATGACACCAGCGCACCGGACGCCGCCGAAGTGATCGTCAGCGAACTGACCAAGTTCAGCCCGGCCCTGGCCGAGCGCGATCGTTGGTTGGTACTCAACAAGTGCGACCAGATCCTGGAAGAAGAGCACGAAGAGCGCGTCAAGGAAATCGTCGACCGCCTGGAGTGGGAAGGTCCGGTCTACGTGATCTCGGCCATCGCCAAAGAAGGCACCGAACGCCTGACCCGCGACATCATGCGCTACCTGGAAGACCGCGCCGACCGCCTGGCGGCCGACCCGGTATTCAAGGCCGAACTCGCTGAGCTCGATCAACAGATCGAAGACGAAGCCCGTGCCCAGCTGCAAGCCCTGGATGACCAGCGTGCCCTGCGCCGCAGCGGCGTGAAGTCGGTCCATGACATCGGCGACGATGATTGGGACGAAGAAGACGTGGATGATGAAGACGGTCCGGAAATCATTTACGTGCGCGACTGATTCGTTGCAGTAAACTTAAGCGCCGCTCACTCGAGCGGCGTTTTGGTATCTGGGTATACGAGCAGTCACTAAAGTAGTCACGAATAACGTTATGGGCCGCGCTGGGTCGCGCAGCCCTCAATCTAAGGTTGAAGATGATGCGGAGCAAAGTGACAGGTGCGCAGCGCTGGGTCGTAAAGATCGGAAGTGCGCTGCTGACGGCGGATGGCAAAGGTCTGGATCGCGCAGCCATGAGCGTCTGGGTCGAGCAGATGGTGGCCTTGCATGAGGCCGGTGTCGAGTTGGTGCTGGTGTCGTCCGGGGCTGTGGCCGCCGGCATGAGCCGCCTCGGCTGGACCGCGCGACCCAGCGCGATGCACGAGCTGCAAGCCGCCGCTGCCATCGGCCAGATGGGCCTGGTGCAAGCCTGGGAATCCAGCTTTGCCGAGCATGGCCGCCACACGGCGCAGATCCTGCTGACCCACGACGACCTGTCCGACCGCAAGCGCTACCTCAACGCCCGTAGCACCCTGCGCGCGCTGGTCGAGCTCAAAGTGATCCCGGTGATCAACGAGAACGACACGGTGGTCACCGATGAAATTCGCTTCGGCGACAACGACACCCTGGCCGCGCTGGTGGCCAACCTGGTGGAGGCCGACCTGCTGGTGATCCTCACCGACCGCGACGGCATGTTCGACGCCGACCCGCGCAACAACCCCGATGCCCAGCTGATCTACGAAGCCCGCGCCGATGACCCGGCGCTGGATGCCGTGGCCGGCAGCGTCGGCGGGGCGCTGGGCCGTGGCGGCATGCAGACCAAGCTGCGTGCTGCACGCCTGGCCGCGCGCTCCGGTGCGCATACCATCATCGTCGGCGGGCGCCTGGAGCGTGTGCTGGACCGTCTCAAGGCCGGTGAGCGCATTGGCACGTTGCTGTCGCCGGAACGCGGCATGCTGGCGGCGCGCAAGCAGTGGCTGGCCGGGCACCTGCAAACCCGTGGCACGCTGGTGTTGGACGATGGTGCCGTGTCGGCGCTGTCTCAAGGCAACAAGAGCCTGCTGCCAGTGGGCGTCAAATTGGTGCAGGGCAGCTTCCGCCGTGGCGAGATGGTGGTGTGTGTGGCACCCGACGGTCGTGAGATCGCCCGTGGCCTGGCCAACTACAGCGCCCTTGAAGCGCAGAAAATCATTGGACATTCGTCTGACGCGATTGTCGGACTATTAGGTTACATGGCCGAACCCGAACTGGTTCACCGCGATAACCTGATCCTGGTCTAAATAAAGGGAATACACGATGCGCGTCATGAACGGAGTACTCGGCCTGTTGCTGGCTCTGCCGCTGCTGGCCTCGGCTGAAGAAATTGGTCAGGTGTCGACGGTGTTCAAATTTGTCGGGCCTAACGACCGGATCGTGGTCGAGGCGTTTGATGATCCCAAGGTTGATGGCGTGACCTGCTACCTGTCGCGCGCCAAGACGGGCGGCGTCAAAGGCGGCCTGGGCCTGGCCGAGGACCGCGCCGAAGCCTCGATAGCCTGCCGCCAGGTTGGCCCGATTCATTTCAACGGTGAGCTCAAGGATGGCGACGAAGTGTTCAAGGAACGCACCTCGCTGGTGTTCAAGACCATGCAGGTGGTGCGCTTCCTCGACAAGAAGCGCAATACCCTGGTTTACCTGGTCTACAGCGACCGTTTGATCGAAGGCAGCCCGCAAAACGCAGTCACGGCGATTCCGATTTTGCCGTGGCCGACCGCTCAGTAACCGGCGGGCGAGTTTTGTAATCGGCGTCTATGATTGCAGGCTTGCAGTCTGTAATCTCGAACGGCCGCAACGCGAAGAACATGGGATATCTGGAGTTCGTCATGAGTGCTTTCCACGACCTGAAACTCAAAGCTTTGGACGGTCAAGAGCTACCGCTGGCGCCCTTCAAGGGGCAAGTTGTGCTGGTGGTGAATGTGGCCTCCAAATGTGGCTTGACCCCGCAATACGCGGCGTTGGAAAACCTCTATCAGCAGTACAAGGGCCAGGGATTTACCGTATTGGGCCTGCCGTGCAACCAGTTTGCAGGCCAGGAACCGGGCACCGAGGAAGAAATCCAGGCGTTCTGCAACGTGAACTACGGCGTGACCTTCCCATTGGGCAGCAAGCTCGACGTCAATGGCCACGATCGCCACCAGTTGTACCGCTTACTGGCGGGCGAGGGCGCCGAGTTTCCTGGGGATATCACCTGGAACTTCGAGAAATTCCTGCTCGGCAAGGACGGCCGAGTGCTGGCTCGATTCTCGCCGCGTACCGCGCCAGATGATCCGACGATCGTGCAGGCCATCGAAAAAGCCCTGAGCTGAACGCTGCCAGAGGCTTTATCGGCAAGCGCGCTCCTTGTAGCGAGCGCTCTTGTCATGACGAGCCGGCTTGTCGTGGCGAGCGGGCTTGCCCCGCGTTGGGCTGCGAAGCAGCCCCAAAACCGACACCGCAATTAAGCCGATAACCGCGCTGGCTTCAAACAGGGCCACTACGCCGCCCAACCCGAGTCAAGCCCGCTCGCCACAGGTTTGTGGTGATTCACTTCCTGACTTTTACCCCTTAATCACCCAAATCAATAGTGCTTTCAGGCGCTGCGCACTGCCCATATTATCCGCATCATAAATACCTCTTCCGCGGAGTGCTCCCATGCCTGTCCAAGCCTTGTTCAAACCTTTCCAGCTCGGTGCACTGCAACTGTCGACCCGCGTGGTCATGGCGCCCATGACCCGTTCGTTTTCGCCGGGTGGCGTGCCCAATGCCAAGGTCATCGAATACTACCGCCGCCGCGCTGCCGCCGGCGTGGGCCTGATCATCACCGAAGGCGCCGTGGTCGGTCATCAGGCCTCCAACGGTTACCCGAACGTTCCGCATTTTTACGGTGAGGCCGCGCTGGCCGGCTGGAAAGAAGTGGTCGACGCCGTACACGCCGAAGGCGGCAAGATCGTGCCGCAACTGTGGCACGTGGGCAGCGTGCGCCGTATCGGCACCGAGCCTGACGCCAGCGTACCGGCCTACGGGCCGATGGAAAAACTCAAGGACGGCAATGTGGTCGTCCACGGCATGACTACCCAGGACATCCAGGACGTGATCAATGCCTTCGCCCAAGCCGCCAAGGATGCCCAGCGCATCGGCATGGACGGCGTAGAGATCCACGGCGCCCACGGTTACCTGGTTGATCAGTTCTTCTGGGAAGGCACCAACCAGCGCACCGACGAATACGGTGGCAGTCTGGCCAACCGTTCGCGGTTTGCCATCGAATTGATCCAGGCCACCCGCGCCGCCGTAGGCCCGGACTTCCCGATCATCCTGCGTTTCTCGCAGTGGAAGCAGCAGGACTACACTGCGCGCCTGGTGCAAACACCCGAGGCGCTGGGTGAGTTCCTCAAGCCGTTGTCCGACGCGGGTGTGGATATTTTCCACTGCTCAACCCGTCGTTTCTGGGAGCCGGAATTCGAAGGCTCCGACCTCAACCTGGCCGGCTGGACCCGCCAGCTCACCGGCAAGCCGACCATCACCGTCGGCAGCGTCGGCCTGGACGGCGAGTTCCTGCAGTTTATGGTCAACACCGACAAGGTCGCGCAGCCCGCCAGCCTGGAAAAGCTGCTGGAGCGCCTCAACAACGACGAGTTCGACCTGGTCGCTGTGGGCCGTGCCTTGCTGGTGGACCCGGATTGGGCGGTGAAGGTGCGCGAGGGGCGCGAGGGCGACATCCTGCCGTTCAGTCGTGAGGCGTTGACGACCCTGGTGTAAGAGGCGAAAGGGCGGGCACCGGGTGTCCGTCCTTGCACACTCCGCGTAACTGGCGTTCGAACTGTTCGATGATCGCCGGCCAGCCTTGGCGGCTCGCATGTTGGCGAGCATTCAGGCGCATGCGGCGCAGGCTCTCTGCATCTTCCAGCAACCAATTGGCGGCATCGCAAAACGCAGCCTCATCCCCGGGCATCGCCAGCACGCCGTTGTAGCCATGGCGGATATGCTGGGTTGCGGCCGCCTGGTCGTAGGCCACCACCCCCAATCCCGAGGCCATCGCCTCCAGCACCACGTTGCCGAAGGTTTCAGTCAGGCTGGGGAACAGGAACACATCGCCTGAGGCGTAATGCCGGGCCAGTTCTTCACCGCGCAGGGTGCCGCAGAAAATCGCCTCCGGCAGTTCCTTTTCCAGCATCGTGCGTTGTGGGCCATCGCCGACGATGATCAGTTTCATCTGGCGCAACGGATACGTGTCTTGCAAGGTTTCAAAGCAGCGCTTGAGCAGTCCCAGGTTTTTCTCCTGCGCCAGTCGACCTACGTGCAGCACGGCGATCTGTTCAGCGTTCAATGCCCAACTTTCCCGCAACGCGTGGTCGCGTTTCGCCGGGTGGAACAACTGGCTGTCGACCCCGCGCGCCAACATTCCCAGACGCTCGAAATTCCGCCGCTCCAGCTCCAGGCGCTGACTGGTGCTGGGGACCAGCGTCAGCGTCGAGCGGTTATGGAACCAGCGCAAATAGTGCGTGACCATGCGGCTGAGCAGGCTCAAACCGTATTGGTTCGAGTACTGCTGGAAGTTGGTGTGAAAGCCACTGACCACGCTGATGCCCAGGCGCCGTGCTGCGCGCAACGCCGACAAGCCCAATGGGCCTTCGGTGGCGATGTAGAGCACGTCGGGGCGCTGACGGGTCCAGCGGCGCAACAACTTATGCATCGACGACTGGCCCCATTGCAGGCCGGGGTAGCCCGGCAGCGGCCAGCCGCGGCACAGCAGCAGCGCGTCATCGCTGGGGCGGCTTTGATCGCTGCCCTGGCGTGGGCGCACCAACTCGACCTGATGGCCGCGCGCGCGCAAACCTTCACACAGGCGGCCAAGGGTATTGGCCACCCCGTTGATCTCTGGCGGGAAGGTTTCGGTGATCAGAGTGATGTGAAGCGAAGCTGTCGTCATGACCCACAGTGTCACCGTGGGCCATGTCGTCATTGTGTCATTGGCATGATGGATTTATGACCGGGTCACTTTCTGCATTGCCATCGCCTCGGCGCCTTGCTCGCGTACCCAGAACAGCGTGGCCCCGGCCACCGCCGCTGGCATCATCAGCAGGTTGACCACGGGCACCAGCAGCACCAGGTAGACGATGCCGCCGAAGCTCATGCTCTGCCAGCGCTTCTTGCGCAGCCAGGCGAGCATCTCGTTCCAGCCCAGCTTGTGGTTGTCTGCCGGGTAGTCGATGTACTGGATCGCCATCATCCATACGCCGAACAGCAGCCACAACGGCGCGGCGATCAGGTTGACCACCGGAATGAACGACAGGATAAACAGGCCGATGGCGCGTGGCAGGAAGTAGCCCAGCTTGCGCATTTCCCGCGCCAGCGTGCGGGGCACCATCGCCACCAGTTCGCCCCAGCTGAACGGCGGGAAGTCGTCGGTGCCGCGCACCACCACTTCAACTTTCTCTGCGAGAAAGCCGTTGAAGGGCGCCGCGATGATATTCGCCAGCATGGTGAAGGTGAAAAACACCATCAGCACCACCAGCACCACAAACAGCGGCCACAGGATGTAACTGAGGAAACTCAACCAGCCCGGCAGCGTCGGCATCAAGGTGTCGACCCACAGGCTGAACTGATGGCCTGCGAAGTAGATCAAACCGACGAACAGCACCAGGTTGATCGCCAGCGGCAGCACTACAAACAGGCGCAGGCCTGGGCTCAATACCAGTTTGAGGCCTTCGCGCAGGTATTGCGGGCCGGAAAGAGCAGGGGCGGGCATGGAGAACTCCGAGCAGGATGACGAACGCGCCGACCTTACCGCCTTTGCATCTTGGGCGAAAGCAGCGACATCACAGGTAACATCTAAGCACAATGGCGTCGATTAATCGGGTGGCAGGGATAGAGACCACCTATGAGCTGGATTGTTATTCCGTATTTCCTTAATCTTGCCCCCCTCGATACGCTGCACCCATTATTTTTCAGGACCGGCGAGTTCAAGCCTTCCCCAAGTGCTTCGCGGTCCTTTTTTATTCCAGCCGTTCTGTAGTCCGGACGGTCGATAGGAGTGAGTCATGTCTGATACCCGTCATTCGCGAGTGATTATTCTCGGTTCCGGCCCTGCCGGTTACAGCGCTGCCGTTTACGCTGCCCGGGCCAACCTCAAGCCGCTGCTGATCACCGGCATGCAGGCGGGCGGTCAGTTGACCACCACCACTGAAGTCGACAACTGGCCGGGCGACGTCCATGGCCTGACCGGCCCGGTGCTGATGGAGCGTATGAAAGAACACGCCGAGCGCTTTGAAACCGAGATCGTTTTCGACCATATCAACCAGGTCGACTTCTCGAAAAAGCCTTACAGCCTGACCGGCGACAGCGGTGTGTACACCTGTGACGCGCTGATCATCGCCACTGGCGCCAGCGCCCGTTACTTGGGCCTGCCGTCGGAAGAAGCGTTCATGGGCAAAGGCGTATCCGCCTGCGCGACCTGCGACGGTTTCTTCTACCGCAACAAGCCTGTTGCCGTGGTCGGTGGTGGCAACACCGCCGTCGAAGAGGCGCTGTACCTGGCCAACATCGCCAGCACCGTGACCCTGGTTCACCGCCGCGAGACCTTCCGCGCCGAGAAGATCCTGATCGACAAGCTGCACGCCCGTGTCGCTGAAGGCAAGATCATCCTCAAGCTCAACGCCACCCTGGACGAAGTCCTGGGCGACAACATGGGCGTGACCGGCGCTCGCCTGAAAAATAACGACGGCAGCTTCGACGAGCTTAAAGTCGACGGCGTGTTCATCGCGATCGGCCACACCCCGAACACCTCGCTGTTCGAAGGCGTGCTCGAAGCCAAAGACGGTTACCTGGTGGTGCAAGGCGGCCGTGAAGGCAATGCCACCGCGACCAACATCGAAGGCATTTTTGCCGCCGGTGACGTGGCTGACCACGTCTATCGCCAGGCCATCACCTCGGCTGGCGCCGGCTGCATGGCGGCCCTGGACGCCGAGCGTTACCTCGACGGTTTGAAGGACGCTTCGTTCTAAACCCGTTGAAACGAAAAAACCGGCTGCGAGGCCGGTTTTTTTATGCGCGGGATTTGATGATCACCGCCGTTCAAATGTGGGAGCGGGCTTGCTCGCGAAAGCGGTGTGTCAGGCCGTAAATGTATTGACTGATCTACCGTCTTCGCGAGCAAGCCCGCTCCCACATTTTTGATCTATGTTCGACTCAGGATTTACGGCTCAGTGGCTGCGCGGCAAATGTCACACCGGCCAAACCGTGCGCAATCAACGCACGAATATTGCCGTGGTCACTGCCTTCCGGCGTAGCCACCACCGAACGGTAATGCTCACCAAACGCCAGCAGCGCTTCCTGATCGCTCAAGCCTTCCAACAGCGCCAGGCCCAGGGTCTTGCACGACCCTTCGTTCTGCCCGGCGGCGTTTTCCACGCTGCCATTGGTGAAGGCTTGCGGCTGGTAGTCGTAACCGGCAGCGACAAAAGCCAAGGTGTCGGCAAAAACGTGTTCGCCGCTGTTGAGGCTGGCGCGCAGGGTGTTCAAATCAGTCATGGGTTTTTCCTTGGGCAAATGCCGCCTGTTGCTCGGCATTGGCTTCTTTCTGGTATTGGGCTTTCCACTCGGCGTACGGCATGCCGTACACCACTTCACGGGCGTCATCGAGGCTCAGCTCGATGTGGCGCTCGTCGGCCTCGGCCTTGTACCACTTGGACAAGCAGTTACGGCAGAAGCCCGAGAGGTTCATCAGGTCGATGTTCTGTACATCCTTGCGGCTGTCCAGGTGTGCCACCAGCCGGCGGAAGGCGGCGGCTTCGAGTTCGAGGCGTTGTTGATCGTTCATGGTGGTCTCTTTGAGACAGCTTCAAGCGGGCAAGCTTCAAGCTGCAAGTTGGAGTGTGGTCGGCCTTTAACTTATCGCTTGCCGCTAACGGCTTGCAGCCAGCGTTATCGACACCGACTCGGCAAAGCGCAGCGCGTGAGGCTTGTCCACTTCGACTTCGGCGTACAGCACCGACTCGTTGCTCATCACCAGGTCCAGCAGCTCCTGGGTCAGACGCTCGAGCAGGGCGAAGCGGTTGCCTTCGACGTGGGCGATGATGGCCTTGGTGATGGTGCGGTAGTTCAGCGCGTGGTCGATGTCGTTGTCGCGCACGGCTTCCTGGGCGGCATACAGGATGGTCAGGTTGATCAGCACGTCCTGCTTGTTGAGGATTTCGTCCTCGTTGATGCCGATAAAGGTGCGCAGGCACAGGTCCTTGACCCGGATGCGCGCCATGCCTGGTTGAAGTTGTGGCATTGCTACTTGCTCCGTCCAATCAGTTGCAGGAACTCCATGCGCGTGGTGTTCGACTCGCGGAACGCGCCGAGCATCACCGAGGTGTTCATGGTTGAATTCTGTTTTTCCACGCCGCGCATCATCATGCACATGTGCTTGGCTTCGATCACCACCGCCACGCCGGCGGCCTGGGTGACCTGCTGAATTGCGTCGGCGATTTGCCGCGTGAGGTTTTCCTGGATCTGCAGGCGCCGGGCGTACATGTCGACAATGCGCGCCAGCTTCGACAGCCCGAGCACCTTGCCGGTCGGAATATAGGCCACATGGGCCTTGCCGATAAAGGGCAGCAAATGGTGCTCGCACAGCGAATACAGCTCGATGTCCTTAAGAATCACCATCTCGTCATTGTCGGACGCGAACAGCGCACCGTTGACGATTTCGTCCAGGTTCTGCTCGTAGCCGTGACACAAATACTGCATGGCCTTGGCAGCGCGCTTGGGGGTGTCGAGCAAGCCTTCGCGTTGCGGGTCTTCGCCCAGGCCTTTGAGAATTTCGCGGTAGTGTTGGGGCAGGGACAAGGTCATACAACATCCTCACAAACGGCTTACTTGATATGCCGCCCGCCGTTGACGGTCAGGGTGGTACCGGTGACATAAGGGTTGTCCAGCAGGTAACGCACGCTCTGGTAGATCACCTCGGGCCCGGGCTCGATGCCCAGTGCCGATCTGGCCAGGACCTTGGCGCGGTAGGCCGCGTCGTCGCCCTCGTTGAACATCACCATCGCCGGTGCAATGCCATTGACCTTGATCAACGGCGCGAACTGCGCAGCAAACGACAAGGTGAGGCTGTCGAGCCCGGCCTTGGTGGCGCAATAGGCAATATGCTGGCGGCTGCCTTTGCGCACCACGTCGTCGCTGATATGCACAATGTCGGCAGGTGAAGAGCGTTGCAGCAAGGGTGAACAATGCAGGTTGATCAGGTACGGCGCAAGCATGTGCACACTGAACATGTCGGTAAATGCGCGGCTTTCGTCGCCGGGCGTTTCCGCGACCCACGCCGAAGCATTATGGATGATCGCGCGCAGGCTGTTGGTGTGGGTTTGCAGTTGGGCGATGAAGGCCAGAATCCCGGCTTCACTGGAGAAGTCGGCAAACACGCCGACCGCGCCACGCTCGCGCAAGGCCTCAACGCCTGGACGCTCGCTGCGGTAGCTGAAAATAACCGGCTGGCCCTCGTCCAGCAGGCGCTCGGCGCAATGCAGGCCGACACGCTGGCCGGCACCGGTGATCAGGATCGGGGCGTTCGTTGCAGTCATGGGAGGCTCAAGTCGCTGGCAGGTTGAAACTATACCAGCGACCGGCCGCCCCTGTACTCAAGCGGCAGCTTCGGCGACCTTGCGCGGCGGCGGTGTGGGGTGCAGCCAGTTCGCCAGCAGGTGCGTTGACAGTGGAATGAACCAGAAAACCATCAAGGGCGTGAGGGCCAGGGTGCTGACCAGTACGCGTGGGGCCAGGTCCAATTCGTTGAGCAGCGGCCCAAGGACGAAGTTGAACAGCAGCGACACCGGGAAAAACGCCAGCCAGATCGCCACAGCCTGTTTCCAGCGCGGCGGCCGTGCGCCCACGGCGCCGAACCAGCCATCGATGCCACTGACGCGATGCTCGGACGGGTCGGCGAACAGCTCGCTGCCACGGCTCAACCAGGCACTGCGCGAGGCGGAAAACTCCCAGGCATGCAGGGTTTTTTCGTCGGCAAAGCGGAAGATGATTTGAAATTCGTCGTCATTGGGCGGCGGTGCCAGTACACCGGATCCCAGGTAACCGGGGAAGTCAGTGGCCAATTGCTCGCCTTCGCGCAGCCAGGCCATCAATTCTTCATAGCGCCCTTTGGCCACGCGGCGCGCAACCATCAGGGTGACAGGGGAGGTAGACATTGTGTATCTCCAAATAATCAGGTGCGCTGAGCCGGGTAGACGGCGCACGAAGGTGGCGGCCGGGTAGGCCATCACCTGAAAAACAGGCAAGGATTATTCCTGTTTTGCAAAATTACGCCAGTGACATTGGTCAGAAGGGTGCGGGCCTTGAAAAGGACAAGTAGAAAGGCGTTAAATGGGATCCAAATCTACACGGATGTTTTTGATCCCCGATGCCTGAAATTACTGCTCCTGTTCACGAAATCGCCCATGGCAGCCTTGCCGATTCCAGCGAGCTTTTTCCGATTCGTGAAGTCTCGAGATTGACAGGTGTCAATCCGGTCACCTTGCGAGCCTGGGAGCGACGGTATGGTCTGATTCAGCCCGCGCGCACCGAAAGTGGGCATCGCCTCTACTCCAGGACCGATATTGAGACCGTCAACAGGATCCTCGATTGGATTGAGCGCGGTGTTGCGGTAAGCAAGGTCGGCAAAATCCTCGCACGCGATGATCAGCAAGCCGATGTGGTTCGCGCCGAGCGAGACTCGGTCGAGGACACGCAATGGCAAGCGCGGTTGAGACAGGCCATCAGTGCTTTCGATGATCGCGCCCTTGAACACGTGTACGGTCAGTTGTCAGCGACCTGTGCGCTGAGTGTGGCGTTTCAAGACATCCTCATGCCCCTTTGGTACGACTTGCTGCGGCATCAAGGCCGTTTCGGCCAAGCCAGCGAGTGGTTATTTTTCGACGCTTTCCTGCGTGAGCAAGCCTGGCTGCGCTTGCAACTGGGCAGCGGCTCGCCCGGGTCCCGGGTCTTGCTGGCGGCGTTGCCCGGCGAATGCCGTAAGTTGGAATTGCTGGTGGCGGCGCTGTTGGTCGGTCGGCAGGATCTGCCCATGAAGGTGCTGGAAGTGGGCCAGCCCCTGGACGAACTGACATTGGTCTGTGAAAAAATCCGGCCCCAGGCGCTCGTCATCTTCTCCAACCATTCACACAACCATGAGCTGGCCGAGCGCCTGAGTCGCTTGGCGATGACGCTCGATTGCCCACTGTTTTTGGCGGGCGCCGCGTCTGACTTCGCCGAAAAAGACCTGGCAGGTTCCTCGGTCGGTTGCCTGGGTAGCGATGGGCTGGTGATGCAGCGCCGCTTGCAGCAGTTTCTGAGTGGGCAGTTGGATACCTGAACTCAGGCGTGTACGTGCGGATGAACCAGGCGGTGCTGGTGCAGGATGAACTGGCGCAGCCGCTCGATCTCATCGGCATCACTTTGGCTCAAGCGGTAGGCAAATAAGCCGCGGGCCGTTTCCCGCTCCAGCGTGCCGCGCAAGGCAATGCGTTCGTAGCCGGAAGGGCTGAACCACAGGGAAAAGGTTTTCGGCGGTTTGACCCGGCCACGAATCTCAACCAGCACGCCTTTGAATGACACCTCGTGAACCCATAACGCGGCAGGGTTGCCCTTGACGTTTTCCAGTGCCACCGGGGTTTCGAGGGCCAGGCGCCACGGCCGGATCATCGGCCCGTCTTCAAAAATGCTCGGCACACCCAGGCGCAGATGCACTGCGTGAAACTCGTCTTCGACCAGGTGCAGCGGGAACGTGAGTTGCTGGTTATCGAACTGCGCCTGGATGGTGACATGGTCGTGAGCGGCCAAGCGCGTGAGCAAATCCCGAATCTGTGCACCGCCGTTGACCGTCAGGCTCGACCACGCATCCCGCAGGTTGAGCTGCGGGTTGTGTTGCATGTCCTGGATAAAATCCAGTTCGTCCTGCGTCAGTAGCGCGTCGCGGTGCATTGATGTAGCTCAACGATGAGACATTAAAAAGCCATTATCGCTCTAAAGACCGTATTTTTTACACTTTGTTAATTCCGCTCGTCGCTTTGAGCGCCGCCAACTCGCCTTTAAGCTCGGCCACCTGTGCTTCCAGCTGGGCCGCGCGTAGTTGTGCTTTGACCTGCGCGGTGACGTCTTTTTGCACGCCCACAAAATAGGTCTGCTTGTCGGCTTCGTTGTAAACCGTCGACAGCGATAGCTCGTTCCAGAACGCAGTGCCGTCCTTGCGGTAATTGCGCAGGATCTCCCGGCACGAACCGCCGTTGTCGAGGGCTTCACGAATCGCCATCAAGGCTGGCTGGTCGCGGTCGCCCGCCTGCAGGAAGCGGCAATCCTGATACAGGATGTCGTCCAGTGCATAGCCGGTCATGCGCTCGAAGGCCGGGTTAACGTAGATCAGCGGCTTGTCTTTGCCTTCGCGTTCGGCGACGACGATGCCGTCGTTGGAGGCGTTGATGACCAGTTGCATCAGTTTGGCGTTAATCATAGAGCGGTCCATGGCTTGTTTTTAGAGATTGCAGTGTATGGCATGCCCTGAATGTTGCGCGGCATGCGCCGAAATATTTGCGCCAGCTGCTAACATCCCACGCTTTGGCTCAACTACAGGATCAGATTGATGAAAGTCGCCATCCTTTCCGGCTCGGTCTACGGCACCGCTGAAGAAGTCGCCCGCCACGCCGCCGGCATCCTCAACGCGGCCGGCTTTGAAGCCTGGCACAACCCGCGCGCCACCTTGGCCGATGTGCAGGCCTTTGCTCCCGACGCCTTTCTGGCGGTGACGTCCACCACCGGCATGGGCGAGTTGCCTGACAACCTGCAACCCCTGTATTCGAGTATTCGCGACCAACTCCCCGCCGCCTGGCGCGGGCTGCCCGGTGCCGTCATCGGGTTGGGCGATGCCAGCTACGGCGACACCTTCTGCGGCGGCGGCGAGCAAATGCGCGAGCTGTTCGGCGAGTTGGGCGTGCGCGAAGTGCTGCCGATGCTGCGCCTGGACGCCAGCGAAAGCGTCACCCCGGAAGCCGATGCAGAGCCGTGGCTGGCCGAGCTGGTCACTGCACTGCGCGGTTGACCGGGAATTCGCGCAGCAGCGCCAGCCAGGCCTGGGCGGCTTTGGACAAATAAGCGCCCTCACGCCAGATAAAGGCAATGTCCCAGCGTAAAAAGTCGGGCGCCTTGAGTGTCAGGCGCACCACGCCCGGTCGCACCAACCCACGGGCGACCACGCTGGGCAACAGCACCACGCCCTGACCGGCCGCGACCAGAGCGACGAGAAAATCCGCCTGGCCGCTGCGGCCGATCTCCTTAGGCGTAAAGCCCAATTGCTGACAGGCCTGCATCAGTCGGTCATTGAGCACAAAACTGCGTTGGTACATCAGGAAGGGCGTGTCCGCCAGTTCCTCCAGGCGCACCTGGGCATTGTCAGCCAGTGGATGATCCATCGGCAGCAAAGCATCCAGCGGCTCGTCGCAAAAGGGTTGCCAGGCAAAGGCCGGATCACTGGGCATCAGCGTGCCACCCACGTCCAGCTCCCCACTGAGAATCGCCTGCTCGATCGTGCGGCTGCCGCCTTCGAGCAATTGGATGGTGACCTTGGGGTAACGCCTGCGGTACTCGGCAAACAGCCCGGCAAACAGTGTGTCGCCCGCCAACAGCGGCAAGCCCAGGCGCAGCTCGCCACGGGCCAGTTGCTGCATATCATCCAGCTCGCTGAGCAGCTCTGTTTGCAGGCGCAACATGGCCTCGGCGCGCTGCAACACCACCTCGCCGGCGGCCGTCAGGCGAATGTGCGAGCCCGTGCGTTCCAGCAACGGCGTACCGAGGCTCTGCTCCAACTGGGCCACTTGCTTGCTGACGGCCGATTGGCTGATGTGCAAGGTTTTACCGGCCTGAGTAAAGCCGCCCCGGTGGATCACTTCGACAAAACTGCGCAGCTGTTTAAATTCCATGACTCTGATTCCAGTTTGGAATAGCAGGCAGTCTAACAATTCGCTGTGGGGATGGGAGGGCCGTCTTTAAACTGAGCGCCTGCGAGGATCAACGCTTATGAACCGTTTCAGCTTCAAACATATCGCCCGCCTGCTGATTGAGCTGGTCGTGCTGCTGGCTATCTATTTTCTGAGCACCCAGCTTGCCGTGTGGTTGGCGTGGCCGATACCGGGTGGCGTAGTGGGCTTGGGCCTGTTGCTGGCGACATTTGCCACCGGTCTGGTCAAGCCGGCCGCGCTGCAACTGGGCGCCGGGGTGTTGATGGCAGAGATGCTGCTGTTTTTTATCCCCGCGCTGATGAGCCTGCTTGATTACGGCGGCCTTGTGCGCAATGACGGCTGGCGCATCCTGCTGGTGATCGGTTTCAGCACGCTGTCGGTGATGCTGGTGACGGCGTTTACCGTAGAGATGGTCTGCCGCTGGAGCATGCGCCGTGAAGCTTGAGCTGATGCCGGTGTTCTGGCTCGCCCTGACCCTGGGCGCCTATATCTTCAGCCGCTGGATCTATCGCCGCACCGGGCGCTACGTGCTGTCACCCTTGATTCTCGTGCCGGCGCTGCTGCTGGCGGTGGCCGCGCCGATGCACACTGCCTACGCCGAATATGCCGCCGACACCCATTGGCTGATGCTGGTGCTGGGCCCGGTCACCGTGGCGTTTGCGGTGCCGATCTGGCAACAACGCCGCTTGCTGGCGCGTCATTGGTCGGCGTTGCTGCTGGGCATGGTCGCCGGCAGCGCGGCCTCCATCGGCACCTCGTTCGGACTGGCCAAGGCGCTGGCATTGAACAGCTCGGTGACGATGTCGCTGTTGCCGCGCTCGATCACCACGCCGTTTGCCATGCCGGTTTCCTCTGACCTGGGCGGTGTGCCGGAACTCACCGCTGTGTTTGTGATGTTCACCGGCGTGTTCGGCGCCATGCTCGGCGGCGTGCTGCTCAAGTGGTTACCGTTGCGCACACCCCTGGCGCGTGGCGCGTTGTTTGGTGTGGGCGCCCATGGCGCGGGCGTCAGCCGGGCGCGGGAAGTGGGCGGTGAAGAAGGCTCGGTCGCGGGCCTGGTGATGGTGTTGACGGGCTTGCTCAACCTGTTCGCCGTGCCTTTATTGGCGGCGCTTCTCTGACGCGGCGCCCACTGACTTCAACTATTCTTGTTACTGACTCGTTCGGTCATCAAGCTGGCTGCGAAGGCGACTACTTGCGCGATGGCGTCTGACTAGACTGGCCCTCCACCCAAAAAAACAATAAGAAAATGCGCCAAGGAGGTCGTTGCCGTGAGCCTAGCCCCCGTTCTATCGCCACAGAATGTCAAAGACCAGGTCAGCGCTGCCGAATGGCAAGCCCGTGTCGACCTGGCGGCCTGTTATCGCCTGGTCGCGCTGCATGGCTGGGATGACCTGATCTTCACGCATATTTCGGCCAAGGTGCCGGGCACCGATGATTTCCTGATCAACCCTTACGGGCTGATGTTTCACGAGATCACGGCGTCGAGCCTGGTCAAGGTCGACCAGGCCGGCAACAAGCTGATGGACAGCCCCTACGAGATCAACCCCGCGGGCTATACCATCCACAGCGCCATCCATGAAGTGCGCCACGATGTGGCATGCGTGATACACACCCACACGCCCGCCGGTGTTGCCGTTTCGGCGCAGAAGCAGGGCGTGTTGCCGATCAGCCAGCAATCGTTGTTCGTGCTCTCAAGCCTGGCCTATCACGCCTACGAAGGCGTGGCGCTGAACCATGAGGAAAAGGCGCGCTTGCAGGCGGACCTGGGCCAAAGCAATTTTCTGATGCTGCACAACCACGGCTTGCTGACCTGCGGCGGTACCATCGCCGATACGTTCCTGATGATGTTTACCTTCCAGCGCGCCTGCGATATCCAGGTGCTGGCGCAAAACGGCGCGGCTGAGTTGATTGCCATTGAGCCGCAGATTCTTGCCGGGGCCAAGGCCATGGTGGCAGCGGTCACCAAGAGCGCCCAAGGCATGGGCGGCGCGCTGGCCTGGCCGGCGCTGCTGCGTAAATTGGACCTGCAAGATCCCGGGTATAAAAGCTGATGCCACTCGCCGAAATCCCGCTCAGAGCCTGGCGCAAACGCGCCCAGGAATTCGTCTTTCGTGGTCGCACGATCCGTTACTGGGTGGCCGGGCAGGGCGAACCCCTGCTGTTGATTCACGGCTTCCCCACGGCCAGTTGGGACTGGCACTACCTGTGGCAGCCACTGGCCCAGCGCAACCTGGTGATTGCCTGCGACATGCTGGGGTTCGGCGACTCGGACAAGCCGGTGGATCACGACTATTGCCTGTTGGAACAGGCCGACCTGCAGCAGGCGCTGCTCGACCACCTGCGCGTAGAGCAACCGGTGCATGTGTTGGCCCATGACTACGGCGACAGCGTCGCCCAGGAATTACTCGCCCGTCATTACGAAGGCCGTTTTCAGATGGCCAGTTGCGTATTCCTCAATGGCGGGCTGTTCCCGGAAACCCATCGCCCGGCGCTGGTGCAAAAACTGCTGCTCAGCCCGCTTGGCTGGATGATCGGCCGTGCCTTCGGGCGCAATGCCTTGTCGAACAGCTTCAGCCAGATTTTCGGCCCGAATACGCGGCCCAGTGAAAGCGCGCTGGATGATTTCTGGAGCCTGATCAAGTGCAATGACGGCACGCGCATCCTGCACAAACTGATTGCCTACATTCCCCAGCGCCGCCGCTTGCGGGAGCGCTGGGTGGACGCGTTGCAGCGCGGCGAGGTGCCGTTGCGCGTCATCGACGGCGAAGTCGACCCGATCTCCGGTGTGCATATGGTGGAGCGTTATCACCAGTTGGTGCCGCACGCCGACACGGTGTTGCTGGCCAATATCGGCCACTACCCGCAGATAGAAGCGCCGGTGCTGGTGCTCAAGCATTACCTGGCGTTTCGCGAGCGCCTCGGCCAGCCCGCGCCACGAGTGGCCTATTCCTGAGCCACCTATTGTGGCGAGCGGGCTTGCCCCGCGTTGGGGCGCGAAGCGGCCCTAAAACCTGCCACCGCCATACACCAGACACTCTGCAGTAACCTTATCGGGGCGGCTTCGCCACCCAGCGCGGGGCAAGCCCGCTCGCCACAGGAATCTCGCTCACCATAGAAAGCCTGCTTACCACAACAGGCTCGCTCGCCACTGAGAAGGCGATGCCCTGCGAAAACCTGGGCCGCACAATCATCCCGCTGCCTTATCGAGCACCATTCAGCCTCGGCCGACTTTATTGTGACCAGAGGCTGTGTGCCTGACACTCATGCCATTCCCATTGTCGCCAGCGGAGTTCGGTATGAGTGAGTCAGTGCAGTTCCAGGATAAGGTCGTGATCGTCACCGGTGCCGGCGGCGGGTTGGGCCGGGCGCATGCGCTGCTGTTCGCCCGACACGGGGCCAAGGTGCTGGTCAACGACCTCGGCGGTTCCACTCAAGGCGAGGGCGCCAACGCCTCGGCGGCCGATCGCGTGGTCGCCGAGATCCGCGAAGCAGGCGGCATTGCCGAAGCCAACCATGACTCCGTCACCGACGGTGACAAAATCGTGCAGCACGCGCTCGATGCATTCGGCCGCATCGATGTGGTGGTGAACAACGCCGGCATCCTGCGCGACAAGACCTTCCACAAAATGGACGACGGCGACTGGGACCTGGTGTATCGGGTGCATGTCGAGGGTGCCTACAAAGTGACCCGCGCCGCCTGGCCGCATTTGCGTGAGCAAGGCTATGGTCGGGTGATTTTCACCGCGTCCACTTCGGGCATCTATGGCAACTTCGGCCAATCCAACTACGGCATGGCCAAGCTGGGCTTGTACGGTTTGACCCGCACCCTGGCGCTGGAAGGGCGCAAGAACAATATCCTGGTCAACGCCATCGCCCCCACCGGCGGCACGCGCATGACCGAAGGCCTGATCCCGCCGCAAGTGTTCGACCGCCTCAAGCCGGAGCTGGTCAGCCCGTTGGTGGTGTACCTGGGCAGCGAGGCGTGCCAGGAAACCTCGGGCCTGTTTGAAGTGGGCGGCGGCTGGATCGGCAAGACCCGCTGGGAGCGCAGCCTGGGTGTGGGGTTTGACCCCGAAGCCGGGTTCTCACCCGATGATGTGGCCGCGCATTGGGCGCAGATCTGCGACTTCGAAGGCGCCGCGCACCCCAAGGACAACATCGAGGCATTGAAGGAGATGATGGCCAACTTGCAGAAATTCAGCCTCTGATCGTTGCTGGAACACTATCCAATACTGCGGGGCGCTGATGGCGCCCCGTTTTCATTCAGGCATAAAAAAGGCCGCTGCAAAGGCAGCGGCCGAAGTAAGACGTTGGATCAAGGAGCGACAAATCAACGTCAGTGAACACGGGTAACAGATTGAATAAATTAGCCAATCCGTCGAAATTCAGCTGTTCTCCCCAGGTTGGGAGCGGGCCGTTTGCCCTGAGAGCGAGGTAAGAATAGTCGGTTGTAACAAATTGAGTAATAGCGGTTCGAGACAAGGACTGTTACCAAATTGGCAACAGTCGCTGCGCATGCCATCCATTCCCCTGATAACGCGCTATCTACCCCAGTCATGGCCCGGTCAAAACCCCGGCCAGAGCGGCTGCTAATCCTTTCGAGCGACGCTGCGAATACCCCTTTGGTGCGCTTATCGCTCCTCGCGGGCGGCAGTAGGGTGGGGCCTTCTGTCACTCACCGGGGAAGACGCATGACAAAAACAACAATGCGCGCCATCTTCACGCCACAGGCGCTCGCCGCGGCGGTTGCACTGGGCTGCTGCGCCCAGGCACAGGCTGTTTCGTTCAACATTGGCGAGATCGAAGGGCAATTCGATTCTTCGCTGTCGGTCGGCGCCAGTTGGGGCATGCGCGATGCCGACAAAAAGCTGGTGGGCATTCCCAATGGCGGCACGGGGCAGGCCTCCACCGGTGATGACGGGCGGCTCAATTTCAAGAAGGGCGAAACCTTCTCCAAGATCTTCAAAGGCATTCACGACCTGGAGCTCAAGTACGGCGACAGCGGCGTGTTTGTGCGCGGCAAGTACTGGTACGACTTCGAACTGCAGGACGAAGACCGCGAGTTCAAGCAGATCAGCAATAACCATCGCGACGAAGGCGCGCGGTCGTCCGGCTATGAGCTGCTGGATGCCTTCGTCTATCACAACTATTCGATTGGCGACCTGCCCGGCAACGTGCGCGTCGGCAAGCAAGTCGTCAGCTGGGGCGAAAGTACATTCATCGGTAACTCGATCAACAGCATCAACCCGATCGACGTGTCGGCCTTTCGTCGCCCCGGCGCCGAAATCAAGGAAGGCCTGATCCCGGTGAACATGCTGTTCGCGTCCCAGAGCCTCACCAATCAGCTGTCGGTGGAAGGTTTCTACCAGTTGAACTGGGAAAACACCGTGGTGGACAACTGCGGCACTTTCTTTGGCAACGACGTGGTTGCTCACGGCTGCAACAACAACTACACCGTCGGCAGCCCGGCGATTGCGCCGCTGCAACCGGTGGCCGCCGCGTTCGGCCAGGGCTTTCAAGTCACCCGCGAAGGCGTGGTGGTGCAGCGTGCCAAAGACCGCGAAGCCCGTGATGGCGGGCAGTTCGGTGCGGCCTTGCGCTGGCTCGGCGATGACACCGAGTACGGCCTGTACTTCATGAATTACCACAGCCGCACGCCCACCGTGGGCACCATTACCGCCAACACCAACCTGGCCACCATCGGGCGTATCGCGGCCACCGCCAACGCCATCGCGCCCGGCAGCGGCTCGGGCCTGGCCCAGAGCACCATGCTCGGTCGTGGCCAGTACTACCTCGACTACCCGGAAGACATTCGCCTGTACGGCGCCAGTTTCTCCACCACCTTGCCCACCGGCACGGCGTGGACCGGCGAGATCAGCTACCGCCCGAATGCGCCGGTGCAGCTCAACACCACCGACCTGACGCTGGCGCTGGTCAACCCGATTGCCGGCCAGACCGCCTCGCCGATCCGCAGCTCGTTCGGCTCGGATAACTCAGGCTACCGCCGCAAGGAAATCACCCAGATCCAAAGCACCATGACTCAGTTCTTCGATCAGGTACTGGGCGCCGAACGCCTGACGTTGGTGGGCGAGGCGGCCTATGTGCACGTCGGCGGCCTGGAGGCCAAAACCAAACTGCGCTACGGCCGCGACTCGGTGTATGGCGCCTATGGTTTCGGCGGCGATACCGACGGCTTCGTCACCGCCAATTCCTGGGGTTATCGCGCCCGCGCAATCCTGGATTACAACAACGTGTTTGCCGGGGTGAACCTCAAGCCCAACCTGTCCTGGTCCCATGACGTCAGCGGCTATGGGCCGAACGGGATATTCAACGAAGGCGCCAAAGCGATCAGCGTCGGGGTGGACGCGGATTACCGCAACACCTACACCGCGAGCCTGAGCTACACCGACTTTTTCGGCGGTGACTACAACACCCTCACCGACCGCGACTTTATCGCCCTCAGCTTCGGCGTGAACTTCTGATCTGGTTTAAGGAAGGACAAGAACCTATGCGTAAGATATTTGCAGTGATGGCCCTGAGTGTGCTGGCCGCCCACGTCATGGCGGCGGTGTCGCCCGAAGAAGCCGCCAAGCTTGGCACCACCCTGACGCCGGTCGGCGCTGAAAAAGCCGGCAACGCCGACGGCTCGATCCCGGCCTGGACCGGCGGCATCCCCAAAAATGCCGGCGCGGTGGACAGCAAGGGGTTCCTGGCCGACCCGTTTGCCAATGAAAAACCGCTGTTCGTGATAACCGCCGCCACGGTCGACAAGTACAAAGACAAGCTTTCCGACGGCCAGGTGGCGATGTTCAAGCGCTACCCCGAAACCTACAAGATCCCGGTGTACCCGACCCACCGCACGGTCAACCTGCCACCGGAGATCTACGAGTCGATCAAGCGCAGCGCGCTCAACGTGCACGCGATCAACGACGGCAATGGCCTGGAGAATTTCACCGGCAACCGCTATTACGCGTTCCCGATTCCGAAGAATGGCGTGGAAGTGTTGTGGAACCACATCACCCGTTACCACGGCGGCAACCTCAAGCGCATCATCACCCAGGCCACCCCGCAAACGAACGGCAGCTACACGCCGATCCGTTTCGAGGAAGAAGTGGCGGTGCCGCAAGCCATCCCGGACATCGATCAGGCCAAGGCGGCCAACGTGCTGAGCTTCTTTAAGCAATCGGTCACCGCCCCGGCACGTCTGGCGGGCAACGTGCTGTTGGTGCACGAGACGCTTGATCAGGTGAAAGAGCCACGCCTGGCCTGGATCTACAACGCCGGCCAGCGCCGGGTGCGCCGCGCGCCGCAAGTCTCCTATGACGGCCCGGGCACCGCCTCCGACGGCCTGCGCACCACCGACAACTTCGACATGTTCTCCGGCGCGCCGGATCGCTACGACTGGAAGCTGGTCGGCAAAAAAGAGGTGTACATCCCCTACAACAGCTACAAGCTCGATTCGCCGACCCTCAAGTACGACGACATCATCAAGGCCGGGCACATCAACCAGGACCTGACCCGTTATGAGCTGCACCGCGTGTGGGAAGTGATCGGCACCGTCAAGCCGAGCGAGCGGCACATCTACGCCAAACGCCACATGTACATCGACGAAGACAGCTGGCAGGTCGCGCTGGTTGATCACTACGACGGCCGTGGCCAACTGTGGCGGGTAGCCGAGGGCCACGCGCAGTTCTACTACGACCATCAGGTGCCGGCCTACACCGTGGAAACGCTGTACGACATCATCGCCGGGCGCTACATCGCGCTGGGGATGAAAAACGAGGAGAAGAGCAGCTTTGTGTTCGGCTTTGCGGCCAAGGCGGCCGATTACACCCCGGCAGCGTTGAGGTCTGAGGGCGTGCGCTGATCTTCAATTGCAATGCGATCACCCTGTGGGAGCCGGCAAGCCAGCTCCCACATTGACCGGGTTCCACTTTATGGTGGGGTGGAATCCCGGGTTTTGTGCATGGCTACCAATCACCCCGCTGAATACTTCTTCAACAACCGCCGACCACAGGACTAGGGTAGGCGCCAGGTTGCATAACAATAAAAAGCAGGATGCAGCAATGACCGCCATGACACGCTGCCTGGACCGTCCTGGATTCATGCCACGGCTGTCCGCTCATCATCTGTTGCGCCCGCGCCTGGCCGGGCCTTTGCTGGCGGCGCCGGTCAGGGTGAAGCTGCTCTGCGCGCCGGGTGGTAGTGGCAAGAGCGCGTTGCTCGCCGAGTGTGCGTTGCAGGCGCCGGCGGAGTGTCAGGTGTATTGGCTGGCGCTCAATGGCGCCGTGCTCAGCCCCGATGATTTTTGCGCGCGGTTGGCGCTACACCTCGGTTTGTCGTTTGTCGACGAAGCCACCTTATTGCTCGAGCTCAGCCGCTGGCACAGCCCGGCGTGGATATTTCTCGACGATTTCTGCCGCCTGCCGGCCCCCGAACTGGACGCCTTGCTCGACCGTTTGCTGAGCGCCGCCAGCCCGGCGCTGACTTGGTGGCTGGGCGCCCGGCGGCGCCCGCTGTGCAACTGGCCGCGTCTGCTGCTCGACGATGAGTTGCTGGAATGCAGTGAGTTGATGTTCAACCCGGCGGAAATCCAGCAACTGCTCGGGCCCACGCACACCGTCGACAGCGTGATGCAGTTCAGCGGCGGCTGGTGCGCCGGCGTGCGCATCGCCTTGCTCGGTGACGGGCACCCGGACAAAACCTTGCTCGACTACCTGCGACACGAACTCTTCGGCACCTTGCCCGCCGAGCTGGCGGAGGCCTGGCGTGTGTTGGCGCATATGCCGCGCTTCAACCCGGGCCTGTGTGAGCACCTGTTCGGCTTTGGTGACGGCGATCATTACCTGCGCGACCTGCAAGCGCTGGGCGCATTTATCCAGCCGTGGGAGGACACCACCGATTGGCTGCAAATTTTTGCGCCACTGGCGCAACTGATCCGCGATGAGCCCTGGCCGGCCAAGCGCTCCTGGCACCGTCGCGCCTGCCAATGGTTCACCGCGCAGCAGGACTGGCAGGCCGCCTTTGAACAGGCGCTGCTGGCCGAAGCCTACGAGGTGGCGGTAAGCCTGTTGCAGCACTTCAGTTTTGAAGACTTGTTCCGTCAGCACAACGCCGTGCTGCTGTTGCGTCTGCATGAGCAGCATGGCGATGAATTGATGCTTGGCTCGGCGCAACTGGTGGGGCTGGTCACGGCGGCGTTGCTGTTTGCCGGACGCTTCGACCAGGCAGCCTTGTGTATCGATCAACTGGCGCGGTTCGCCCCGCAACCGACGGCGGCGCAACAGCGTTATCTGTTGGCCCGCTGGCAGGCGCAATGGGGCTGGCTGTTGCACTTGAGCGGCGATGCCCAGCGCTCCCGCGAGCATTTTCTCGAAGCGCTGCAAGCCTTGCCCGACAGCGCCTGGACCTCGCGCCTGATGTGCCTTTCGGGCCTGACCCAGCAAGCCCTGCTGCGCGGTGAACTGGACGTGGGCCAGGCCTTGAACCGCGAAGCCCTTTGCCTGGCGCGTGCACAGGGTTCGTTGGTGCTGGAGGCATTACTGGAGCTGGATCACGCGCAACTGCTGGAACAACGCGGCGCGCCCTATCGGGCACAAAGCCTGTTGGAGCAGGTGCAGGCGATGCTGATGGGGCAGCGGCTCAAGGCCGGCCCGCTGGTGGGACGGATTGCCTTGCGGCGCGGGCATCTTGCGTTGCGTCAAGGACAGGATGCGCTGGCCACCGAGTGCTTTGAGGCCGGGTTGGAAATGTGCCTGCACAGCCAGGACAAGCGCGTGCTGTACGGGTTTCTCGGCCTGGCGCTGCTGGCAGCGAACCGAGGCGATTACGCCCAGGCGTTCATCCAGCTGCGTGAGGCCGAGCGCTTGATGCAGCAACGCCAGGTACCGGACACGGTGTATCGCGCGGTGCTGCTGTTGGTCAGCGGGCATTTCTGGTTGCAGCAGGGCCGCGCCGAATTGACGCTGGAAGCGGTGCGCCGGGTGCTGCGTCACTTTCGCGGGCCCGGTGCCAAGCAGGCGCCGCCGGCCACGCTGGAGTTGATCCCGCGCCTGGAGTATTTGCTGGTGCTGGCCGAAGTGAAGTTGGGCTGTGCCGAGCAGCCGATTGCACGGCTCAATGATTTGCTCGACACCACTCGGCAGCGCGGCATGCTGTGCCTGGAAACCGAGTTGCAACTGGTGCTGGGCGAGGTGGCCTGGCAGCTCGGCGATCCGCTGTTGGCTCGTCGGGCCCTGGAGGCAGGGCTGGCGCTGGCCGGGCGCTGCCAGGTGCAGCAGGCGATTCGCGAACTGCGGTTGCGCTCGCCAGGGCTATTGAGTGAATTGGGCCTGGAGGCGCAGGCGGCGCCCAGCGGCGTGGCGGAAAACCCTCTGAGCCAGCGCGAGCTGCAAGTGCTGCAATTGATCGCACTGGGCAACTCCAACCTGGAAATCGCCGACCGGCTGTTTATCTCGTTGCACACCGTCAAGACTCACGCGCGGCGCATCCACAGCAAGCTCGGCGTGGAGCGGCGCACCCAGGCGGTGGCGAAAGCCAAGACATTGGGGTTGATGGCGTAGGCAGCGGGGTCTACATAGCGTTGGAATGACGTCTCACGCTTTCGTGGGGAGCGGGCTTTTCCCGCGTTGGGCTGCGCAGCGGCCCTGTAAGGGCATTGAGATTTTCCTGGTGGAGGGTGGCGGCTGTTTTAGGGCTGCTGCGCAGCCCAACGCGGGGCAAGCCCGCTCGCCACGGGGGCGGGGCGGCTGGAGGGGTTGTGTTTAGGCGTGGAAGGCTTGGCGGTATTCGCTGGGTGTGGCGCCCATGGCTTGGCGAAAGCGATGGGTGAAGTGGCTGGCGCTGGAGAAGCCGCACATCCAGGCAATGTCGCTCAGGGGTAGCGTCCCGGCACGCAGCAGGCTTTGAGCGCGGGCCAAGCGTCGCGCCAGCAGGTATTGATGGGGCGGCAGGCCGAAGCTTTGGCGGAACATCCGCGCGAAATGGTATTCGGACAGCGCGCACATCCCGGCCAATTGCCCCAGGCTGATCGGGTCTTCGAGGTGATGGTCGATGTAGTCCACTAACAGCCGGCGCTGATGCGCGGCCAATCCGCCTTTCAAACGCAGACCGTCGCGCGCGCCAACTTGGCTGAGCAAGGTGTGGCTGAGCATTTCATGGGCCAGGCTGCTGGTCAGCAGACGCTCGGCGGGCTCGTGCCAGTTGAGGGCGATCAACTGGTGAAAGCGCCGGGCCTGGCTGGCGTCTTCCAGAAAGGTGCTTTCGCGCAATTGCAATTCGCGCGGTTCGCGGTCCAGCAGGGTGACGCAGCCGAGGGCAAATTGCTCCGGGCTGAAGTACACATGGGCCAGGCGAATTTCACCATTGATCACCCAGGCTGACTGATGCTCGGCCGGCAGGATGCAGAGTTTGTCGGGGCCCCCTTTGGTGCCGGGCTGATCACGGCGAAAGGTGCCGGTGCCGCCGCCGATGTAGCAGGACAAGGTGTGGTGGGTGGGCGCCTGGTAGTCCTGAGCGTCGTGATGGTTGCTCCACAACGCCGCAGACAAGCCGTCACCGAGCTCGGCGCAGGCTTCGAGGCGTGCGTTGGGCGAGCGGTTAAGGGCTTGAAAGACTTGCAGGGATTCCAGCTCTGGCATGGTTGTTCTCTCCGACGCCTTGCATCCTACTCCGCGGCGCGGGTGCTGTGATCCTGCCGCCCGACAAAAGCGCAAGAATGTGCAAGAGCGCGAGCCGGTCTGCGGGCAACACTGTGGCTCAATCGACGGAGCCCGCTATGAACCTTTTCCTGTACTTACTCACCGTGCTGATCTGGGGCACCACCTGGATCGCCCTCAAGTGGCAATTGGGCGTCGTGGCGATTCCCGTGTCGATTGTCTATCGCTTTGGCCTGGCCGCGCTGGTGCTGTTTGCGCTGTTGCTGCTCAGCCGCAAATTGCAGGTGATGAACCGGCGCGGGCACTTGATTTGCCTCGCCCAGGGCGTGTGCCTGTTTTGCGTCAACTTCATGTGCTTTCTGACGGCCAGCCAATGGATTCCCAGTGGCCTGGTGGCGGTGGTGTTTTCCACGGCCACGCTGTGGAATGCCCTCAATGCGCGGGTGTTTTTCGGTCAGCGAGTGGCGCGCAACGTGTTGATGGGCGGCGCGCTTGGATTAATCGGCCTGGGTTTTCTGTTCTGGCCGGAGCTGGTCGGGCACACCGCCAGCCCGCAGACGTTGCTGGGCTTGGGCTTGGCGCTGTTGGGGACGATGTGTTTTTCGGCCGGCAACCTGCTGTCGAGCCTGCAGCAGAAGGCCGGGCTCAAGCCGTTGACCACCAATGCCTGGGGCATGGCCTACGGTTCGGTGATGCTGGCGACCTATTGCGCGGTGCGCGGGATACCGTTCGACATGGATTGGAGTGCGCGTTACGTCGGGGCGCTGTGGTACCTGGTGATTCCGGGGTCGGTGATTGGTTTTACCGCCTACCTCACGTTGGTGGGCCGAATGGGCCCGGAGCGCGCGGCGTATTGCACAGTGCTGTTTCCGGTGGTGGCGCTGAATGTGTCGGCGTTTGCCGAGGGGTATCAGTGGACGGCACCGGCGTTGATGGGGCTGGTGCTGGTGATGCTGGGGAATGTGTTGGTGTTTCGTAAGGTTAAACCGAGCCAGCCTGTGAACCCGATGCTCAAGGCAAAGCAAATCTGATGTGGGCGCTGGCTTGCCGGCGATGGCGGTAAGTGGATGAGCCGGCAGGTACACCGCTATCGCAGGCAAGCCAGCTCCCACATTGGAGCGAGTTGTTCCTGCGTTCGGGCTGGGGTGATCGTCCTATTTGAGACCCAGACGTTTGGCCATGCGGCCGAGGTTGGCGCGGTCGAGTCCCAGTTCGCGGGCGGCGCTGGCCCAGTTGTGCTGGTGGCGCTCCAGGCAGGCGCTGATGACTTGGCGCTGGTAGTGCTCGGTGGCCTGGCGCAGGTCGCCGGTGACAACCGGGGCCACGTCGGCCGGTGCTTCGATTGCCGGCGGCGCGCTGACGTCGGGCAGGTCCAGGTCTTGGGCACTCAGGCTCAGGATCTTCGGACGTTCGCGACAGTTTCCCAGGGCTTTTAGCGCGCTGCGTCCGATCAAATGTTCCAGCTCCCGCACATTGCCCGGCCAGTTGTAAGCCAGCAGCGCCGCCTGCGCGTCGCTGGTCAGGCGCAGGCTGCCCAGGCCCATGCGTGAACGGTTCTGCTCAAGGAAAAAGCCCGCCAGCAATAACACGTCACGCCCGCGTTCACGCAGCGCCGGTACTTGCAGCGGGTACACGCTCAGGCGGTGATAAAAGTCGGCACGGTAGCGGCCGTTGCGCACCTCTTCGGCCAGGTCGCGGTTGGTGGCGGCGATCAGGCGCACGTCCACTTGATGCTCCTTGTCCGAGCCCAGGCGCTGCAGTTGGCCGCTTTGCAGCACGCGCAACAGCTTGGCCTGCACGGTCAGCGACAACTCGCCCACTTCATCCAGAAACAGCGTGCCGCCATTGGCCAATTCGAATTTGCCGCGGCGCTCGTTCAGCGCACCCGTAAAGGCGCCGCGCACATGGCCGAACAGCTCGCTTTCCACCAGGGTTTCCGGGAGTGCGGCGCAGTTGAGGCTGATCAGGGGTTTGTCTGCACGCGGCGACGCGGCGTGGAGGGCCTGGGCGACCAGTTCCTTGCCGACGCCGGTTTCGCCGGTAATCAACACGGTCAGGTCGCTGCCGCCCACCAGCTTGATTTCCTCGACCAGGTGCTTGTGGGCCTTGCTCTGGCCAATCATTTCCTTGTGCTGCTGGCCGCTGGCCTGGCGGTAGATCTCGGCGCGCTGGTGCTCATCGTCGGCGCGCAAGGCCAAGCGCTCGATGCGTTCGGCGACGTTGACGGTGGCCGCTGCCAGGCTGGCGAAGGCTTGCAGGGCGTCGAGTTCGACACGTTCGAAGCGCTCGGTGTCCAGCGCATCAAGGGTCAGCAGGCCCCAGGGTTTGTCGTCGATAAACAGCGGGCAACCCATGCAGTCGTGCACTTGCAGGTGGCCGTGCAGGCCATCGACCAAACCATCGTAAGGGTCTGGCAGTTCGCTGTCGGCGTCAAAGCGGGTAGGGCCGGGGCTGCTCAGCAACACCGCAAAGCGTGGGTGCTCGCTGACCTTGAAGCGTCGGCCGAGGGTGTCGGCGCTCAAACCGTCCACCGCCAACGGCACCAGCCATTCACCGTCCAGGCGCAACAGCGCGGCGGCATCGCACGGCAGCAGCGCGCGCATGGCCTGTAACAGGCGTCGGTAGCGCTCGCCTTCAGGCAGGTCGCGCGACAAGTCGGCAACCAGAGGCAGCAGGGTAGTGAGCAGCGATTGTGCAGTCATAATGACTCCTTGTAGTCCTTATGACTATAAAGCGTAGAAAGTCATATTGACTACACTATATTTAACTCATTGAAAAATAACGGTTTATAAGTTGGCACGAATACTGAGTACCTAAGGGTAATCAGTAAAAAGACCCAGGAGTCTGCCATGCTTAGTGCCCAAGACCGTGCCATCGTCAAATCCACTGTGCCCCTGCTGGAAAGCGGCGGCGAAGCGCTGATCACGCACTTCTACCGCATGATGCTCAGCGAGTACCCGGACGTCCGCCCGCTGTTCAACCAGGCCAATCAGGCCAACGGCGACCAGCCCCGCGCCTTGGCCAATGGCGTGCTGATGTATGCGCGGCATATCGATCAGTTGGACCAGTTGGGCGATCTGGTCGCGAAGATCATCAACAAGCACGTGGCCCTGCAAATCCTGCCGGAGCACTACCCGATTGTGGGGACGTGCCTGCTGCGGGCCATTTCCGAGGTGCTGGGCAGCGAGATTGCCACGCCCGAGGTGCTGAGCGCCTGGGGCGCCGCCTACGGCCAACTGGCCGATATCCTGATTGGCGCCGAAGCCGCCATCTACGACGAAAAGGCCCAGGCCCCGGGCGGCTGGCGCGGTGCGCGGCCGTTCCAGTTGGTCAAGCGCGTGGAGGAGAGCAACGAGATCATTTCGTTCTATTTTGCCCCGGTGGATAACGGCCCGATCCTGGCGGCCGCGCCGGGCCAGTACATCGGCATGAAGCTGATGATCGATGGCGAAGAAGTGCGCCGCAATTATTCCTTGTCGGCCCTGAGCGACGCGGGGCTGTACCGCATCAGCGTCAAGCGCGAGGCCGGTGGGCGAGTCTCCAACTACCTGCATGACCAGATGCACGTCGGCGCGACGCTCGACCTGTTCCCGCCATCGGGCGAATTCACCCTGGTCGCCAGCGACAAGCCACTGGTGCTGATCAGCGGCGGGGTGGGCATCACACCGACGCTGCCGATGCTTGAGGCAGCCCTGGCCACCGAGCGCCCGGTGCACTTTATCCACTGCGCGCGTAACGGCGGGGTGCATGCATTCCGTGACTGGGTCGACGCCCTGGCGGCCAAGCACCCGCAACTCAAACGCTTCTATTGCTACGCAGAAGACGATGGCGTGAGCCCGGCGGCCGACAAAGTCGGGATGCTGAGCCAGGCGCAACTGGCGGCGTGGTTGCCCGAGCAGCGTGACCTTGACGCCTACTTCCTCGGCCCTAAAGGCTTCATGGCAGCGATCAAGCGCCACCTCAAAGCCCTCGGTGTGCCGGACAAACAGGCGCGTTACGAATTCTTCGGCCCGGCAGCGGCCCTGGAATAAGGTTTAACCGGCGCACCGAAGCGGCACCATCGCGGGCAAGCCCGGCTCCCACATGGAAAGGCAATCCACTGTGGGAGCCGGGCTTGCCCGCGATGGCGTCCGCACGGCCGCAACATTCCTCCCGATTAATCCGCCGTTAACCCCTCTCTGTTTTAACCATCCCCTGTGTGTAAACTTGCGGCCATCAGGCACAACCATAATCAGGCAAAGGGAAACGGGGATGAGTGACGAATTGCGTTTAGGCAGGGAGCGGCGCTTTCTGGTGTTGCTGGGCATCATCTGCCTGGCGCTGATTGGCGGTGCGTTGTACATGCAGGTGGTACTGGGCGAGGCGCCATGCCCGCTGTGCATCCTGCAGCGCTACGCCTTGCTGTTGATCGCGGTGTTCGCGTTCCTCGGTGCGGCCATGCGCCGCAAAGGCGCGGTCACCTTCTTTGAAGGGCTGGTGGTCCTCAGCGCCTTGGGCGGCGTGGCTGCGGCCGGCCATCATGTGTACACGCAGTTTTTCCCTGCGGTCAGCTGTGGCATCGATGTCCTGCAGCCGATTGTCGATGACTTGCCGCTGGCCAAAGTCTTTCCACTGGGCTTCCAGGTTGATGGCTTTTGCAGCACGCCATACCCGCCGATCCTTGGCCTGTCCCTGGCACAGTGGGCGCTGGTAGCGTTTGTGCTGACGGTGATCCTGGTTCCGCTGGGCATCTATCGCAATCGCCAACGCACGGCCTGACCCGACCCACTGAAACGCCCTTTTCTTGCTTAATCGAAGGACGGGGTGTTTTTGTATGTAGGGTTTTGTGAAAGGGACGTGACGAAGGGCAACTTGAGGTGCGCGCAGCGTGCGACATGTTGTCACACGGACGCTGTCGCAGGACGTTTCTGACGCGCCGCACCGGCCCATAAATTTGCATAAAACGGCCAAGATGTGCTGTCAGTTCGTCGATTGAGCGGTGCCGCGAACGTCGCACCGTTCGCATCATTCGGTGATGTCCGAATGCCTTGTTTTATGGGGACTTGGATACGTTTTGCATGCCCTTACAAGGTGTAAGGGAAGGGCGCCCTCACGCAATAACACGGCAATTTTTGTGGTTTTTGTTGAGAATCGAACACGATAAGATCCCGAACCTTTGCAAGATTGGTGAAGGATTGTTGCTGGAATCGATAAAAATTATTTCTTTATAAGACATGGTTTATACATCGCTAGCTAACTACAATCGCCCGCACTGAATGTCCGGTGCTGTTCAATATTTGAGCATTGGAGCGGTCGAGGGGCAGATGGATGGCTCTGTGCGACCCCAGGTTCCGGCAGCCTTTCAACTATCCGCACCAAATGGAATTGGTCTGTAACAAGGCCTTTAGCCACGAAATCGAATAAGAACTCACCGCAGGTCCGTGAAACGTCCATGTATGGCGTGCCGGGCAGGCTCTTATTCAATCGAAGAGAAATGCCAACCCTTGGCAGGGTGAAGTGTTGGCGATCAAAACCCAACTGCATTGCGCAAGCTGCTTTAGAGGTCGTGAGATGAGTAAAAACAGGTACCCCCGATTACTAGGCTTTTTGCCGCTGCTTGGCATGTTGTTAATGCTGGGAGGCTGCAAGTGGACCTTGCTCGACCCAAAAGGACAGGTCGGTCTGGATGAACGAAACCTGATCATCACGGCCACCCTGCTGATGCTGCTGGTCGTGGTCCCCGTGATCATCATGACCTTCGCCTTCGCCTGGAAATACCGCGCGTCGAACACCAGCGCTACCTACGCGCCGAAGTGGTCGCACTCCACCAAGATCGAAATCGCAGTGTGGCTGGTGCCGATCCTCATCATCATTGCCCTGGGTTATGTGACCTACAAGTCCACCCACGCACTGGACCCGTACCGTCCGCTGGAATCCGACGTCAAGCCGATCAACATCGAAGTTGTCGCGCTGGACTGGAAGTGGCTGTTCATCTACCCGGACCTGGGTATCGCCACTGTTAACGAAATCCAGTTCCCGGAGCACACTCCGCTGAACTTCAAGATCACCTCCGACGCTGTGATGAACTCGTTCTTCATCCCTGCTCTGGGCGGCCAGATCTACGCGATGGCAGGCATGCAGACCAAGCTGCACCTGATCGCCAACCAGAAAGCTGAAATGGAAGGCATCTCCGCCAACTATAGCGGCGCTGGCTTCACCGGCATGAAATTCAAAGCGATCTCGACGAGCCAGGAAGATTTCGACGCCTGGGTAGCCAAAGTCAAGGCCGCACCTAAACAGCTTGATCAAGCTGAATACGATGCTCTTGCCAAACCAAGCCAGAACAACCCAGCCACTCTGTACTCCGCGTACACGCCGGACCTGTTTCAGAAAATCGTCGACAAGTACGAAGGTATGAAGCCAGGCAAGCCGGTCAAGCACGAGAAGAAAGAAGTGGCCGCGGTTGAAGGTTCTGACACGGGCTCGCATTCAACTGCTGGGGCAGAGGAGTAAACGATGTTTGGTAAATTAAGTTGGGATGCGGTCCCGTTCCACGAGCCGATCGTGATGGTGACCATCGCCATGATCGCGCTGGGTGGTCTGGCACTGTTTGCTGCAATCACGTATTTCAAGAAGTGGACCTACCTGTGGACCGAGTGGTTGACCTCTGTCGACCACAAAAAAATCGGTGTCATGTACGTCATCGTTGCCATGGTCATGCTGCTGCGTGGTTTTGCCGACGCCATCATGATGCGTACCCAGTTGGCCATGGCCACCGAGGGTTCGCCTGGCTACCTGCCGCCTGAACACTATGACCAGATCTTCACCGCTCACGGTGTGATCATGATCATCTTCATGGCGATGCCATTCTTCACCGGCTTGATGAACCTTGCCTTGCCGCTGCAGATCGGTGCGCGTGACGTTGCCTATCCGTTCCTGAACTCCTTGAGCTTCTGGCTGCTGGTTTCCGGCGTGGTACTGATCAACCTGTCCCTGGGCGTCGGCGAATTCGCCAAGACCGGTTGGGTTGCGTATCCGCCGCTGTCGGGCATCCAGTACAGTCCGGGCGTGGGTGTGGACTACTACATCTGGGCGCTACAGTTATCAGGACTCGGGACGACACTGACGGGGGTCAACTTCCTGGCCACCGTCCTGAAAATGCGCGCCCCTGGCATGAAACTGATGGACATGCCGATCTTCACCTGGACCTGCACCTGGGCCAACGTCCTGATCGTGGCTTCGTTCCCGATCCTGGCCGCTACCATGGCGCTGCTGTCGCTTGACCGTTACCTGGATTTCCACATTTTCACCAATGAACTTGGTGGCAATCCGATGATGTACGTGAACCTGTTCTGGGCATGGGGTCACCCTGAGGTGTACATCCTGATCCTGCCAGCGTTCGGTATCTTCTCTGAAGTGATCTCGACCTTTACCGGCAAGCGCCTGTTCGGTCACCACTCGATGGTTTACGCATCGGGCGCGATCTCTGTACTGGGCTTCATGGTGTGGCTGCACCACTTCTTCACCATGGGCTCGGGGGCCAGCGTCAACGCCTTCTTCGGCCTGGCGACGATGCTGATTTCCATCCCGACGGGGGTGAAGCTATTCAACTGGCTATTCACCATCTACCACGGCCGTCTGCGTATCACCAGCCAGGTTCTGTGGACCCTGGGCTTCATGGTGACCTTCGCAATCGGCGGTATGACCGGCGTACTGCTGGCCATCCCGGGTGCTGACTTCGTACTGCACAACAGCCTGTTCGTGATCGCTCACTTCCACAACGTGATCATCGGTGGTGCTGTATTCGGTTACATCGCTGGTTTCAGCTTCTACTTCCCGAAAGCGTTCGGCTTCAAGCTGCACGAAGGCTGGGGCAAAGCTGCATTCTGGTTCTGGATCTCGGGCTTCTTCGTCGCGTTCATGCCGCTCTATGCACTGGGCTTCATGGGCATGACCCGTCGTCTGAACGCCACCACCAACCCTGAGTGGGTGCCGTACCTGTACGTCGCCATGTTCGGTGCGTTGATGATCGCTGCCGGTATCGCCTGCCAGCTGATCCAGCTGTACGTGAGTATCCGTGACCGTAAGCAGAACGCTTGCGAATCCGGCGACCCATGGAATGGCCACACCCTGGAATGGTCGACCTCGTCGCCACCTCCGTTCTACAACTTCGCTGTGATTCCTACTGCGAACACGATCGATGCGTTCACCGAAGCGAAGGAAGACGGTACTGCGTACCAGCAACCCAAGCATTACGAGCCGATCCACATGCCGAACAACACCGCCACTGGCGTGGTGATGGGCGCGCTGTTGACCGTGTTCGGTTTCGCGATGATCTGGCACATCTGGTGGCTGGCAATCGTGGGCCTGGCAGGCACCATCGGTTACTTCATCATTCACGCTGCCCGTGATGATCAAGGCTACATGGTGCCGGTCGAAACGATCGAGCGCATCGAAGCCGAGCAACACGCTCGCCTGGTAGCCGAGAAGAAAATCCCGGCCAACCGTGTAGAAACCTCGTTGGAACAGGCTTAAACCATGTCGAACTTAGTGACCAATGCTGGACACGCCCATGTCGATGACCATGGGCACGATGACCATCACCACGACTCGGGGCCAATGACCGTATTCGGTTTCTGGCTCTACTTGATGACCGACTGCATCTTGTTTGCGTCGATCTTCGCGGTGTACGCGGTACTGGTAAACAACGTAGCGGGTGGCCCGTCGGGCCACGACATCTTCGAACTGCCTTACGTGCTCGGCGAAACCGCCTTGCTGTTGTTCAGTTCGATCACCTACGGCTTCGCCATGCTGGCCTTCTACAAGGGCAGCAAGAAAGGCGTACTGAGCTGGTTGGCACTGACCTTCCTGTTCGGCCTGGGCTTCATCGGCATGGAGATCAACGAGTTCCACCTGCTGATCTCCGAAGGCTACGGCCCGCACCGTTCCGGCTTCCTGTCCGCGTTCTTCACGCTGGTAGGCACCCACGGTCTGCACGTATCTGCCGGCCTGCTGTGGATGGCGGTGATGATGTATCAGGTCAATAAACACGGCCTGACCAACACCAACAAGACTCGCCTGAGCTGCCTGAGCCTGTTCTGGCACTTCCTGGACGTGGTCTGGATCTGCGTCTTCACCGTTGTTTACCTGATGGGGACCCTGTAATGGCTAATGCACACTCCCATGACCATGACAGCCATGATGCGAGCCACGGCAGCGTCAAGTCGTACGCCATCGGCTTCATCCTGTCGGTAATCCTGACGCTCATCCCGTTTGGTCTGGTGATGTACCCGACCCTGCCGAAGTCCATCACGTTGATGATCGTTCTGGCGTTCGCGGTGATTCAGGTTCTGGTTCACCTGGTGTACTTCCTGCACCTGGATCGTTCCAAAGAGCAGCGCGATAACGTGATTGCGTTTGTGTTCGCAGGCCTTGTGATCCTGCTGCTGGTTGGTCTGTCGATATGGATCATGTTCAGCATCCACACGTTCATGATGGCGAAGTGAGGTAAGACCCGATGTCGCTTAAGCACTTTATCCAAATCACCAAACCGGGGATCATTTTCGGTAACGTGCTTTCTGTGGCAGGCGGTTTCTTCCTGGCCTCCAAGGGACATGTCGATCTGGCCATCTTCCTGGCTGCAATGATCGGCACCTCCCTGGTGGTAGCTTCCGGTTGTGTATTCAACAACTGCATTGACCGCGACATCGATATCAAGATGGAACGCACCAAGAACCGCGTGCTGGTCCAGGGCCTTATCTCCCTGAAACTGGCACTGCTGTTCGCGACCGTCCTGGGTGTTGCCGGCGTCGTGTTGTTGTACAAGGTGGCCAACCCGTTGGCGGCGCTGTTTGCCGTGATCGGCTTTGTCATCTACGTCGGCCTTTACAGCCTGTACCTCAAGCGCAAGTCGGTTCACGGCACGCTGGTGGGCAGTCTGTCGGGGGCGATGCCGCCGGTGATTGGTTATGTGGCTGTGACCAATAGCTTCGACATGGCCGCGCTGGTGCTGCTGGTGATGTTCAGCCTGTGGCAGATGCCGCACTCTTATGCCATCGCGATTTTCCGCTTCAATGACTACCTGGCTGCGTCGATTCCGGTTCTGCCGGTCAAGCGTGGCATCCAGGTGGCCAAGAAACACATCCTGCTCTACATCCTGGCCTTCCTCGTGGCGACCTTGATGTTGACCTTCAGTGGCTATGCCGGCATGAGCTACCTCGCCGTCGCTGCCGCGATGGGCATGTACTGGTTGTACATGGCCTGGACCGGCTACAAGGCGGTGGATGACACCGTCTGGGCGCGCAAGCTGTTCGTGTTCTCGATCTTCACCATCACCGCGCTCAGCGTGATGATGTCCCTGGATTTCCAGGTACCGAAAGAGCTGTTGCTGACCTACGCACACTGAGTCATCGAGCAGTAAAAAACCCCGCCTTCGCAAGAAGCGCGGGGTTTTTTATGGAGTGGCCTTTAAACTATTCCCGAATTCTACAAATGCAGGAAGCAAACCGATGAGTAAAAAAGCCGTTATCGTATTCAGTGGCGGGCAGGACTCGACGACTTGTCTGATCCAGGCACTGCCGCTGTATGACGAAGTTCACTGCATTACCTTCGACTATGGCCAGCGCCATGTGGCAGAAATCGAGGTCGCCCAGAAGCTTGCCAAGCAGTTGGGCGCTACCGTTCATAAAGTCATGGACGTGTCCCTGCTCAACGAGTTGGCCATCAGCAGCCTGACCCGCGACAACATCCCGGTGCCGACCGTGAACAGTTCAGGCGACAGCCTGCCCAGCACCTTTGTGCCGGGTCGCAATATTCTGTTTCTGACCCTGGCGTCGATCTACGCCTATCAGGTAAAGGCGCAGACCGTCATTACCGGGGTGTGCGAAACCGATTTCTCAGGCTATCCCGATTGCCGCGATGAGTTCGTCAAAGCGCTGAACAAGGCGCTTGAACTGGGCATGGAGTACACACTGCGCCTGGACACCCCGCTGATGTGGCTGAACAAGGCCGAAACCTGGGCCCTGGCGGATTACCATAATCAGTTGGACCTGGTTCAGCACCAGACCCTGACCTGCTACAACGGCATCCTCGGCAGCGGTTGCGGTAACTGTGATGCATGCAACTTGCGGGCTCGCGGCCTGAATGACTACCTGCAGAACAAGGCCGATGTGATGCACAGCCTCAAGCAGAAGTTGCAGCTGAACTAAATCAGCCCACACCTGCCTCGTCATACTCCTCTGTACGTGCTGTGCGAATCCAACACACGACTACAAGGAGTAGTTCCATGGTCACCGTAAGTCGTCGGTCACTTCTCGCCTTTGGCGCGGCCTTGCCGGTGCTGGGGCGCCTGGATTGGGCGGTGGCCAGCCCGCCGCCGGCACCCGCTGACAAGGTGCGGCTCAATTACAACGAAAGCCCCTACGGCCCCTCAGGCGCTGCCCGTGAGGCGATGCAGCGCGGGGTGGCCATCTCCGGGCGGTATCCCTATGGCCACATGTACGCCTTGGCTGGGCTGTTTGCCCAGCAGCAGGGCATCGACGAAGAACAGGTCGCCGTGTTTGCCGGCTCCATGGCCGCGTTGCGCTATGCCGTGCTGGCGTTTACCAGCCAAACACGCGGGCTGGTGATGGGCACGCCGTCCTACGAAGTACCGCGCCAGGCCGCCGAGTCGTGGAAGGCGCCGGTGCGCGAAGTGAGCCTCAATGCCGAGCATGCGCACGACGTGCCGGCCATGCTTGCCGCCGACCCGCAGGCGGGCATGCTGTACCTGTGCAACCCCAACAACCCTACCGGCACCCTGACGCCAACCGAGGCGATCCGCCAGGCGTTGGCGAACAAGCCCAAAGGCAGCGTGCTGGTGGTGGACGAGGCGTACATCGACTTCTCTGATGCGCCGAGCTGCGTGAGCTGGGTCAAGGACCACGACGATTTGCTGGTGCTGCGCACCTTCTCGAAAATCTACGGCATGGCCGGCGCGCGCCTGGGCTTGGCGATTGGCCACCCCGCGCTGCTGGCACGGCTGGCGGTGTTTGGCGGCGACAACGTGCCAGCCGCCTCCACCTTGCTCGGGGCCCGGGCGAGCCTGGAAGACGTCAAGCTGCTGCCCCACCGCAAGGCGCTCAACGCGCAGTTGCGGGATGAGACCGTGGCGTGGCTGAAGGGGCGGGGGTTTGCCTGCACCGCGTCGCACAGCAACTGCTTCATGATCGACGTGAAGCAACCGGCCCAACAGGTCATCGAAAAGCTCGCAGCACACAATGTGTTGATCGGGCGGGTCTGGAAAGACTGGCCGCAATGGGTACGGGTGACGGTGGGCAGTCAGCAGGAGATGCAGCGGTTTCGCGAAGTATTTGCCGCGCAGGTGGCCTGAGCCTGGGCGCTCGGCAGCGCAAATGGCCACTGCGTGCTGATGGTCGGCTCGGCCCAGGAAGCACTGGACAAGGCCTGTACGGCATGTTTCATTCTTGTCTTTGTGTAGAGATATTTCCTACAGTATGGGTCGACTCTGACCAGAGGCTTCGGGATTGAAGCGTTCCCGTCAGAGCATTAGCCTCATACGTTGTCACTCATCAGGGACGATATTCATGCGAAGCGATGGCCAATCCAGCAACACCATGTCCATACAGCCCGCCGATGTGCGCCAATTGCTCGATGCCGAACTGACCCGGCGCGGCCTGGGGCACTTCGAGGTGTATCAGTGTGGGCCGACACTGGATGAAGCAGAGATCATCACCAATTACCCCGACGCGCTGGACCGCTCCGACTCGGCGGACGATTTTTACCAGCGTGGCCAACTGCTGTCCTTGTCCAAGGAGCGGGTCAAACCTTTTTTCTGGAGCGATGAAAACATCCTCGCGCCTGCCGCAGAAGCGGTGCCGGTGCCTGGGCCCTGTGCACCGGTGGGCGAGGGCGCGAGCTTTATCGTGCATGGCAACCGCGGCTTTTACTCGATCCTCAACCTGTGCAGCTTCGGTGAAGACCAACAGTTTCGCGACACGGTGTTGGCCAACAAAAGTGAGCTGCAGATGCTGCTGGTCTCGGTCTACGACGAGGCCCTCGAAAGCTGCGCCACGGTCGCACCTGCGCCGATACAGGAAACGGTACTGACCCCACGAGAAACCGAAGTGTTGTCCTGGACCAGCCTGGGCAAGACCTACAACGAAATAGCCGTCCTGACCTCAATGAGCCCGCGTACCGTCAAGTTTCATATGAAGAATATCTTCAGCAAGCTGGACGTTACCAACGGCAAGTCGGCGATTCGCAAGGCCCTGAACCTGGGGTACATCCGCGAAAAGGCCTGATCTACAGGCTTCCCTCCTCATAAACGCTACGCTCGCCGGTGATTTTTCAGCGGCGAGTCTACGCGTGCGCCTCGTCGCAGCCTACCTGTCTAAAAGGGCAGCTTGTTCGCCATCGAGCGGTGCTTTAGTTTTTTTTGCAGCCGATGAGTCTAGCTCAGGCAAAAAAAACAATAGCCGCACCACCTGAAAAAATTCCTTTGCCCAGCAATGAGACGGGTGTTGCAGCGTGCCGCTTAATTATGGAGTGATTATGCTGGTCGATAAAAACAAAGAATCTGCTGGCGAATACGCCGCGGGCATTTCCCGTGAAACCTTCGGAATGCTCAAGCACCTGTGCAAAAAAGATAACTATCACTGGGCCATCGCGTTGGGTAAGGATTACGCAATCATTGCCTTTGCCATCTACCTGTCCTTGGGCATCAGCTACTGGTTCTACCCGGTTTCGCTGTTTCTGATCGGCACCACGCAACGCGCCCTGGCGAATGTGCTGCACGAGTCAGCGCACAAGATGCTGGCCAAGAACCGCGTGATCAATTGGATCTCCGGCACGTTTCTCTCCGGCTACCTGATCTTCCACCTGCATCAGTCCTACAGCACGTCGCACATCAAGAATCACCACGTGCACCTGGGCGATCCGGAAAAAGACCCTGACTACGCCTTCCACCTGCAGTGCGGCCTGTACGACGTCCAGCAAAGTGAACGTGAGTTCTTCCTCAAGAACGTTTTGCTGGCGCTGTCCGGCTACCGGACCGTGCAGTACATCCGGTACATCATCAAAGACCGCGTCAAAGCCCAGGGTGCGGATAAAACCATCCGCAACGAACGCATCATGCTGTGGGCTTACTGGGCGGTGATCTTCGCCGTCGCCGCCTGGTTCGGTGTTGTCGCGCAACTGTTGCTGTTCTGGCTGGTGCCGCTGTTCACCACCGCCGTGGCCGTGGGCTGGATCATCGAGTTGGCCGAGCATTACCCATTGCCGGCTGCTGAGACCGAGAAGCTGCTGCTCACCCGCAATCGCAAGGGCAACGCCCTGGAGAACTTCTTCTTCGGCCGCCATGACGACAACTACCACCTCGTGCACCACCTGCACCCGGCCATTCCTCACTGGAACATGCGCAAGGCTCATGAGCTGCTGATGTCGCACCCGGAATACGCGCGTTGGGACAACCTGTGGGCGGGCATCTTTACCCGTGACCGCCATGGCCGCCACAAGGAAACCATGCTCAGTTACGCGGCCAAGTTTCGTGCTCACAAGATTGCCAACCACACTGATGATTCGAGCTTCGCACGTCGGATGCTGAACCAGGCCTACGGGGTTTAACGCCATGAATGACATCGACAACAGCCTGCTGGCGACCCTGGCCCTGAAGAAACTGGCGGCGAACAAGACGTACCGCGACCTGTTCCTGGCCAGTGACACGCTGCGCGACTTCCTGCGCCCGGCCGCCTTGCGCTACATCATTTCCGAAGACCGCCTGGAGATGCTCGACAAGCTGGCCGCCCTGCAAGGCAAAGGCTATCGCACCGGCGTCGAATACGTTGGTGAAGAGGCCACCACCCTGGCCGAGGTGACCACGGCCACCGACGAATACTTGAAGCTGATCGACCTGATGGCGCTGCACCCCACGCTGGCCGAGCCACCACAGCTGGGTTTTGACCTGTCCAACGTCGGCACGATCATTTCCCGTGAACTGGCGATCGAGAACTGCTCGAAGATCCTTGCCCATGCAGCCGACAAGGAGGTCGGTGTGATCCTAAGCATGGAGCGGTCCCAGTGGACCGACTCGATCCTGGATATCTTCATGCACCTGAGTGCGCGTTTTCCCAACTTGGGTATCACCCTGCAGGCGCAGTTGAACCGTACGCCCGATGACCTGGGGGAAGTCCTCGCAACGGGCTGCAAAGTGCGCCTGGTCAAGGGCGTCTATGCAGAGCCTGCTGCTATTGCCTTGCCGCGCGGTGCGCAACTGAACGAGCGTTACCTGGGGCTGTTGGACCGCATCAACGGCGCCAGCACGAACTACGCGTTCGCCACCCAAGACCCGTTGCTGGTGAAGGAGATTCTCGCCAGCGGGATTGCCAGCCGAGGCGAGCTGGAGATGCTGCACGGCGTGCGCCCCGAGCTGATCAAGGCGGTCAAGGACCAAGGTCAGGTCAAGACGCGTGTTTCAGCGGTCTACGGCACCAACTGGTACCTGCACCTGCTGCACCGCGTGGCCGAGTTCCCACAGAATATTTTTCTGGCACTGGATGACGTGGCCTCGCCACGGCCTTCCGAAACCGCCAATCACTACTGAAAAGGACATTCTCATGAAGCAGTACGTCGCGTTGGTCGATGTCTATTCGAGCGGTAACTTTTTGCCGCAGTTCTTCCATGAGGCGGGCATCGGCCTGATCCATGTGCAGAGCACGCCGGAACTGATGCCGAGCATGCTGGGGCCGAACCTTTCGGAGTTCGAACACAACCTGATTTTCAACGGCAACCCCGAAGACGTCGTGCGTCGCCTGCGTGAGTTCAACGTGATTGCCGTGATCGCCGGCCAGGAACCCGGCGTGCCGTTCGCTGACTACTTGAGTGAACAGCTGCAACTGCCGTCTTCCAACGGCAGTGCCGGTTCCCGGGCACGTCGCGACAAGTTCGAGATGATCAACAAAGTGGCCGCCGCCGGCCTGCTGACCGCGCGGCAAATCAAGTCCGCCCACCCTGCCGAGCTGCTGGCCTGGGTGCAGGACGGCCAAGTGTTCCCTTGCGTAATCAAACCGCTGAGCTCGGCTTCAACCGACGGCGTGTCGATCTGCCACAACGTCGACGACGTGAAACGCGCCTGCGAGGAAGTGGTGTCCAACCTGGATATCTTCGGCCTGGCCAATACCGAAATTCTTTGTCAGTCCTACCTCAAGGGCCCGGAGTACATCGTCGACACGGTCAGCCGTGACGGGCAGACCTATGTCTGCGGTATCTGGCGCTATGTGAAGCGTGAGATCAGCGGTGGCAAGAACATCTACGACCGCGACGTGCTGATTGCTCCGGACAGCGCCGAGGCCAACGTGCTGGTGGACTACATCGTGCAGGTGCTCAAGGCGCTGGGAATCAACAACGGCCCGGCCCATTCGGAAGTGATCCTCACCGAGGCCGGCCCTGCGCTGGTGGAAGTAGGCGCACGCTTGAATGGCAACATGGAACCCAGGTTCCATGACATCAGCCTGGGCGGCAACCAGGCGCAGCTCACCTACCTGGCGTACTGCGACGGTGAGGCGTTCAAAGCCGGTTATGCCGGCAAGCGCTACCACAAGCTCAAGGAAGCCTGTGTGATCAATACCGATACCACCTTGCAAGGTGAGGTCACCGGCTTCAATGACGCCGCCATCCACCTGATCGAGGCATTGCCCTCGGTGCATAAACTGAGTGTCAAATACAAGGCTGGCAAGTTGATGAAAAAGACCGTGGACCTGCTCAGCAGCCCGCTGCGCGTGTTCCTGGTATCGGAAAACCAGCGCGATATCGACAAGGACTATGAGCAGATCCGCCAGTACAAAGACAACGTTTACGTGATCCGCTGATGATGGGCACCTATCGCGCGTTACGCGGGCTCAACGGTCGGTTGCAGTCGCTGTTCCTGATTACCCTGGTGTTCCGCATGGGCACCATGGCGTTCCCTTTCTATGCGGCGTACCTGATTCATCAGCACGCCGTGTCGGCGGGCACGGCTGGCTTGCTGGTCGGGGTGTACGGCGCGGGTGCGCTGTTTGTGGACTTGATCATCGGCGCGGTGATCAAGCGGTTTTCCGCCAACCGGGTGATCCTCGGTTCGTTGCTGCTCAATGCCGTGCTGTTGCTGATCATTCCTTCAGTGGACAACACGGCCGCGCTGTTTGTGTTGTCGTTTCTGTGGGGCGCCTGTTACGAGGCGTTCACGCCGGCGACGTTCTCCGAAACCGTCACCCACAGCAGCAGTGAGACGCGCAAAGTGGCGTTCTCCTGCAACCGTCTGGCCATCAACATCGGCATGGCCATCGGGCCATTGTTGGGCAGTCTGATTTTCCTCAGCAACGCCGACGCGGTGTTCTACCTCAACGCCGCATTGTCGTTGGTCTCGTTCGTCGCTTGCCTGCGGTTTGGACGCGCGGTTCCGGTGGCGCCGGTGACCACGCTCGCCGGCAAGGGCAATGGCTTGCCGGAGAGCGCGCCGCATGAGCGGTCGCGGTTGCTGGTGATCCTGTTGGCGGCATTGCCGGTGCACATCGCCTACGCGTTGCCGCCGACGTTCCTGTCGGCCTACATCATCAATTACACCGAGTTGCCGGCTTACTACGTCGGCATCATTTTCTTTATCAATGCATTGTTGGTGATTCTGTTCGAGGTACCGATCAACCAACGCATGTCGCACCTGTCGAGCAGCCGCTCGTTGGTGGCCGGTTTCCTGGTGGCCGGCGTGGGGTTTTTCCTGATGGGGTTCAGTCACATCGGCGCGTTGCTGCTGGTGGCCACTGTGCTCTGGAGCCTGGGCGAAATGATCGTGTTTCCCGGCATCACCCACTACGTCAGCAGTATTTCCAGTCGCCATACCGTGGACCGCAACCTCGGTTACTACTCGGCGGGCGTCAACATCGGGGTCATGATCACCCCGTCGCTGGCGTTCATGTTGGTGTCCCAGCCGTCCTTGCCTTCGCCGTGGCTGCTGGCCGGCACCGTATTGCTGCTGTTCGCGGTGGCGGTGGGCGTGATGAAAAGCTCGACACTTTTGTGGAACAAGGAAGCGTGAAATGAATATCGTGCATTTGAACACTGCCGGTGCCGGCCTGATGTCATCGGCCACCCTGAACGCGATCCAGCGCTTCACGGCCATCGAAGCCCAGATGGGCAGTTATGAGACCGAACTGGCCTACGACGAGTTGCTCAACGTCGACCTGTATCGGGCGGCAGCCGGGCTCTTGAATGCACAGCCTGCAGACATCGGTTTTTTCAGCAGTGCCACCGAAGCCTGGACCAGCATCCTCGGCAAACTGAAATTTCCCCGTGGCAAGCGCGTGTGGGTGTCGACCTCGGAGTACGCCGCGAACCTGATCTTTTTCAACTACCTCAAGCTGTCGCGCGATATTCGCGTTGAAGTGATCCCGACCACCGCCACCAGCCCGCTGGACCTGGAATGGGTGCGACGTCATCTGGACGACGATGTGTTCCTGGTCAGCGTGTCGCACTTGCCGTCGTGCTGCGGCGTGATCAACCCGGTGGAAGCCCTGGGCGCGCTGCTTAAAGAGTCGAACACGCTGTATGTGGTGGACGCGTGCCAGTCGCTGGGGCAATTGCCGCTGGACGTGCGGGATATCCATTGTGATTTGTTGACCGGCGCGGGCCGCAAGTTTCTCTGTGGGCCGCGTGGCAGTGGGATCGCCTACGTGTCGCCACGCCTGCTCAGCCAGTTGGTGTTGAATTTCGCTGACTTGCACGCGGCCAGCACGGATGGCCAGGTCAATCGGATCGAGGTGTCCGGGGCTCGGGTGCTGGAAATTGCAGAAAAGAGCTTTTCAGCGTTAGTGGGGTTGCACACCGCGTTGAGTGAATACGCGCAGGTCGCAGCAAAGGTGAGCACCGAGCCCTACGCGCTGCTGGCGCAAGAGCTACGGCGCCTGCCGCAGTTGACGCTGCTGTGTGATCAGTTCCAGCAGACCGGGATTGTCTCGTTCGTGCCGCACAACCTGTCGGCCAAGGCGTTTGTCAGCCAGGCCCGCGAGCTGGGGCTCAACCTGTGGGCGGGCACTGCCGCTCATACACCGCTGCTGTTGAAGGACCTCGGCGCGACGCATTTCGTGCGCGCCTCGGTGGGCCGGCATGTCACCCAGGCCCAGGTTGAGCAGGCCCTGGTGACCCTGCGCGCACTTATTGCGCAGTGATGGCGTAACCGTCAAAGGCGCTTTGTTGTTGCAGCGCGGTCACGATGCTTTTGCGCGTGACCGGCTGCTCTACGCCGCTGTTGTCGACGAAGGTTTCAGTTTCCAGTTCCGCTTCGTTGCCTTCACCCACGAACGTAAAGCCCAGGAATTCCAGCGCCTCACGGTCAACGTTCAACTTGGAGCGAGGTGTACGCAGTGGCAGGGTGACGCTGATGCCATCCTTGCTGATCACAAACACTTCGGCTTCCTTCTTCGCGCGTGCTGCCTTGCTCTTGCCGGCGCTGGGGTTGCTGATGGCCTGGTGAGACTGGTTCAGCACCTTCAGGGCCAGGCCATAGACCAGTTCCTGGAACTCGGGGTCGTCCTTGAAGCTGGACAGAATGCGGCTGATCGAGAACTTGCTGCTGAGATCCTCCAGGGCGATGTTGTCGGCGGCCTCGGCATCCTTGAGTTGCTTGAGCTGGCCCATCAGGTCGTAGGCCTTGTCGTCGTCGAAGGCGTCGTGGGCCTGGCGGATGGCCACGCGCAATTCGCGGATCTGGTCGCTTTCCTTGGAAGTGTGGAATGCGTCCAGCACCATCTCGCTGATGATCTTGGCCGCAGGCACATGCTGTGAAAGATTGATGGCGTTTTCGTATTCAGCTTTGGACTGCAGGGCTGTTACGGATTCTTCGGTGGAGTGTTCGGTGTAAGAATCGGACATTGAAATTTCACTACTTCAGTAAACGGGACAAAAAAGCGTCGCGCATTTTCAGCGGGGAGGGTGATCAGGTCAAGGCAGCACAATGCCCTTGTCGCGGCGCAACGCCGTCAGCGCCCGCTGCAGCCGCTGGGCGCGTCCACAGAACAGACCAACGGTAAATCCCGACACACCGCCCACCGCCACCGGCATCGCTGGCGTGTTCAAAAACAGCGGATGCGTTGCCTGCTGGTAGCTGAAGTAGTACTTCACCGACGTCGCGGCGTATTTCTCCGGCCAACCGCGCCCGGATTTCCCGGACAAGGTCAAAGACTGGCCCAACGGCGGCAAGCCCGCCGATGCGCGCTACTAAGTCAGCTGCTTGAGACAGGCCTCGAGAATATCCAGGCCTTCCTCCAGCACCGAGGGCTCGGTGGTCAGCGGTGCCAGCAGGCGGATGATGTGTCGCGACTTGCCGCTGGGCATCAGCAGCAGCCCCGCGTCCCGCGCCAGGCTCAGCAGTTGGGTCAGTTGCCTGGACGCGGGCGTGCCGTCGGCATTGGCCAGCTCGATGCCGCGCATGGCACCGACGCCGGTCAGGCGACCCAGATAGGGCACACCTTGCGCACGCCATTGTTCATAACGGCTGACGATGGCTTCGGCCTGGTATGAACCCCAGGTTTTCAGGTGTGCGTCCGTCATCGCGTCCAGCGTGGCCAATGCGGCCGCGCACGCAATCGGGTTGCCGGAGTAGGTGCCGCCCAGGCCGCCTTTGGGCAAGGTGTCGAGCAAGGCTTTGCGCCCGACCACCGCGCCCAATGGCACGCCGCCGGCGATGCTTTTGCCGAGCAGGATCAAGTCCGGTTCAATTCCAAGGCGCGAGAAGGCGAAGCGCTGGCCGGTGCGCCCGAAGCCTGACTGGATTTCGTCGGCAATCAGCAGGATGTTTTTCTCATCACAGAAACGTCGCAAGGCCTGGGCGAATTCGACGTCCAGGGCCAGGAAACCGCCTTCGCCCTGCACGGGTTCGATGATGAAACAGGCCACGTCCTCAACGTCGATTTCCACGCTGAACAGGCGGTCCATGGCCTTGAGTGCTTCGGTACAACTCACGCCGTTATCAGCGCTGGGGTAGGGCAGGTGGTACACCGGCCCAGGCAATACGCCGACCTTTTGCTTGTAGGGCGCTACCTTGCCATTGAGGTTGAGCGTGGCCAGGGTACGGCCGTGAAAGGCACCGTCGAACGCGATCACCGCTGTGCGGCCGGTGGCGCCGCGCACAATCTTCAAAGCGTTTTCCGCCGCTTCCGCACCGCTGTTGGTGAGCATGCCGCTCACCGGGTAATCCACCGGCATAAACGCGGTAAGACGGTCCATCAGTTCGATGTAGGGCGCGTGAGGGGCGGCGTTGAACGCGTAGTGGGTCAGTTTGGTGGCCTGCTCCCGAATCGCCTCGACCACGCCGGGGTGGCAATGCCCGAGGTTGAGCACGCCGATGCCGCCGACAAAATCGATGTAGCGCTTGCCCGTGGTGTCCCAGACCTCGGCGTTCTTGCCGTGGCTGAGGCTGATGGGGTGAACGATGGAAATCGACTGGCTGATGGTTTCGCGGCTCATGAATCTCGGACTCGGCAATGGCGGGCGTCTTTTTATCTAAGCCGCGCGCCCGGCCTTGCCGCAAACGAAATAAAGTCGCCGGGTCATTATTAAAAGTCGGGATGTGCTTTTAAGTAGTCGACCATCCAGTTCAAGAATGCTTTTACTTTAGGGATCTCGCCGGCGTGTTCGGCGTGCGCGATAAAGTGCGCGCCGGCGCTGGGCATCGTGTAATCCCAAGGCGTCATCAGGCTGCCATTGGCCAACTCTTCGGCCACCAGGTACTGCGGCACCAACGCCACGCCGTAGCCCGACTGCGCTGCGCGAATGCACATGTAGAACGTGTCGAAACGCGGCCCGTGGTAGCTGTTCTGCGAATGCAGGCCCTGTTCCAGAAACCACTCATGCCAGGCTTGCGGGCGTGACGTGCATTGCAGCAAGGTGTGGCGCGAGGAGGCATCGCTGCCCTCGGCGACAAACCCCGGCGCACAGACCGGCACCACGGCCTCGCGAAACAGCTCGATGCACGTCGCCCCCGGCCAGGAGCCCTGGCCGAAGAAAAACGCAATATCGGCCTTGGCCTGCAACACGTCGAAGGGCTCCAGCTCGTTGCGCACATCCAGGTGGATGTTCGGATGTCTGGCCGCAAAATCCTTGAGCTTGGGCACCAGCCAGCGGTCGCCGAAGGTCGGCTGGGTGGCGATGCGCAGCACTTCGGTCTCGCCGCCGTAGGTGAGGATGTACCGGCTGGAAATGTCCACCTGAGTCAAAATCTTGTGGACCTCGGCGAGGTACAGCGAGCCCGCTGGCGACAGATAGAGACGCTGGCGCACGCGCTCGAACAGGTTGTGGCAGAGCATCTCTTCGAGTTGCGCGACCTGCTTGCTCACGGCACTTTGGGTCAGGTGCAGCTCTTGGGCGGCGCGGGTGAAACTCAGGTGGCGGGCGGCGGCTTCGAAGCACTGCAGGGCGGTCATCGAAGGGGTCAAGCGTTTAGAGATCATGCAGTTCATTCCAAATCGGAAGGAGCCTTTGCCTAAAGGTCGTTTGTGACAGGGGCGTAAAGCCGTCGATACTGCGCGGCCACACTATAAACCGGCGCGGGCTGTGCGGCGCCGAATAATAAAGATCGACAGGGAGTGCCTCGCATGAACAACCTCAAGACCACCTTGGCCGCCCTCACCGCTGCTGCGGTCGTGGGCCTGGCGGGCAGTGCCCACGCCGGCGTGACCCTCGACGCAATCCAGAAAAAAGGCTTTATCCAGTGCGGCGTCAGTGACGGTTTGCCGGGCTTCGGCGTGCCGGACGCCACCGGTAAAATGACCGGCATCGATGTAGACGTGTGTCACGCCGTCGCCGCGGCGGTGTTCGGCGACGCCTCAAAAGTGAAGTTCAGCCAGTTGACGGCCAAAGAGCGTTTTACCGCGCTGCAGTCCGGCGAAATCGACCTGATCTCACGCAACACCACTTGGACCAGTTCGCGTGATTCGGGCATGGGCCTGGTGTTCACCGGCGTCACCTATTACGACGGCATCGGTTTTCTGGTCAACAACAAGCTGGGGGTGACCGGCGCCAAGCAACTCGACGGCGCAACCATCTGCATCCAGGCCGGCACCACCACCGAACTCAATGTCTCGGATTACTTTCGCACCAACGGCATGAAGTACACGCCAATCACCTTCGATACCGCCGACGAAAGCGCCAAGGGCCTCGAAGCCGGGCGCTGCGATGTGCTGACCACCGACCAGTCGGGCTTGTACGCGCAGCGCATCAAGATGGCTCACCCGGATGAGTTTGTGGTGCTGCCCGAAGTGATCTCCAAGGAGCCACTCGGGCCGCTGGTGCGCAAGGGTGATGACGAGTGGTTCAGCATCGTCAAATGGACGCTGTTCGCCATGCTCAATGCCGAGGAAATGGGCATCACCTCGCAGAACGTCGAAGCGCAGGCCAAATCCAGCAAGAACCCCGACGTTGCGCGGCTGCTGGGTGCCGACGGCGATTACGGCAAAGATTTGAAACTGCGCAAGGACTGGGTGGTGCAGATCGTCAAGCAAGTGGGCAACTATGACGAAGTGTTCGAGCGCAATATCGGCCAGGGCAGCGTGTTGAAGATCAAGCGTGGGCTCAATGCCTTGTGGAGCAACGGCGGCATCCAGTACGCGCCACCAGTGCGCTGATCACGCCAAGCCAGTGGAGTCGCCGTATTTACTCCGACACCACGTCCTTTCCCGCCGCCTTGGACCGATACAGCGCTTGATCGGCGCGTGCCATCAAGGCGGCAGGGTCCTCACCCATACGACGTTCGACCACACCCAGGCTCAGGGTCACTTTGAAATCACCCACGGCGGGTATTTCGGTGACCTTCTGCCGCACGCTTTCGGCCAGTTGCTTGGCCGAATCGAGGGTGCTTTTGGGCAGCACCACCATAAATTCGTCACCGCCCCAGCGCGCGAGCAAATCACCGGGACGCACACAGGCTTCCAGGTTTTCCACCACCCGAATCAGGGTCTTGTCGCCGACGCCGTGGCCGTGTTGGTCATTGATCGGCTTGAAGTCATCGATATCCATGGCCACCAATGCCAGTGGCACGCGGAAGCGCTCGGCACGCTCACACTCCTCCAGCAGCACTTTTTCCAGGCGATAACGGTTGGCGATACGCGTCAGGGCGTCCTGTTCGGCCAGGGAGCGGTTCTCATCCAGCTGCAATTGCAGTTGCTGATTGACCCGAGACAATTCACGGGTGCGTTCGGCCACCAGAGCCTCCAGCGATTGGTTACGCTTTTGCAGCTGTTCGATGGAGTTCTTGCAGGTGTGAATATCGCGGTGGGCGCCGACCATGCGGGCTACCGAGCCGTCAGGGTTACGTGCAATGACGTAGCCCCGGTCTTCGATCCACAGGTAGCTGCCGTCTTCTTTTCGGCAGCGGTACTCGGCCTGGTAATGGGGGGCGCGCTGGTTGATGTAGTCATCAAACACGGCCATCACGCGCGGGTAATCCTCGGCGTGGATCACGTTCTCCCAGGTGAACACAGTGTTTTCCAGGGAGTGGCGGGGGTAACCCAGCATTTCGTACCAACCGGGGTTGCGGTAGACGAAGCCGGTATTGGCGTTCCAGTCCCAGATGCCGTCGCTGACCAGTTCCATGACGGCGTGCAACATGTCGGCGTTGAGTTCGGAAAAGTCATTGCGCAGCGGTTTATTGCCGGAGTTATCGCCCATCTTTGCGCTTCCCTGCGTGTGCTGGTTTGTAAGGCCAGTCTTCGTTGACGCCGATACTCCGTGGCTGGCGCTACTGTACATCGGGACTTGCGCGGTTTGAATAGGGCGGGTGTGCTGCTTTAGATGTATGGCTATGAGCCACCTATGCTGGATTTACGTGGACCGGTTTTCACGTCATCACCGGTCATGTATTGGCGTTCGGTAAAAGCCGCACTTCTACCCGCTGGCCCAACGCTCTTGCGGCACTTGCCAGGGTTGCCAGAGTCATGCCGGCATCGTTTTGATCCAGCGCCCGATCCACAGCAGTGCGGCTGGTGTGCATACGTTCTGCCAGCGCTTTCTTGCTGACTTTCTGCGCCTTCATTGCTTGCGCCAACTGCCAGGCGATAACACGCTTCAATGCGGCAGCGGACACTTCTTCTATGAGCCCATCGTCACTTAGAAAATCATCGAAGTTGGAGCCGATATGTTTATTCATGGTGGTCCCTCAAAGCTTGCTTTTACGACGCCTCGCGGTGTTCAGGTCCACTGACGTCGTTTTCTGGCTCTTTTTGATAAAGCCGTGCAGCAACACAATTTCGCGGTCAACTAACGTAAAAATGACCCGTGCAATGTTCTCATTGAGGTCACTTCGTATTTCCCAAAGGCTGTGCTCCAGCTTTCGAACCAGCGGCATTCCCAGCGGCCATCCAATCTGGACTGCTTTGATGTCAATGCCTATGAGTCTGCGTGACTCCCTTGGCAGTTCCAGCAGCCATTCACGCACGGGCTCGTTGCCAGCCTGCGTTCGGAAAAACGCGACGCTCAACATGAGAGGTAAGTCGTTCACAAGAGTGCACCAAAATAGGTTCATACGGCAATCGGCGATTGATGAAGCTTTTCGCGAAGAGCGGTCAGAGCCTGGCACTTTTTTTGTGAGCGATGGATGTCGAAGCTTTGCAGAAAATTACAGCAAAAACAGGTGGTTATGAATTTTCCGCAGAGTGAGTGCGAGCGTGGTTTTGCATGTGTAAGAAAACTTACTCCGGCGCCAGCATCCTCGTCCGAGGCTTTCCATCGGCGTTGTGCTGGTAAATCGCCTCCGGTTGGCCGTGGTCGTTGAAAAACACCTGACCGATGCCCGCCGAATTCCACAGCCGTTCGCCCGCTTCGGCATGTTCCGGAATATGGGGCACTACCTGCATGGTACGGCGGCGCGTGAACCAGTTGAGCGGTGAGCGCGGTGAATAGAGCCAGCGGTTCAGGCGGTCGAACCATTCCAGCAGGCGTGGGGGGAACTCGTTCTTGATGCCGCTGCTGGTGATCTGCCAGATGCTCGGCCCGCCGTTGCGGTAGCGGATCAGCACTTGGTAGACGAACGAGTAATGCACGTCGCCCGAGAGGATCACGTAGTTACCCGGCGTGCGCGAGTGGCGGAAGATGTTGAGGATTACCTGGGCGGCGCCGCGATGGGCCATCCAGTTTTCAGCGTCTACCAGCAGCGGGTAGCCACACCAACTGAACACCTTCTGCACGGTTTCGATCAGCTTGACGCCAAAGACCGGCGCGGGCGAGACGATGATGGCGCAGGGGTGGTCCAGCAGTTCCTGTTGCAGCTCACTCAAGGCTTCCCAGTCCAGCAGGCCAGAGGGCTGCTTGAGGGTGAACTCGCTGCGCCAGCGGCGGGTACGGGTGTCGAGCACTACCAGGGCCGGTGTGGTGGGCAGTACGTAATGCCAGTGCTGGAATTTCAACAGCGCCGCCAGCAGGTCATCTTGCAGGCCGGCGTCCAGGTGGTTGCCTTTAACCTGGGTGGCCAGTGCCTGGGTTTGGCTCAGCAGCTCAGCGAACACATCCGGCTGGTTGCCCCAACCCTGGCACAGCAGGTAGGCGAGCAGGGCATTGCCGATAATGCGCCTGGAGAACGGGTGGCCGTAGGCGGTTTCTTCCCATTGGGCACTGAGGTTCCAGTCGTCGGTGATGTCGTGATCGTCGAAGATCATCAGCGTCGACAGATGAGCCAAGACCCGTGCGGCGCCCGGCAACCCTTGTCGGAATTGATCAATAGGCACCTGCTCGCGGGCATAACGCTGCTGTTCCTCGACGCTCAGTTGCGGAGGTTGTGGCGTGATCAACTGCCAGGGCGTGGGCGACCACGCCAGCAGGTACATCGCGATCACCTCGGCAAAGCTCACCAGGTGATTGTCGGCCGTGCTGCTGGTGAAAATCGGTTTCTTTACGCCACCAAAAAACCGCTCGCGCAGGGTCTCGTTGCTGTCCAGCGCCGGGAGCAGGTCGGCGCGATGGTAATAGCTGGCGCGATGCCCGTAGAGGCTGGCGCTGTCAGTCACCACCGCACCTTCCAAGTATTCGTCAAACAGGCCCAGTCGCGCGATCAGCGCATGAATCGCGCGCAGCATCGGGCCGGCGACATCGTCGGCGTAGATCTGGTCACCGCTCATCATCAGCAAGGCCGGGCGTTCTGTCGGCGTGTGTGCCTCGGCCAGCAGGCGGTCGACGCACAGCAAGCCGTCGTCGGCTCGGTGGTGCGGTTTGCGGCAGGAACCGTGTACCAACTGGCGGATACGGCTGTGCAGCACGAAGTTCGGCTGCCGGGCGTCGGCATACAGCAGGTGCGGCGCCCATTCGGCGATGCCCAGGTTGTCGATCAGCAGGTCATAGCCGATGAGCACGTCCAACGGCAGGGCGTCGTCCAGCGCCACGTCGATCAGGTGGATGAAGGCGTGGCGCCCCACCGGCACGACTTGGCACTGGCCCTGATCCAGGCGGATATCGCGGCTGTGTTCGGCAACGTGCAGCCTCAAGGTCGGCGACAGTTCACGGTTTGCCACCAGCCACAACACCAGGCGGCGAGGCTCCAGCCGCCGTAACAGCGGCCCGGCAAGAACGGCGGGCAGTGTGCCTGCTTCAAGCATAGGAATGAGGACTCTGTGCAGGAAAGGCCGGCAGGTTAACCCAGCGGATGTCAGTGTTTTGTTAAGGGATGGCGGGGCGGGATGGCTTGCCCCGCCTTTCACAGGCTAGAGCAGATTGCCCTTGCCCAGGCTTTCCAGGTTGCCGGAGCGGTTGTTCTTGTCTGGGGTATTTGCGCCGCTCAGGCCTATGGCCGACGCCTGATCGAGGCTTGGCTTCGGCGGTTGTGGCGCAGGCGCGGCGTTGATCAGCTGGATGGTGTTGATGTAGTTCAAGTTAGCGCTGAGAAAAAAATCCATTGGGTGTGCTCGGTAAGGCCAGGGAAGTGTTGTCGCGTTGTGAACGCGCACAGAACTTACAAAGCCTCGGCTGGCGCGGCTATACACGCGTTGAGTCAAAACATGACAAGGCTACCGGCCACCAACCCGTCGCGGCCAGGGTGGTATGTTGCGGGTTTAGCCAGCCGGCCTGATGTGGAGAGCAAGCACGCTCGCCACATCAAGTCCACTTGCCGCTGTCAGGGGTGTGACCCCTCGATCCCCTTGGGCACCGTAAAGCGAAACTCGCTGCCCCGGCCGACTTCACTGTGCGCGTCGATTTGCCCGCCATGGGCCTGAACGATGCCCTGAGTGATGTACAGCCCCAACCCGCTGCCGGTCGGGTTGTTTTCGGTCTGGGTCCAGTAGCGATCAAACACATGCGGTAACTGTTCAGGCGCAATGCCTTCACCGGAATCGCGCACCGAAAATACGATCTCTTCGTCATTGCTCATGGCGCTCACGCCGATGTTCCCCTGGCGCGGGGTAAACTTGATGGCGTTGCCGATGAGGTTCGACAACACCTGGAACAGACGCTCAGGGTCCCCGTTGATCTGCAACCCCGGTTCTGCGTTGAACGACAGTTCAATGCCTTTCTCCATCGCCAGCGGCGCGAGCAGGGCATAGGCTTCTTCAAACATCTGGCTGACGTCCAGCACCACCGGCTTGACCACATAACGGCCCGCCTCGATTTTCGAGGTGTCGAGCAAGTCTTCCAGCAGCACGTTCATGCGCCCTGCGGCCTGTTGCATGGTGTCGATCGCCGAAGAAATACGTCGCGAGGTGTGCGGGCCTTCGGAACTGAACGCCTTTTGCATCATGCCGCAGAGCATCGAGATAACGGTCATCGGGTTACGCAGGTCGTGGGACACCACCGCCACCAGGTCATCACGCGCGCGTACGGCTTGCTGTTCGCGCAACACTTGGCGGGCAAGGTCATTTTCCAGGGCTGAACGGCGCAGGTCGTTGGCAGCAAAACGGTCGCCATGGCTCCATTTGGTGGAGATGCCGGCCATTTCCACTTTCCAGATTTCAAACGAGGTCCGAGGGCGAAGGCGCAAGCCGGCGTCTGACTCTTCCAGATTCAACGGCTTGTCCGGATTGCCGCTCCAGTTGATGTTCTCTTTCACTTCCGGGCGAAACCACAGCACGCCGTTATCCACAGGCTTTGGCAGGCTCATGGCCAACACGCCACTGGCCACGTGCTGGAACTCGGCGGCCGGCGGGTACACCGAGGTCAGGTTGTGGCTGGAAAACACCGGTTCGCCGCTGGCTTGCAGCCATGCGTGCAGCGCGCGAATCTGCTCGGGCTGCGGGCAGTTGCCGTAACGGTGCAACTGTTTGTCCTCAATGATTGCCACGCCGCCCGACAGCGTCAGGTCCATCAGGACTTGCGGCTGCTGGGCCAGGCCGTCGAACACGTTTTGTTCGGACGCTTTCATCGCGCGATCAAGCAGGGCCAGGGCCTCGACTTTTTCGTCGCGCTGGCGGCTCAGGTCCAGGGCTTCCATGGCGCTGATCTGCAACGACAGCACCTGGCCGATGGTTTGGCAGGCCAGGCGCAGGTCATTGGGCACCAACAGTGGCTCGCGGTTACCGCAACTGATCAGGCCCCAGAGCTTGTCGCCTGCCATCAAGGAGATGCTCATGGACGACAGCACGCCCATGTTCTGCATGTACTGGCAGTGAATCGGCGACACGCTGCGCAGGGTCGCAAAGCTCAGGTCCAGCGGTTGGCCGGTGTCCGGGCGCAGCTTGGGCAGCAACGGCACGGGCTCATAAGCGGCATTTGGGATGATGCGCAGCCAGTTGGTGCGGTACAGCTCGCGGGCCTGCTCGGGGATGTCGGACGCCGGAAAGAACAGCCCGTTGAACAGCTCCATGGACGGCGCCGAGGCTTCGGCGATCACCTGGCCATGGCCTTCCTCTTCGAAGCGGTAGATCAGCACTCGGTCGTAGCCGGTCATGGCCTGGATTTCATTCACGCTGATTTCGTACAGCGCTTGCAGGGTTTTCGCTGCCTGCAGGCGTTGCAGCATCTTGCCCAGATCGCTGGTGCGACCATTGAGGGCTCGCGGTTTGAAATCTTCCAGGCGTGGTTCGAATTCCAGCACCAGCACCGCTTGATGGCGGTGCAGCAGGCCTTCGAATTGCGCGCCATTGAAGGTGACATGCAGCGCTGGCGCATCTAAAAACGTGTTGTGTTCAGCCATGGCCTGCACGGCTTGAGCATGTTCGGCGCCGATCAACCTGTGCAGCGGCTGACCCAGCAGCGGCTCGGGCGTGTGACCGAACAGGCTGCCGACGTTGGCGCTGACCTGAATGATGTGCAGCTCCGGCTCTGACAACGTCAGCAGCACACCATGGGGCTGTATCGCGCCGGGGGTGCGGATGGGTTCGTCGGCACAGTTGGCAAGCAGCTCTTCAAAATCTTCGGGTTTCATAGCAGTACCTCCTGGCTGACGAGCCAATGCTCGAAGCCGCTGAATGTCGAACAAGCTGCCTGCACTGCGCGCTGTTTGGCGTGCGCATCGAGGGGTTGGCGGCTCAGGTAATCGAGAAAGTCTTTCCAGCGTCGACCGGTCTCGGCGCCGTACACATTGAGAAACGCGCCGCCGTGTTCGGCGTCGATGCCCAGGCGCTGGGCCATTTCCCGGCGCAGCAATTGGCCACCCAGGGTCGCGCCTTCCAGTACATAGAGGGCACCGAGGCAGGCGGCGGAGGTATCGAACAGTGGCAGGCTGGTGCAACGCGGCAGGGCACTGATGGCGTCGTCAGTCAGGCCAAGGGCGTAAAGATCGTGCAGGAGTGTAGGCGTTTTCACACGCAATGACGTATCGAATCCATCGGGGATCAAACCACTGTCATACAGCGCCGATTCCATTGGCTCATAAAAACCGTAGTACGCCTGAAGCAAGCGCTGGTACCACGCGGCATCCAGACGCTCGGAGAAAAACGGCAGGCGTTTTTCCAGCGCTACATGCAGCAGGGCGGTGCCTGAACGTAACGCTTCCAGCAATGAGGGCGCACTGACGTCAGGGGCCTGTGAATGCATTCAATGAGCTCGAACTGTGGGCCTTCCGGCCATGAATGACGCTGTAAATGGGCGACGATTCTACACAACTCATTGCCATCACCTGTGCGCACTAGGCGAAAAGGCAGACCGGCGGATCAGAAAAGTCACTCCTTGCGTGATTAATGACCACGGAAAAGCACCTCAAGTTCGTTTTTGTGATATCGCGACGATATCAGTGCAGGGACATACCCTGTTGGCTCAGCGCCGTTTGTACGCACTCAACCAGGTGTTCGGCGCTCCATGGCTTGGGTAAAAAACGCACGGAACCGCCCAACTGCGCCGCCAGCTTGGTATTGCCGGAGGTCAGCACCACGGGCACAGACGGCCAGCGATGCGCCACCACCTTGCTCAAGTCATAACCATTGAGCAAACCGGGCATCTGGATATCACTGACAATCAGATCCACGGGGTCGTCGCCGCGCTCCAGGTAAATCATCCCTTCATCCGCCGAAGGAAATGACGTGACGTGCGCCCCGAAATCCTCCAGTACATCCACCATTAACGAGCGAATGATCTCGTCGTCTTCCAGCACTAAAATCGATGGCTGAGCCATGATCCTTACTCCACCATCAGGGTTCAGTAAGGTGGAGTGGGGCGGGCGTGAATAGGTTCGATTGGATATATTCCGGGCGATGGATGGTCGGTTTAGAGCGGGTAGCAAGGCGTTGCCCGCAGCGGCACAGTGCGCTTGCAGGCATAATCGCCCCACCGTTGCCTGATGTGGAGCCTTCATGAAGCACGCTTTATTGACCCTCGCCCTGATTCTCACCACCGCCCCGGCTTTAGCGGCAGGCGATGCCGAGGCGGGCGGCAAGCTTTTCAGCAAGACCTGCGGCGGCTGCCACAGCATCGGCGAAGGCGCGCGCGGCGGCTTCGGCCCGCAGCTTAACGGCATCATCGGCCGCCCTGCCGGCACCACCACGGACTACCAGTACTCCGACGCGATGAAAAACTCCGGCGTGGTCTGGACCCGCGACAAACTCGCCGCCTATATCGAGGCGCCCAAAAAAGTCGTCAGCGGCACGCGCATGATTTTCTGGGGCATCAGCGACCCGGAAAAGATTGAAAACATCCTGGCCTACCTCGAAACCTTCCAGCCCAAATGATCACTCGCGCACGTTCCTGAACAGCATCAACCGCGCACTTTCATGCAGCCCGCGCGTCAGGCCCTGCAGGCGCTGAAACTCTTCGGGGTGCTGCTCGGCCACGTCTTCGCGAGGTGTTGGCGACGCCAGGTCATGCAGGGTTGGTGAACTGCCGTCGTGTTGCATCTGCAACAGGAAGTCCTGGGTCACGCCGCCGATAATCGGGAACGTGCCCTCGTGCAACACCAGCGGCACCACACGTTCGCCTTCCCGTGCCGGCTGCTGGATGTCGCGGCCCATCGCGCCAGTGCGAAAGGGGACGCCTGCCATGCCGGCCACTGTCGGCAACAAATCCGCCAGGCCCACCGCCTCTTCAATCACCCGTGGTTGCAGGCCCGGCGCGTGGATCAGCAACGGCACGTTGTTGCTTTCCAGACCCAGTTGCTCGAAGGCCGGCGGCATGTGCGGGATCTGGCTGATGCGGGTGTTGTGGTCGCCGAAGAACACAAAAATGCTGTTGTCGTACCAGCCGCCGGCCTTGGCGATGTCCATCAAGCGGCCGATGTTGAAGTCCAGCAAACGCACTGCGTTGTACTGCTCGACGCTGCGCGAGCCAGAAGCCTGGGCTTGCTCCAGGGTCACGTCACGGACCTGGAAGCCGTCGTTCTGCTTGGGAATGGTGAACGGGCGATGGTTGCCGGAGGTTTGCACGTAAGCGAAGAACGGCCTGTCCTTGGGCACGGCGCGCAGCAGTTGGTCGCCCTCCTTGAACAGGTCCAGGTCAGAGATGCCCCACACGTCCACTCGCGGTGAGCGCCAGTAGCTTTCATCAAACAGCTGCACGTCATCGATGCTCTGGCGGATCAACGCATTGATATTCGCCCAGCCAGCGTTGCCGTTGATCATGTAGAACTTCTGGTAGCCCTCGAACGCGTTGATCAGCGTGTGCTGCCGCGTGATCAGCGGGTTGCGCGTGGCGGTCTCCTGGCGGGTCACATCGGGCACGCCGGTGATGCTCGCCCACACGGTTTTGGCGGTGCCGGTGACGGGCACGTAGAAGTGTTTGAAGAACCAGCTTTGCGTTGCCAACGTGTCCAGGTTCGGCGTGGGGTTCAGCGGGTTGCCGTAGGCACCGACGGCGCTGGTGCCGAGGGATTCAAGCATCACGAAAATCACATTGGGCGGGCGCTCGCCTTGCAGGCGATAAGGTTGCACGCCTTGTTCGCGGGTGAAATTAAGTTGTTGCGGATCGGGCTGGTCAACGCCCAGATACTCGGCTATTTGCGGGTAATGCTTGCGCACTGTGGCTTCATCGAATTGCGCTTGGCCGACCTTGAGCGTGTCGTATAAAAACAGCACCGGGTTCAGGCCCACGGCGGCAACCTGGCTGTTGCCGGAAAAAAACGCATCGCTCCAGCGCAGAGGCACCGGGTTTTCCAGGTTGAGGTTGGCCACGCGGCCGAGCAGGGCCAGCAGCACGGCGACAACCCCGACTACGGCCACGGAAGCCACGGCCCATTTGCCGATGACTGTGGGTTCGCGATCCAGGGTCAATCGCTCCAGGCACACCAACGCCCATACCCACAGCGCCACGGCGGCCAGCCAGCAGGCGGTTATCCACAGCACCGGGTAGGTTTCCCACACCATCTGTTGCGAAATCTGTGCGTCTTGCAGGTAGCGCAACACGGTCGCGTTGATGCGCACGCCGAGGTAGGCGTAGTGGCCGAAGTCGATGATGTACACCAGGCCGACCACGGCCAGGGCCACGACCAGATAGCCGCGCGCCAGCCAGCGCAGGGCGGGCAGGGTGGTGAGGTTCCAGCGTGGGAGCCAGGCCAGCACGGCCAGTGGCAACATGATCAGCACGGCCAGGCGCAGGTCGAAACGCAGGCCGATGCCCAGGGTTTCCGCCAGCGCCGGGGTGTTTAAATCCAGACCGGAAAAGCTGATCAAAAACACCAGCCGCAAAGCCGCCAGCAACGCAAACACCAACCCGATCGCGCCCACGCCGTAGCGCAGGCGGCGTGATTGCAACACACCCATCATTGACCTCTACTCAATCTCACAAACACCACACAGCAAATGAGGGAACAGGCTTGCCCGCGAAAGCGGTTTATCAGTGCCAGCGTTGTTGCCTGACACGCCGCCTTCGCAGGCAAGCCAGCTCCCACAGTTTGGATTGCGTTAACCAGTGACTACGCAGTAGCCCGTCGGGAGCGGATCGACCCCATTTGATCCTCCTGCCCAACCTCCAAAACGACGCCAATCCAATGTGGGAGCGGGCTTGCTCGCGAAAGCGGTCTATCAGTGCCAGCGTTGTCGCCTGATAAGCCGCCTTCGCAGGCAAGCCAGCTCCCACAGTTTGGATCGCGTTAACCAGTGACTACGCAGTAGCCCGTCGGGAGCGGATCGCCATCACTGACCCCTCCCAATTTCCAAAACGACGCCACTCCAATGTGGGAGCGGGCTTGCCCGCGAAGGCGGTTTATCAGTGCCAGCGTTGTTACCTGACACGCCGCTTTCGCGAGCAAGCCCGCTCCCACAGGTTGAGTTGCATTAACCCGGCGACTACGCAGTAGCTCGCCAGGAGCGGATCGATCAGGTAATCCCAATAGTTCTCCGACGCCTTGAGCCGCAGCGCGAAGGCCAGGGTGCCCACTGCCAGCATCCACACCGTCAACGTGTTGCGCAGCCAGAGCAGCAGTAAAGCCGCCGCGCCCACCAGCACAATCATCGGCCGCGGGTTGAAGCCCCAGCGGTAAGGGTCGTAATACGTCAGGCCCATCGTGGCCGGATACAGCAGCAGGCTCAGCGTGCCAAACAGCACCAGAAGTTGCACTTGATGTGGGCGATTAACCGGCTGCACCACGCCCAATCGGCACAGCGTCACCCACGCCAGCAACACCAAAGTGCTGATCGCCAGGTCATCGGTAAAGCTGCGCACGTACGCCGCCAACGGCAGTTCATTCACCGGGATAAAACTCAGCGCCACCAGCATCGGCAGCAACCACGGCCGCCACGGCGCGGTAAAGCGAAACAGGCTTAAGAGCACAAACCCCAGCAGCACAAAACTCAAATGGGCCTGCCACACAGAAACCATCACAAATGCTCCGCCAGCCAGGCTTCGTTGAAGCTGACATGTTTGATAAAGGTGTTATTCCACGAGTACACCACGTGGTACATGCCGTCCGGGCTGCGGCTGAAATACGGGTACTCGTACTCGAAATCACAGCCGCGCGGTTTGCACACGCGGTAATCCAGGTTGCTCAGAAAGCGTTGTTCCAGTGGCAGACGCTTGGCGCCGCTGGAGGCGCGAAAGCCCTCGCCGATGATTTCTTTGTAAGCCTCGTGGGAGAACGGCTGGCCGAGCGGGTCGGGCGACTGGTCCAGTTCCACCACCGTACGCCATTGGCTGAACTGGGCGTTGGTGCCGTAGAGGCTGAGCTTGAAGCGACCGTCTTGCAGGTCGTTGAGGGCCACCAGCAAACCGTCATCCTCAGTAGCCACTGCCGCGAGGGATGAATTGGGGTTGGCCGGCGCCAGCGGGTACGGCTCACTCCAGGTTTGCCCGGCATCGATGGTGCGGCTGGCGAGCACGCGGTGATGGGTTTCGCCGGCGTAGCGCAACATCGCCACGGCGCGCTGGCCGTCCTGCGCCACGATGGTCGGCTGCAGGGAGTGCTTGCCACGGCTGATGCGGAATTTGTCGATCACCGCGCCGTCGGGGCTCAAGTACAGGTACTCGGCAAACTTGCCCATGAACTCGTGATACACCGGCAAGCCAATCGAACCGTCGGCGTGAAACACCGGCGCGGCGCGCACCAGCGTGCTGATATTAAAGAACGGTGAGGTCACCAATTGCCGCGGCGCCGACCAGTTTGCGCCCAGGTCAGTGGAGACCATCACGTTGATCGCGCTGGTGGCCCAGCCGCCGACCGACACCGACACATAAAACATCCACAGGCGTTTATCCGGCCCCAGCGCAATCACCGGGTTGCCCAGTTTGCGAATGTAGCGCTGCGTGCCGTCGCGGGTACTTTCGCGCGTGGCCAGCACCTGCTCGGCGCCCCATTCACCGCTGCGCGCATCAAACCTTGCGGTGCGCACCTGCACATCGGCGGCGCCTTCGCGGCTGCCGGCAAACCACACGGCCATCAAGTCGCCGCCGGGCAGGGCGGTGACGGAGGAGGCGTGCACAAAGTCGGTGAGTTGCGAGGACACAAAGCGGCTGGTGTATTGCGGCGCCGTCGCGACCTTGGAGGTATTCGGGCTCGCCTGGGCAAACGGCGCCAGCACGTGCGGCGGATGGCTTTGCCAGGCGGCGAAAAACACCGCGAGCAGGCTGCAGATCAGTAAGGCGGAGCGCATAGAGAACCTGTTGGGGAAAAGGATTACTGCGCACGCTCATCCGGCAGGCGCTTCCTGCGACCGGTGAGCATGGATAACGGCAGGTTGTCCTTCACCTGGAGACTTTCATACACGGCGGCCAGCACATGCACGCAGACCAGAGCCAGCAGCACATTGGCGGCGGTTTCGTGGACTTGCAGCGGCCAGTCGGCACCCCATAACGCGTCGACTTCCTGCATCAGGAAACCGCTGATACCGAGGGTCAGCAGCGCCGACAACATCAACAGCATCACCAGCGCGCCGATGGGCGAATGACCGAGGCGGTGCAGCCCTCGCCCGTCCAACACCCGACGCACATGGGCACTGAGTCGCGCAGGCGATGGCCAGAAATCTGACCAACGTGCACTGCGCGGTCCTACGAACCCCCACACCAGTCGCACCAGCAACCAGGCCATGGCGTAGTAGCCCAGCCACACATGCCAGTCGTCGCCCGCTTCGTTAAAGAAGTAGTTGGCGACGAAGACCCCGGCGATAGATAGATGAAACAGCCTTACCAGAGGGTCCCACAGGCGCAGGGATTCGCTTGGCATCAGCCCTTGATCTCAGTCTTCACGGCTTTGCCGGTGACCGGGTCGTGGTAGATCTCGACCTTGCGTTTGTCTTTGTCGAAGCCGTAGATCTCGTAGCAGTTGCCGTCGGTGACCTTGAACTTGCTGATCTCGTACCCTTGCGCCTTGAGCGTGTCCTGGAAGGCTTTTTCGTCTTGCCACTGCGAGCGTTCGACGGTGGTGCACTGCGGGCCGGCGAGGGCCATGGGGCTGGCGATAATCAGGGACAGCAGGAGAATTTTGCGCATGGAAAAGCTCTCAGCAGATGTGGGAGATTTCACAGTGCAAAACCAACCTTAGCGCAACCTTAGTTGGCAACGCGCCGTAACATCTTTCCCCGAAGGGGCCGCTGCAGAACCTGCATCATTCCGCCGTTTCCTACAGAGATTCCGCAATGCGCCTACTCCTAGTCGAAGATGATCGTGCCCTCGGCCAGGGCATTCGCGTGGCATTGGGCGCAGAAGGCTACACCCTGGATTGGCTGCAGGATGGCCTCAGCGCCCTGCACGCACTGCGCACTGAAAGCTTCGATTTGCTCCTGCTCGACCTCGGCCTGCCGCGCCTCGATGGCCTCGACCTGTTGCAGCAACTGCGCGCCGGGCAGCACGACCTGCCGGTGCTGATCCTCACCGCCCGCGACGGCACTGCCGAACGTATCGCCGGCCTGGACGCTGGCGCCGACGACTACCTGATCAAGCCCTTCGACGTCGAAGAACTCAAAGCCCGCGTGCGCGCCCTGTTGCGCCGCAGCCAGGGCCGCGCGCAGCCGATGCTGGAGCACGCTGGCGTCAGCCTCGACCCGGCTACCCAGCAAGTGCGTTATCAGGATCTAGACATCATCGTCACCCCGATGGAATACCAGCTGCTGCACCAATTGATGGTGCGCCCCGGCAAAGTCGTGACCCGCGAGCGCCTGTCCCGCGCGCTGTACGGTTGGCAGGACCGGGTTGAGAGCAACACCCTGGAAGTGCTGATCCATAACCTGCGCAAAAAGTTATCCACCGAACTGATCCGCACCGTGCGCGGCGTCGGCTATGTACTAGCGCTCAAGCCATGACCTCCGTTCGCGCGCGCATTCTTATTCCGGTGCTGGTGTTTATTTTGCTCGGCGACGCGCTGATCAGCTGGCTGGTGCTGCGCGACAGCCACCATGAAATCGAAGAAGTCTATGACGCTCAACTCGCCCAAAGCGCACGCCTGCTGCAAGGCGTACTGCGCCAACGCGACCCCGGCGAAGCGGATTGGGACAGGTTGTATCAGGCGTTCGACCAGGCCATGAGCCGCGTCGGCGAGGACGGCGTCGCCCACCCGTATGAAACCCGCCTGACCTTCCAGGTATGGCGCACCGACGGTCAACTCCTCGTGCGCTCCGCCGAGGCGCCCGTGCTGGCTGCGCCGCCGACTACCCTCGGCGCCCACGACATCATGGATAACGGCAACGACTGGTGCGCCTTCCTCCTCGCCGACCCGCAGCAGGGCTTGCTGATCTGGGTGGGCGAGCGCGACGACATTCGCCAGGACCTGATCGAACGCATCGTGCGCCACACCCTCTGGCCCACCCTGATCGGCGTGCCGCTACTGACCGTGTTGATCTGGCTGACCATCGGCTGGGGCCTGAAACCGTTGCGCGCCATGGTGATGTCAATTCGCGGGCGCAGTACCGACACCTTGCAGCCGCTGCACCTCAAGCCGCTGCCGACTGATCTGGAACCGATGCAAACGGCGCTTAATCGGTTGTTGGTGCAGATGGATGACCTGCTCGAGCGCGAACGACGGTTTATCGCGGATGCAGCGCATGAACTGCGCACGCCGCTGGCGATTTTGCGCATTCACGCGCAGAACGCTCAAAGCGCTGCCACCGAAGAGCAACGGCGCGAAGCATTGGATTTTCTGGTGAATGGCGTGGACCGCGCCACGCGGATTGGCAGCCAGTTGCTGACCATGGCGCGCATCGAGCCGCAACTGAACAACCCCGTGTGCAAGCCTGTGCAACTGACGGAACTGGTGCGCGAAGAACTCGCCGAGCTGACGCCGCTGGCGATAGAAAAGGGTGTGGAGTTGGTGTTGGAAGGGGAAGACGAATGCTGGGTGCAAACCGAGCCAGTGGCGTTGGCGATTGCGCTGCAGAACCTGGTGACTAACGCGCTTAACTTTTCCCCCGCGGGCAGCGAAGTGAAAGTGGTGATCGGCGCTGACTGCTTGAGCGTGGAAGACCAAGGTCCGGGGATTGATGAAGCGGAAATGGAGCGCTTGTTTGAGCGGTTTTACAGTCGGGATAACGCCAATGGCGCTGGGCTGGGGTTGGCGATTGTGGAGATGATTGTCGGGAAGATCGGATGCAGGCTTACGCTGCACAATCTGGAGCAGGGCGGCCTGCGCGCGCGGCTGGTATTCAACGAAACCTGAAGCAGCCCGGCTCAAATGTGGGAGTTGTCGAGCCCAGCGAGGCTACGAAGGGATCGCCTCGGTACGCCTGACCGACCGAAGCACTTGCATCGCTGCGCTCCCACGTCCTGTGCGCCTCTAGCAGCAAAAAAATCCGTTTGGTACGCCGCGAAGGCGACGCGGAACAGCGCATGAAAACACTGGGATATTGTGTTGAGGGGCAGGGACCAGGGCCAAGTCGAGCTAAGAGGTCGAGCCGAACAAATGCGGGTGCTGCGCCTGGAAGGACCTGAAGGTCTGGTACTTCCAGCGCTCACCGCCTGGGTCTTCGTCTGTCGTGCTGACCTCGCCGAAGTACCAGTGCTCTGACTCGAAGATATCTCCGTCTTCATTCTCGTGAATGAAGTGAAAGCCGACTTCGTGAAGCCCCGGTGGGATGGTCAGGCTCCATTCTTTGGCCAGGCTTCGGCCAGTGATTCGAGCTTGGCGAAAGTACTCATAGTCGAAAGGTTGAGTGTGGCCCAAGTAGCGAGCTTTATCGGTGTAGACACAGACTCGGCTTGAGAACATGTCCGGAAGCATGACGCAGGCGACAACCCAGCATTCAGGGGCGTCGTCTGGTCGCGCTTTAAGCAGATGGCCTGAGACATTGATCAACTGTTGAGCACAGTGCGCCTGAATTTCCGGTGTGGTTTGTTTGCCCTCAACAAGATTTTCGATGACGGGGATTCTTTCGGTTACGTAGTCAGGTTGAGGCGGTAATTCTTCGTAGAAACAGCCTTCGAAGCTGTCGGCCCAGCGGCTCAGGGCTTTGAGGCGCCTGGGGATGTTGCGGAGTTTTTTGTTTGTTAGTGAAAGTCTGCGCATAAGGCTAAATTCTCTTAGGTTGGTTACTCGTGTGAGGAAAGGAACAGGTCAAGGTGGTTGGGCAGTTTTAAGGCACACGCTTTTTCGATTTTGAGTGTTTGTTCTTCCGTCAATGGGTAATCAAATACGCAATCCTCAGGCTGGCTCCATCCCATAATCTCCATTAGCTCTTGAGTGGATAGAGATAGCTCTTTCTCAAAGGATGCAAAATCCTCGTTAGGCAAAACGCCCATAATTACGTGTTTCATGGCTCTACCCTCCTACTAGGATCGGCTGGCTTTCGTTGTTTTCCGGTTATATGGTCGAACTCGCCGAGATGAACTCCATGTTTGGTGTACTTTTCGACAGCGCCATGTTGAAAGTCCCACTCATAGATTGTCCCGTCCGGATCTTTCCATCTAGGACGTTTACCTCCTCCTTTCATGGGCGTTTTAGAGCGTGCCCATTTTGCTTTTGGAAACGCAGCCAAGAGTTTAGGCTTGGTGTGGTAGGAGTGATCCCCAGCCCGAACGCTAACCACCACATACAGCGGCCGAACCCCCGACTCCACCGGGAACACCAGAATAAAATCCCGATACTGCGGCGGATAAATCGGGTTCACCAGAATCTGCGCGGCTTTCTCCGTCGGCGGGTAAATCCAAATCACCGGCGCTTGCGGCGCAGCCTCCAATGCCGGAATACCCAGCGTATCCCCCGGATCAACCGCAGGCGTCCAGATCAGCTCCACGCCTTCACCCAAGTCCGCCACAAACTGGTCGCCACGGCTTTGGAATTGCACCACATCAATCATCTGCCAATCGGCATGGTTGCCCGTGTAAAACCCATACCCCTTGAGCGTGCCGTCCTCACGCTGTTCCACATGCAAACGCATCTGCGACCGCGCCTGTGGCAGCGAACGCAATTGCTCCTCGCTGTAGAGCGCGCTATCACCCAGCTCCGACGGCCAAGCCAGCGCCACCAAACCGGCCAATAATCCACCGGCGACAGTGCCAGCTGCGGTGGCTGCGGATTCCACCACCGCCGAACGCAACGCCAACTGCCCTAAACCAACGGGCAGGGCGCTGCCGCTGATCTTGCGCAAAGCAACCGCGCCTCGGCTGTCCACCTCGCGCCCACCCAACAGGCTGAAGTGGCCGTAATCCTTGATCAGCTCCAGCGGTACGTAACCGGTGGGGTCGTTGTAGCGAATGATGCCGTCGGGCAGTTGGCAGGGTTTGGTGAACACGCAGCCCGGAAGCTTTACGGGCGTAGGCGCCGGGGCAGGTGCCGAGTTGAATAAGTCTATCGGCGGCGAATAGGGCTCCCGTTTCGGCTGCGGAATCAGGATGCGCCGTTTGAGTTGTTCTTCTTCGGTGATGGGGTACGCGCGTTCTGACATGACGGGCTCACTTCCTTGTGCGAGGGAGTGAGCGTACGAGGGGGGATCAGAGGTTGATGTCGGTGTTGTTCGATGGTGTGCGTGGGAAAAGTCATTCTGTTAGCGACGATAATTAAAAAGGGGGCCAACAGCCCGACCTCCACCGCCTATTCCGCGTCAACTCCGGCGTACCCATCCGCGTTGCCCTGGAGCATGCCTCCGAGCTTCTGCACTGTTCCAAAAAGCTCGCGTTGGATGCCGCCATGGACAACAGCGCGGATCGCTACGCCTGGGCAGCGCTTTATTTGGGGGAGATGGCGAAGGCGGTAATGGATGATTTGGCCAATGGGATGTTGCCGAATGGGGTGATAGAGGAGGGTGACGCTGTTGGTGTGTAGGCGGGTGAGTTGAGGGTATGGCGGCTGGCGCCTTCGCAGGCAAGCCAGCCCCCACAGTGGAGGGTGTACATCCGTTGAATCAGTGTTGGCAGTAAAGAGACCTTGGGACGCCAATGTCTCTTTTTTTGTTTATGTGTATGACGTTTTGCTCGCGGATCTGTATCTAACGGCCTGCTTTTCATCGCCCTACCATGGTGCCCAGCACAACTCTTAAGGAGCGACACCATGCCCGAACTGTCCAGCTGGCTAGCCTACGGCCTGATCTCACTCGGCATGGTACTCACGCCCGGGCCGAACATGATTTACCTCATTTCCCGCTCGATTTGCCAGGGGCGTACGGCCGGGTTGATTTCGCTGGGCGGCGTTGCGTTGGGGTTTGTGGTTTACATGCTGTGCGCGGCATTGGGGATTACCGCGTTGGTGATGGCGGTGCCGTTTGCCTACGACGCGCTGCGGCTCGGCGGTGCGTTGTACCTGGTGTACCTGGCCTGGCAGGCGGTCAAGCCGGGTGGCCGTTCGCCGTTTCAGGTTCGGGATTTGCCCCAGGACCGCCCGCGCAAGCTGTTCATGATGGGCTTTGTGACCAACCTGCTGAACCCCAAAGTGGCGGTGATGTATTTGTCGTTGCTGCCGCAGTTTATCGACCCTAACGGGCATGGCAGTGTGTTGACGCAATCGCTGGTGTTGGGCTTTACGCAGATTGCCATCAGCGTGAGCGTCAACTCGGTGATTGCCGTTATGGCGGGCTCCATCGCGGTGTTCTTCGTCACCCGCCCAGGTTGGCAGGTGGCGCAGCGCTGGGTGATGGGCTCGGTGCTGATGGGGTTGGCGGTGCGGATGGCGGTTGAAGGGCGGCGGTAAGTTGCGCGTCACAGGATGGCTTTCAGGTAGTCCTTGAGTGCGTTGAGCGGGGCGTCGAGTGCTTCAAGTGTTGGCGCTTGGCGCACGTCCACCGCGAGCCGTTGCAGCTCACGCCCCATCACCGTGTTTGGGCCGCCCAGGGAGTCGAGTGCTAACGTCAGGCATTCATCAAGCTTGAGCCGAATCGCGGCCAAATCCCCCTGACGCACCAACAACCCGAACACCTCGCGCTCATACCCATCCATGACCAGGTCATCGCGCAGAATCGGGCTCGCGCCATCGGTCTCGTGCACCAGCTTGAGAGCAAAAAGGGCAACAGCTTCCAGCGTCAATTCCATGGTCCCGGCTCCTTAACGTCTGCGTTCGCCTGTGCCTGCTCACTTTTTCACAGGCGAAAAAAAAGACCTTGAATTTCAAGGTCTTTCTTTAAGATGGTGCCCCGAGGGAGACTCGAACTCCCACTCCTTTCGAAAACGGATTTTGAATCCGCCGCGTCTACCAATTCCGCCATCAGGGCTCAATGGCGGCGAAGTATAGAGATGAGATTACCGTTGGTCAATCACGTTTCATGGTCTATTTTCACTATTTCCGCTAGACTTCCCGGCCCTGCTAGACGAACCCCATCATGCGCGTTGCTGACTTTACTTTTGAGCTCCCTGATTCGCTGATCGCTCGCCACCCTTTGGCCGAGCGTCGCGCCAGTCGACTGCTGACCCTGGACGGGGTGAGCGGTGCCCTCGCACACCGTCAATTCACTGATTTGCTTGAGCATTTGCGCCCAGGCGATCTGATGGTGTTCAACAATACCCGGGTGATTCCGGCACGGCTGTTTGGCCAGAAAGCGTCCGGCGGCAAGCTGGAAATTCTGGTCGAACGGGTGCTCGACAGCCATCGTGTGCTGGCCCATGTGCGCTCCAGCAAGTCGCCGAAACCGGGTTCGAGCATCCTCATCGATGGCGGTGGCGAGGCCGAGATGGTCGCGCGCCATGACGCGCTGTTTGAGCTCAGGTTCGCCGAAGAGGTGTTGCCGCTGCTGGAGCGCGTCGGCCATATGCCGTTGCCTCCTTATATAGACCGCCCCGACGAAGACGCGGACCGCGAGCGCTATCAGACGGTGTACTCGCAGCGCTTGGGCGCTGTTGCCGCGCCGACGGCCGGGCTGCATTTCGACCAGCCGCTGCTGGATGCGATTGCTGCCAAGGGCGTCGAGAGCGCCTACGTGACCCTGCACGTGGGGGCCGGCACGTTTCAGCCGGTGCGTGTGGATAACATCGAAGACCACCATATGCACAGCGAGTGGCTGGAAGTCAGCCAGGAAGTCGTGGATGCAGTGGCCGCGTGCAAGGCGCGCGGCGGTCGTGTTGTTGCTGTCGGCACCACCAGCGTACGTTCGCTGGAGAGTGCGGCGCGTGATGGCGTGCTCAAGCCGTTCAGCGGCGACACCGATATCTTTATTTTCCCGGGCCGGCCGTTTCATGTGGTCGATTGCCTGGTCACCAACTTCCATTTGCCGGAATCCACGCTGTTGATGCTGGTGTCGGCATTTGCCGGTTACCCGGAAACCATGGCCGCTTATCAAGCTGCCATCGCCAACGAGTACCGTTTTTTCAGCTACGGTGATGCGATGTTTATCACCCGAAACCCTGCGCCGACTGCTCCTAAAGAAGCGGGCCCTGAGGAACAACTATGAGTCGTATGTCGTTTGAATTGTTGGCCACGGATGGCAAGGCTCGTCGTGGTCGCCTCACGTTTCCGCGCGGCACCGTCGAAACCCCGGCCTTCATGCCCGTGGGCACCTACGGCACCGTCAAAGGCATGCTGCCGCGTGACATCGTCGCCACCGGCGCCGAGATCATCCTCGGCAACACCTTCCACTTGTGGCTGCGCCCGGGCACGGAAGTGATCAAGAAGCATGGCGACCTGCATGACTTCATGAAGTGGCAGGGCCCGATCCTCACCGACTCCGGTGGTTTCCAGGTGTTCAGCCTGGGCGCCATGCGCAAGATCAAGGAGGAGGGCGTGACCTTCGCCTCGCCGGTCGACGGGTCCAAGGTGTTCATGGGCCCGGAGGAGTCGATGCAGGTGCAGCGCGACCTGGGCTCCGACATCGTGATGATCTTTGACGAATGCACGCCGTACCCGGCGGACGAAGACGTGGCGCGTATCTCTATGGAGCTGTCGCTGCGTTGGGCTCAGCGTTCGAAGAATGCCCACGGCGACAACACCGCGGCGCTGTTCGGTATCGTTCAGGGCGGCATGCACGAAAGCCTGCGCAAGCGCTCGCTGGAAGGCCTGGACAAGATCGGCTTTGACGGCCTGGCCATCGGCGGTTTGTCGGTGGGTGAGCCCAAGCACGAGATGATCAAGGTGCTGGATTACCTGCCGGGCCTGATGCCGGCTGACAAACCTCGTTACCTTATGGGCGTTGGCAAACCGGAGGATCTCGTAGAGGGTGTGCGCCGCGGTGTGGACATGTTCGATTGCGTGATGCCAACCCGTAATGCCCGCAATGGGCATCTGTTCATCGATACAGGCGTGCTGAAGATCCGTAACGCGTTCCATCGCCATGATGATTCGCCGCTGGATCCCACCTGTGACTGCTACACCTGCCAGAACTTCTCGCGCGCTTATCTGCACCATCTGGACAAGTGCGGGGAAATGCTGGGTAGCATGTTGAATACCATCCACAATTTGCGTCACTACCAAGTCCTGATGGCTGGTTTGCGCGAGGCTATTCAACAGGGTACATTGGCCGCCTTCGTCGATGCCTTCTATGCCAAGCGCGGGCTCCCTGTGCCGCCCTTGGACTGAGTTTTCCGACCCTAAGATTCACTATTTGCAACTGGAGTGCTAAATGAGCTTTTTTATCTCTAATGCCATGGCTGACGCCGCTGCGCCTGCCGCTGCCGGCCCTATGGGCGGTGGTTTTGAGTGGATTTTCCTGGTCGGCTTCCTGGTCATCTTCTACCTGATGATCTGGCGTCCACAGGCCAAGCGCGCCAAAGAGCAGAAAAACCTGCTGGGCAGCCTGCAAAAAGGCGACGAAGTTGTGACCACTGGCGGCATCGCCGGCAAGATCACCAAGGTTTCCGATGCTTTCGTGGTTCTGGAAGTCTCCGACACCGTAGAAATGAAGTTCCAGAAGGGCGCCATCGCCGCCACGTTGCCAAAAGGCACGCTCAAAGCGATCTGAGTAACAACCTTTACCAATCGACGGGGCGCGCAAGGCGCCCCGCGTTATAAGCGGGCGGCGTGATGCTGAACAAATACCCTCTGTGGAAATACGTACTGATCCTGGCGGTGCTGGCGATCGGTTTTATTTATTCCGCTCCCAATCTTTATCCTGATGACCCTGCGATCCAGATCACGGGCGCCAGCACTTCGCTGCAAGTCAATCAGGCTGACCTGGAACGCGCGAGCAAAGCGCTCACCGATGCGGGCATTCAGGTTAAAGCGGCAACATTGGCGGCTGATGCGAAGGGCGGCTTGTTGCGCCTGACCAAGGCAGAAGACCAATTACCGGCCAAAGACGTTGTGCGCAAGGTCATGGGTGACGACTACGTTGTCGCGCTGAACCTGGCACAGACCACGCCAAAATGGCTGCGCAGCATTGGCGCGCACCCGATGAAGCTGGGTCTGGACTTGTCCGGTGGTGTGCACTTCCTGCTGGAAGTCGACATGGACAAAGCCCTCGACGCACGCCTGAAAGTCTACGAAGGCGATGTGAAGAGCCTGCTGCGCAAAGAGAAGTTGCGTTATCGCAGCCTGCCGCAGCTCAACGGTGCCATCCAGCTGGGCTTCTCTGACGAAACGTCCCGCGAACAGGCCCGTGCGCTGATCCGCAAGAACTTCAACGATTTCGACATCGTGCCGGCCGACCTCAATGGTCAACCTGTACTGCGTCTGGCGATGACCCCAGCCAAGCTGGCGGAAATCCGCGAATACTCCATCAAGCAGAACTTGACCACGGTACGTAACCGCGTCAACGAGCTGGGTGTGGCTGAGCCGATTGTTCAGCGTCAAGGCGCCAACCGCATCGTGGTCGAGTTGCCGGGCGTGCAGGACACTGCTGAAGCCAAGCGTATCCTGGGTAAGACCGCCAACCTGGAGTTCCGTCTGGCTGCTGAGCCGGGTGCTTCTCGCGCGACTGCCGAAGAATTCGAGTTCCGTGAAGGTAATCGTCCTCCAGCGCTGATCGAGCGTGGCTTGATCATCACCGGCGACCAGGTCACCGATGCCAAGGCTGGTTTTGGCGAGCACGGCACGCCTGAAGTGAACATTCGTCTGGATGGTCACGGCGGCGAACTGATGAGCCGCGCCACGCGCAGCAACGTTGGTCGCAGCATGGCGGTGATCTTCATCGAGCAGCGCCCGATCACCACCTACACCAAGCAAATGGTCAACGGCGTCGAGAAAGACGTGCCGGTGCAGACCTTCAAGGAAGAGAAGAAGATCATCAGCCTGGCGACCATCCAGTCGCCACTGGGTGCTCAATTCCGCATCACGGGCCTGAACGGCCAGGGCGAATCGTCCGAGCTGGCACTGCTGCTGCGTGCCGGTGGCCTGGCGGCGCCGATGTACTTCGCTGAAGAGCGCACCATTGGCCCGAGCCTGGGTGCCGACAACATCACCAAGGGTATCGACGCGGCCTTGTGGGGCATGCTGTTCGTGTCGCTGTTCATCATTGCCATCTACCGCTTCTTCGGCATCATTGCCACCGTGGCCCTGGCGGGCAACATGGTCATGCTGCTGGCGCTGATGTCGCTGCTGGGCGCTACACTGACCCTGCCAGGTATCGCCGGTATCGTGCTCACCATGGGCATGGCGGTAGACGCTAACGTACTGATCTTCTCGCGGATTCGTGAAGAGATCGCGGCGGGCATGACCGTACAGCGTGCAATCAACGAAGGCTTCGGCCGGGCATTTACCGCGATTCTTGACTCCAACTTGACCACTTTGCTGGTCGGCGGGATTCTCTTTGCCATGGGCACCGGCCCGGTCAAAGGTTTTGCGGTCACCATGTCCCTCGGTATCTTTACCTCGATGTTCACGGCCATCATGGTGACCCGCGCAATGGTCAACCTGATCTTTGGCGGGCGTGACTTCAAGAAGTTGTGGATTTAAGGGGCTGCCATGTTACGTACAATCAACTTCATGGGCGTTCGCAACATTGCGTTCGGCGTCACTGTGCTCCTTACTGTTCTGGCGCTGTTCAGCTGGTTCCATAAGGGCCTGAACTACGGTCTGGACTTCACCGGCGGTACGCTCATCGAGCTGACCTACGAGAAGCCGGCCGACGTTACCCTGGTGCGCAACGAGCTGGTCAAGGCCGGCTATCACGAAGCCATCGTGCAGAGCTTTGGTGCAACCACCGATCTGCTGGTGCGTATGCCAGGTGAAGACCCGCAACTGGGTCACCAGGTAGCCGAAGCCTTGCAGAAGGTCGGCGGCGACAACCCGGCGTCGGTCAAGCGCGTTGAGTTCGTAGGCCCGCAGGTGGGTGAAGAGCTGCGCGACCAGGGCGGCCTCGGCATGCTGATGGCGCTGGTCGGCATCATGATCTACCTGGCGTTCCGCTTTCAGTGGAAGTTCGGCGTCGGCGCGATTGTGTCGCTGATCCACGACGTGATCGTGACCGTGGGCATCCTCGCGTACTTCCAGGTCACCTTCGACCTGACGGTGTTGGCGGCAGTGCTGGCGATCATTGGTTACTCGCTCAACGACACCATCGTGGTATTCGACCGGGTGCGTGAAAACTTCCGCGTACTGCGCAAGGCGTCGCTGATCGAGAACATCAACGTCTCGACCACCCAGACCCTGCTGCGGACCATGGCGACATCGATCTCCACGTTGCTGGCGATTGCTGCGCTGATGATCTTCGGTGGCGACAACCTGTGGGGCTTCTCCCTGGCGCTGTTCATCGGCGTTCTGGCGGGCACCTACTCGTCGATCTACATCGCCAACGTGGTGCTGATCTGGCTGAACCTCAACAGCGAAGACTTGATCCCTCCTGCCGCTACCGGCAAGGAGGTCGACGACCGCCCTTGATGGGCGCTTGTTGACACGCTGTTACAAAGAAGGCGCGAGTATTGAACTCGCGCCTTTTTTTTTGCTCCAAGGCTGGGTATAGCGCGGACGTTTCGGTCCGCTTGTGATGGTCAGGAGGTTCACGTGAACAAGTCGTTGCTGGTTGGTGCGGTATTGGGTGCTGTCGGTGTGACTGCCGGGGGTGCTGTTGCCACCTACAGCCTGGTAAAAAGCGGCCCTGAGTATGCGCAAGTGCTGGCGGTGCAGCCGGTGAAAACCCAGATTAAAACCCCGCGCGAGGTCTGCAAGGACGTCGCCGTAACCCGGCAGAAGCCGGTGCAGGATCAACATCAAATCGTCGGCACTGTGGTGGGTGCGCTGGCCGGTGGCCTGTTGGGCAACCAGGTCGGTGGCGGTAATGGCAAGAAGCTGGCGACTGTAGCCGGTGCGGTGGGTGGTGGTTACGCCGGTAACAAGGTTCAGGAAGGCATGCAGAACCGCGATACCTACACCACCACGCAAACCCGGTGTAACACCGTCAACGACATCAGCGACAAGGTTGTCGGCTATGACGTGCGGTACACCCTGGATGGCAAGGAAGGTTCGGTGCGGATGGACCGTGACCCAGGTGGTCAGATCCCGGTCGACAAGGAAGGGCGCTTGGTGCTGGGCCAGAACCAGCAGTAATCCAAGGCCTGGCATAATTCAAAATGTGGGAGGGGGTTTGTCTCCCGATAGCGCTACATCAGTTAATGAATTTGTGACTGGTCCACGCAGTCGGGGGCAAGCCCCCTCCCACATTTGATCTGTTGTGTTGCTGGTGTTTGAGTTCGCACCAAATGCCAGGCATAAAAAAAGCACCCCTCGGGGTGCTTTTTTGTGCTCGCTCGCTTAGCGCTTCAGCGAAGCCGGCAGGTGCGGCTGGATCGCCGTCAGTACTGCCTTGAAGCATTTGGTGTTGCCGGCAACGACGTGGCCTTTCTCAAGGAAGTCGTGACCGCCGGTGAAGTCGCTCACCAAACCGCCAGCCTCTTGAATCAGCAGGGCGCCTGCGGCCATGTCCCACTCGGACAGGCCCGACTCCCAGAACGCGTCAAAACGGCCGGCAGCCACATAGGCCAAGTCCAGGCTGGCTGCGCCAGCGCGACGGATACCGGCGGTCTGGCCAACCAGGGCGCGGAACATGCCCAGGTAGTTTTCCAGGTTGTCCATCTGGTCGTCACGGAACGGGAAGCCCGTGCCCAGCAGGGCACCGTCCAGGCTGGTGCGACCGCTGACACGCAGACGACGACCATTCAGCTGGGCGCCACGGCCGCGGCTGGCGGTGAATTCTTCCTGGCGAACCGGGTCCAGAACCACTGCGTGTTCCAGGCGGCCGCGGTATTTGCAGGCAATGCTCACGGCAAAGTGTGGAATGCCGCGCAGGAAGTTGGTGGTCCCATCCAGTGGGTCGATGATCCACAGGTAGTCTTCGCCTTCGCCGCTGCCTTTGTGCAAACCGGTTTCTTCGCCGAGGATGCCGTGGGTAGGGTAGGCCTTGCGCAGAGCGTCGATGATTTTCTGTTCGGCGGCGCGATCCACCTCGGACACATAATCCTTGGCGTCTTTTTCGTCGACCTTGATGGTATCCAGGCGCTCGATGGAGCGGAAGATCAATTCACTGGCGCTGCGGGCGGCGCGCAGCGCGATATTCAGCATGGGCTGCATGGATGTGTCACCTAAGGTTGTTAAAGAAAGCCGGGCATTCTAGCAGAAACTTTCTTCAGGTGAAGGACGACGTTAGCTTTCATGGCATAACCTTAGGCTGTTCTGTAAGATTTGCTCCCCTTTCCCGTGTCCGAGAGCGCCTCCCTTGCTGCAAAACATTCGTGTCGTTTTGGTCAATACCAGTCATCCCGGCAACATCGGCGGGGTGGCGCGAGCCATGAAAAACATGGGGCTGACGCGCCTGGTGCTGGTCGAGCCGCGCGTGTTCCCGCACCACGAGGCCGATGCCCGTGCCTCCGGCGCCAACGACATCCTGGAAAAAGCCCAGGTTGTCGCTACCTTGGAAGACGCCTTGGTCGGCTGCAACCTGGTGCTCGGCACCAGCGCCCGCGACCGTCGCATCCCCTGGCCACTGCTGGATCCGCGCGAGTGCGGCACCAAGGTAGTGGAAGAAGCTGCCGGCGGTGCAGAAATCGCCTTGGTGTTTGGCCGTGAAGACTCGGGCCTCACCAATGAAGAGCTGCAGCGATGTCATTACCACGTGCACATTCCATCAGACCCTGAATTCAGTTCGCTGAATCTCGGGGCGGCGGTGCAGGTATTGAGTTATGAAGTGCGCATGGCCTGGCTGGCCGCTGAAGGTCAGCCGAGCAAGGTAGAAAAGGATGAAGTCGCGTCGACCAAGAGTGGCGAACTGGCCACGATGGACGAGCTGGAGCGATTCTATGAGCACCTGGAGCAAACCCTGGTGGCCATCGAATTTCTCGATCCGGAAAAACCACGGCACTTGATGGCACGCCTGCGTCGCTTGTACGGGCGCAGCTCGGTCAGCCGAGCAGAAATGAATATATTGCGTGGCATCCTCACGGAAACCCAGAAAGCGGCCCGTGGCGAGCTGCTTAAGCGGAAGGATTAAAAATGTTCGAGCGTTTGCGAGAAGATATCCAGAGTGTTTTCCACCGTGACCCGGCGGCGCGCAACGCCTTTGAAGTGCTGACCTGCTACCCGGGCATGCACGCGATCTGGATTCACCGCCTGTCCGGCGCGTTGTGGGGCATGGGCTGGAAATGGCTGGCGCGCGTGGTGTCGAACTTCGGCCGCTGGTTGACCGGGATCGAGATTCACCCGGGCGCCAAGGTGGGGCGTCGCTTCTTTATCGACCATGGCATGGGCATTGTGATTGGCGAGACCGCCGAAATCGGTGACGACGTGACCTTGTATCAAGGCGTGACCCTGGGCGGTACCACCTGGAATAAAGGCAAGCGCCACCCGACGCTGGGTGATGGCGTGGTGGTAGGGGCGGGCGCCAAGGTGCTCGGCCCCTTTACGGTGGGTGCCGGTGCCAAAGTAGGCTCCAACGCCGTGGTGACCAAGGCCGTACCGCCTGGCGCCACCGTCGTGGGCATTCCGGGGCGGATCATCGTCAAACCGGAAGTCGGCGATGAGCAGGAAGCCAAGCGCAAGGCCATGGCTGAAAAGATCGGCTTCGACGCCTACGGCGTCAGCGAAGACATGCCTGACCCCGTGGCGCGTGCCATTGGGCAGTTGCTAGACCACTTGCAGGCAGTCGACGGCAAGCTGGACGGCATGTGCGGCGCGTTGAAGGAGTTGGGCAGCAACTATTGTGCGAAAGATCTGCCTGAGCTGCGTGAAGAAGACTTTGCCGAGATCAAGAGCGAGGCCGCCACCAAGGCTGGCTGAGTCTTAAGGTCGGTAAAAATCTCCTGTGGGAGCTGGCTTGCCTGCGATAGCGGTCTGCCAGCCACCCTTTCGTACTGATCCACCGCTTTCGCAGGCAAGCCAGCTCCCACATCTGATCTCCATTGTTCTTGGCATGAGGCTTTGGCCCCGTTCCCGCTGTTCGATCCCGCCCCATCCTGCTATGATTCGCGCGCCCTTTTTACGGGTAATCCTGACTAAAGTACTAGGTCTTATAGTTGACTTAAATACTCGGGAATCGCATACTTGCTCCCATTCTGAAACACCTTGGTACTTGTCCATGAGACTGACTACAAAAGGCCGATACGCGGTAACCGCCATGCTTGACCTGGCCTTGCACGCGCAAACTGGGCCGGTGTCCCTGGCCGATATCTCCGAGCGCCAAGGCATTTCCCTGTCCTACCTCGAGCAGCTGTTTGCCAAATTGCGCCGTAGCAACTTGGTTTCCAGCGTACGTGGGCCGGGTGGCGGCTACCAACTGTCCCGCGACATGCAGGGCATTCAGGTAGCCCAGGTGATCGACGCGGTCAACGAATCCGTCGATGCCACCAAATGCCAGGGTTTGGGTGATTGCCACGCCGGCGACACCTGCCTGACGCACCACTTGTGGTGTGACTTGAGCCTGCAGATCCATGAGTTTTTGAGTGGTATCAGCTTGGCTGATCTTGTGACTCGCCGTGAGGTGCAAGAAGTAGCCCAGCGTCAGGACCAGCGCCGTTGTAACACCAAGGCGCCGCGTCTGGACAAGATCGAAGCGTCCGCCGTCGAGTGACAGCCGCAGAGCTAACGGCACGCCAGCCAGCCTGATTTAGGAGAAAGTCCATGAAATTGCCGATTTACCTTGATTACTCAGCGACCACCCCGGTTGATCCGCGTGTCGCGCAAAAGATGAGCGAATGCCTGCTGGTTGACGGAAACTTCGGCAACCCGGCCTCCCGTTCCCACGTGTTCGGCTGGAAAGCCGAGGAAGCGGTCGAGAACGCTCGTCGCCAGGTGGCTGACCTGGTGGGCGCCGACCCACGCGAAATTGTCTGGACCTCTGGTGCTACCGAGTCCGACAACCTGGCAATCAAGGGCGCGGCGCATTTCTACGCGACCAAAGGCAAACACCTGATCACCACCAAGATTGAGCACAAGGCTGTCCTCGACACCATGCGCCAACTGGAGCGTGAAGGTTTTGAGGTCACCTACCTCGAGCCAACCACCGACGGCATCGTCACCCCGGCCATGATCGAAGCCGCGCTGCGTGAAGACACCATCCTGGTTTCCGTGATCCACGTGAACAACGAAATCGGCACCATCAACGACATCGCGGCCATCGGCGAGCTGACCCGTTCCAAGGGCATCCTGCTGCATGTCGACGCGGCTCAGTCCACCGGCAAGGTCGACATCGACCTGTCGAAACTGAAAGTCGACCTGATGTCGTTCTCCGCCCACAAGACTTACGGTCCTAAAGGCATCGGCGCGCTGTACGTGAGCCGCAAGCCTCGCGTGCGCATCGAAGCCACCATGCACGGCGGCGGTCACGAGCGCGGCATGCGTTCCGGCACCCTGGCGACCCATCAGATCGTCGGCATGGGTGAAGCCTTCCGTGTAGCCAAAGAAGACATGGCTGCCGAAAACGTGCGCATCAAGGCTTTGAGCGATCGCTTCTACAAGCAGGTCGAGAACCTTGAAGAGCTGTACATCAACGGCAGCATGACCGCCCGTGTACCGCACAACCTGAATTTGAGTTTCAACTACGTCGAAGGCGAGTCGCTGATCATGGCGCTCAAGGACCTGGCGGTTTCGTCCGGTTCGGCCTGCACCTCGGCCTCGCTTGAGCCTTCGTACGTGCTGCGCGCCCTGGGCCGCAACGACGAACTGGCACACAGCTCGATCCGCTTTACGTTCGGCCGTTTCACCACCGAAGAGCAAGTCGACTACGCCGCGCAGAAAGTCTGCGAAGCCGTCAACAAGCTGCGCGTTCTGTCGCCGCTGTGGGACATGTACAAAGACGGTGTCGACATTTCCAAGATCGAGTGGGCGGCACACTAAATATAGAAGCCGCCACCCAAGCTCTGTAGGAACGTGGCGGAAAACGCAGGCGTTTTTACAGGGTTCCAGAGCGGCCCTGATGAGTGAGGATTCAGTACCATGGCTTACAGCGAAAAGGTCATCGACCACTACGAAAACCCGCGCAACGTCGGCAAGATGAACGCGGAAGACCCTGATGTCGGCACTGGCATGGTCGGCGCTCCGGCGTGCGGCGACGTTATGCGCCTGCAGATCAAGGTCAACGACGCTGGCGTTATCGAAGACGCCAAGTTCAAGACCTACGGCTGCGGTTCCGCCATTGCCTCAAGCTCCCTCGCGACCGAGTGGATGAAAGGCAAGACCCTGGATGAGGCTGTCACCATCAGCAACACCCAGCTGGCCGAAGAACTGGCCCTGCCGCCAGTGAAAATTCACTGCTCCGTACTCGCAGAAGACGCCATCAAGGCGGCCGTTCGCGACTACAAGCAGAAGAAAGGCTTGATCTAAGCATTTGGCGACGAGTAAGGAGTCAACGATGGCTATCAGCATGACAGAAGCGGCTGCGCAGCACATTCGCCGCTCCCTGAATGGGCGCGGTAAAGGTGAGGGGATTCGTCTGGGTGTTCGCACCACGGGCTGTTCCGGCCTTGCCTACGTGCTGGAGTTTGTCGACGAGGTGGTCGAAGAGGATCAGGTGTTCGAAAGTCACGGCGAGAAAGTGATCATCGACCCTAAAAGCCTTACCTACCTGGACGGCACCGAGCTCGATTTCGTCAAGGAAGGGTTGAACGAAGGCTTCAAGTTCAACAACCCAAACGTACGCGGTGAATGTGGCTGCGGCGAAAGCTTCAACATCTGAGGCTATCTGTGGGTACTCCTTGTCATTTCGCTTTATTCGAGCTGCAGCCGAGCTTTCGGCTGGACCTCGAGCAGCTTGCCACGCGCTACCGAGAATTGGCGCGTGGCGTGCATCCGGACCGCTTCGCTGACGCTTCCGAGCGTGAGCAACGCCTGGCGCTGGAGAAGTCGGCCAGCCTCAATGAAGCCTATCAGACGCTTAAAAGCCCCCCGAAACGCGCGCGTTACCTGCTCGCGATGAACGGTGGCGAGTTGCCGATTGAAGTCACGGTGCACGACCCGGACTTCCTGATGCAGCAGATGCAGTGGCGCGAAGAACTCGAAGACTTGCAGGACGAAGCCGATGTGGCCGGTGTCGCAGTCTTCAAGCGCCGTCTGAAAATGGCCCAGGATGAGCTCAACGAAAGCTTCGCAGCCTGTTGGGATGATGCAGCGCAACGTGAACAGGCCGAACGCCTGATGCGGCGCATGCAGTTCCTCGACAAGCTCACCTACGAAGTGCGCCAGCTAGAAGAGCGCCTCGACGATTAACCCAGTGCTGCCCGTGCACGCCTGATAGACAGATAAGACCTGATTACCATGGCCCTACTGCAGATCGCCGAACCCGGCCAAAGCCCTCAACCGCACCAGCGTCGCCTGGCGGTCGGGATTGACCTGGGCACCACCAATTCCCTGGTCGCCGCCTTGCGCAGCGGCCTGTCCGAGCCGCTGCCCGATGCCGATGGCCAGGTTATCCTGCCGTCGGCCGTGCGCTATCACGCTGACCATATTGAAGTTGGTGAGTCGGCCAAGCTGGCGGCGTCCTCCGATCCTTTGAACACTGTGCTGTCGGTCAAGCGCTTGATGGGTCGTGGTCTGTCCGACGTCAAGCAATTGGGTGACCAGCTGCCGTATCGCTTTGTCGGCGGCGAATCGCATATGCCATTCATCGACACCGTCCAGGGCCCCAAAAGCCCGGTGGAAGTGTCGGCCGATATCCTCAAGGTGCTGCGCCAGCGCGCGGAAACGACCTTGGGCGGCGAACTGGTCGGCGCGGTGATTACCGTGCCTGCGTATTTTGACGACGCTCAGCGCCAAGCCACCAAGGACGCGGCGAAACTCGCCGGTCTGAACGTGCTTCGCCTGCTCAATGAGCCGACGGCGGCCGCTGTGGCCTATGGGCTGGATCAGCACGCCGAAGGCCTGGTTGCGATTTACGACCTGGGCGGCGGCACCTTTGATATTTCGATCCTGCGCCTGACTGGTGGTGTGTTCGAAGTGCTGGCCACCGGTGGCGATACCGCCCTGGGCGGCGATGACTTCGATCACGCCATTGCCGGTTGGATCATCACCAGCGCCGGCTTGTCCGCCGACCTGGACCCGGGCGAGCAGCGGCATTTGCTGCAAACCGCCTGTGCGGCCAAAGAAGCGCTGACTGACGCCAACTCTGTCGATGTTTCCTACGGTTCCTGGTCGGCCCTGCTGACGCGCGAAGCCTTCGACGCGCTGATCGAGCCAATGGTCGCTCGCAGCCTTAAAGCCTGTCGCCGTGCTGTGCGGGATTCCGGCGTTGAGCTGGAAGACGTGGCTGCCGTGGTCATGGTCGGCGGTTCGACCCGTGTGCCGCGTGTGCGCGAAGCCGTTGCTGAAGCATTTGGTCGCCAGCCGCTGACTGAAATCGATCCGGATCAAGTCGTCGCCATCGGTGCTGCAATCCAGGCCGATACCCTGGCCGGCAACAAGCGCGACGGTGGCGAATTGCTGCTGCTCGACGTGATCCCGTTGTCCCTGGGGCTGGAAACCATGGGCGGCCTGATGGAGAAGGTGATTCCACGCAACACCACCATCCCCGTTGCCCGCGCCCAGGACTTCACCACGTATAAAGATGGCCAGACGGCCATGATGATTCATGTGCTGCAAGGTGAGCGCGAGCTGATCAGCGACTGCCGTTCCCTGGCGCGCTTTGAATTGCGCGGCATTCCGGCGATGGTAGCCGGTGCGGCGAAAATCCGCGTGACCTTCCAGGTTGACGCCGATGGTCTGCTCAGCGTGGCTGCGCGTGAGCTGGGCTCAGGCGTAGAAGCCAGCATCCAGGTCAAGCCGTCCTACGGCCTGACCGACGGCGAAATCGCCAAAATGCTCAAGGACTCGTTCCAGTACGCCGGTGACGACAAAGTCGCTCGCGTGCTGCGTGAACAGCAAGTCGATGCGCAGCGCCTGCTTGAGGCCGTGCAAGGCGCTCTCGATACCGATGGCGAGCGCCTGTTGGACGCCGAAGAGCGCATGGTCATCGACCTGCAGATGCAGGAGCTGGCCGAACTGATGAAAGGCAACGATGGTTACGCCATCGAGCAGCAGACCAAGCGCCTGTCGCAAGTGACTGATGCCTTTGCCGCCCGCCGCATGGATCAGACGGTGAAAGCCGCACTGGCCGGGCGCAACCTGAATGAAATCGAGGAATAATTAATGCCGCAGGTCATTTTTCTGCCACACGCCGAGCATTGCCCGGACGGTATGGTCGTGGAGGCTGAGACCGGCAAGTCCATCCTCGAAGTTGCCCATGACAACCACATCGAGATCGAGAGTGCCTGCGGCGGTGTTTGCGCCTGCACCACCTGCCACTGCGTGATTCGCGAGGGTTTCAACTCGCTTGAAGAGGCGGATGAGCTGGAAGAAGACTTTCTGGACCGCGCGTGGGGCCTTGAAGCAACTTCTCGCCTAAGCTGTCAGGCAAAGGTTGGGACTGAAGACATCACCGTCGAAATTCCGAAATATTCCCTCAACCATGCGGCCGAAGCACCGCATTGATTCAAGGAAATGTCATGAGCCTGAAATGGGTTGATGTACAAGAAATCGCTATACAACTTGCTGAAGCCCACCCTGAGGTCAATCCTCTGACGGTCAACTTCGTCAAGCTGCGCAATCTGGTGATGGAGCTGCCGGACTTTGACGACATCCCCGACCGGGGTGGCGAAAAGGTTCTGGAGGCGATTCAAGGCCTGTGGATCGAAGAAGCAGACTGAGCCGCCTTATTACGCAGTTAGGCAATACCCAATAACCCGCGTATAATTCGCGGGTTTAATTTTTCGTAAATTACCGTTTCTGGAGTTACACCATGGCTGTTCAACGTACTTTCTCCATCATCAAGCCTGACGCTGTTGCAAAAAACGTCATCGGCGAGATCACCACTCGTTTCGAAAAAGCCGGCCTGAAGGTTGTAGCTTCGAAACTCAAGCAACTGTCCAAAGCTGAAGCTGAAGGCTTCTACGCTGAGCACAGCGCTCGTGGTTTCTTCGGCGACCTGGTTGCCTTCATGATCTCCGGTCCTGTTGTTGTTCAGGTTCTGGAAGGCGAAAACGCTATCGCTCTGAACCGTGAGCTGATGGGCGCTACCAACCCTAAAGAAGCTGCTGCCGGCACCATCCGTGCTGACTTCGCTGAGTCCATCGACGCCAACGCTGTTCACGGTTCGGACTCCGAAGCCGCTGCTGCTCGCGAAATCTCGTACTTTTTCGCTGCTACTGAAGTAACCGCTCGCTAAGCATCGGCTTAAAGAGTGAGGGTGAATCCATGACTACATCGACTGTTAAAACCAACCTGCTGGGTCTGACTCAGCCGGAAATGGAGAAATTCTTCGACTCAATCGGGGAGAAGCGTTTCCGTGCCGGTCAGGTAATGAAGTGGATTCACCACTTTGGCGTCGACGATTTCGACGCCATGACGAACGTCAGCAAGGCCCTGCGCGACAAGCTCAAGGCCATTGCTGAGGTCCGTGGTCCCGAAGTGGTCAGCGAGGACATCTCCAGCGACGGCACCCGTAAGTGGGTGGTGCGCGTGGCGTCCGGCAGCTGCGTCGAGACCGTCTACATTCCCCAGGGCAAGCGCGGCACGTTGTGCGTTTCGTCCCAGGCAGGCTGTGCCCTGGACTGCAGTTTCTGCTCCACCGGCAAGCAAGGCTTCAATAGCAACCTCACTGCCGCCGAAGTCATCGGCCAGGTGTGGATTGCCAACAAATCCTTTGGCAGCGTCCCGGCAACCGTCGACCGTGCCATCACCAACGTGGTGATGATGGGCATGGGTGAGCCGCTGCTGAACTTCGACAACGTTATTGCGGCCATGCATTTGATGATGGACGACTTGGGCTACGGCATTTCCAAGCGCCGTGTGACCCTGTCGACCTCGGGCGTGGTGCCGATGATCGATGAGCTGGCCAAGCACATCGACGTCTCTCTGGCGTTGTCGCTGCACGCACCCAATGACGCATTGCGTAACCAATTGGTGCCGATCAACAAGAAGTATCCGCTTAAGATGCTGCTCGAATCTTGCCAGCGTTACATGGCGACCTTGGGCGAGAAGCGTGTGCTGACCATTGAGTACACCATGCTCAAGGACATCAACGACAAGGTTGAGCACGCCGTCGAGATGATCGAGTTGCTCAAGAACACCCCGTGCAAGATCAACCTGATTCCGTTTAACCCGTTTCCACATTCTGGCTACGAGCGGCCGAGCAACAATGCTATCCGCCGTTTCCAGGATCAACTGCACCAGGCCGGCTACAACGTCACCGTACGCACCACTCGTGGTGAAGACATCGACGCCGCCTGTGGCCAATTGGTAGGGCAGGTGATGGACCGCACCCGCCGTAGCGAACGTTATATCGCCGTGCGCGAACTTAACGCCGCCGAAGATTTGCCGCAAATTGCTGTGAATCGAATCTGAGAGAGGATCTCTATGCCCTTGCGCCTTGCGCTGCTTTTGCTAGTTACCGGCCTCGCGGCCGGTTGTGTTTCATCGGGCCATGACAGCCCGTTGCAGACGGGTAAAGGCCGTGACGAGGCGCGAGTTGCCTATGTGCAACTGGGTTTGGGTTATTTGCGACAAGGCATGAGCGAGCAGGCCAAGGTGCCGTTGAAAAAGGCCCTTGAGCTGGACAGCGACGATGCCGACGCGAATGCCGCGCTGGCTTTGGTGTTCCAGGCCCAGGCCGAGCCTGAGTTGGCCAATCAATATTTCCAAAAAGCCTTGGCCTCGCGTCCTGCCGACCCTCGGCTGCTGAACAATTACGGCAGCTTCCTGTTCGAGCAGAAACGTTATGACCAGGCTTCCCGTTACTTCCAGCAAGCCTCTGCCGACGCCCTCTACCCGGAGCGGTCGCGGGTGTTCGAGAACCTTGGGGTCACCTCGATGCGCCTCGGCCAGCGCGACAGCGCGCGCCAGCAGCTGGAAAAAGCCCTGCATTTGAACAGTCGTCAGCCACGCGCGTTGCTCGAAATGGCTGAGTTGTCTTACGAAGACAGGCATTATGTGCCGGCACGTGACTATTACGAGCGTTTTAGCCTGCTCAGCGGGCAAAATGCACGTAGTCTATTGCTCGGTGTGCGGCTGGCGACGGTTCATGATGAACGCGACACCGCAGCACGTTTTGGCCAGCAACTCGAACGACTCTATCCCGGTACGCCGGAATATCAGCAATACCTGTCGGAGCAATGATGAAAGCGGCGCACCCGGAAGTTGTAGCAGCTAATCGCGTAAACCCAGGCGAGACCTTGCGTCAGGCCCGCGAAAGCAATGGTTGGTCGCTGGCAGAAGTGGCCCTCAAGCTCAATTTGACCACGACTTCCCTGGGCAACCTGGAAGCCGGCGCGTTCGACAAGCTGCCTGGGCATACCTTCGCCCGCGGCTATATCCGCGCTTATGCCAAGTTGCTGGGCATTGACCAGACCGTGCTGGTCCAGGAATTCGACCAATTTACCGGCACCGACTCTCAGGGCAGCAATGTGCATGGCCTGGGTCGCATCGAAGAGCCGGTGCGGGTTTCCCACACGATTTTGCGAATTGTCAGCCTGTTGCTGCTGATTGCCGTGATCGGCGGCGGTTTCGTCTGGTGGCAAGACCAGACCTCCCAGCGCAGCAAGGACCTGACCAGCAACGCCATGGAGCACGTCGAAGTCGAAAGCGCCGACGGCACCACCCAGATTCACCCGCTGGACGAGCCGGAAGACCAGGCCGTTGCCGAAGGGCAAGCCGCGCCAGAAGCACCGGCCACCATCGAGCAGCCCGCGCCGGAAGCGGGTACTGCAGCGGCGACTGCTGCCGTGCCGACTCCAGCCGTACCGGCGGTCCCGGCCGCGCCAACTGCCCAGGCCCATACCCCAGCCGCTGCCGCACAGGCTCCAGCGACCACCGCGCCAGCTGCACCGGCAGCGCCGACCGTTGCGCCGCCTGCTGCGCCTGCGTTGGTCGCTGGCGACGGGCATATCCAGATTACCTTCGTCGCTGACTGCTGGACGCAAGTCACCGATGGCAACGGCAAAGTGCTGTTCAGCGGTTTGAAGCGTAAGGGAGATACGCTTGACCAAGGCGGCAAGCCTCCTTTGACGCTGCGTCTGGGCTTTGCCCGTGGCGCGCAAGTGGCCTACAACGGCCAGCCTGTGGACGTAGCGCCGTTCACCAGTGGCGAGACCGCTCGCCTCAAGTTGGGACAATAGTCATGCACGGCGAATCTCCAATCAAACGTCGCGTATCGCGCAAGATCTGGGTCGGCTCAGTGCCGGTGGGTGGCGACGCCCCCATCGCGGTACAGAGCATGACCAACAGCGACACCAATGATGTCGCCGCCACCGTCGCCCAGATCAACCGTCTGGAAGCCGCCGGCGTAGACATCGTGCGGGTTTCCGTGCCGGACATGGATGCTGCCGAAGCCTTCGGCCGCATCAAGCAGCTGGTCAAGGTGCCGCTGGTTGCCGACATTCACTTCGATTACAAAATCGCCTTGCGTGTTGCCGAATTGGGCGTCGATTGCCTGCGCATCAACCCGGGCAACATCGGTCGCGAAGACCGTGTGCGCGCAGTGGTGGATGCTGCCCGTGATCGCGGGATCCCGATCCGCATCGGCGTCAACGCCGGCTCCCTGGAAAAAGACCTGCAAAAGAAATACGGCGAACCGACCCCGGCCGCGCTGGTTGAGTCGGCGCTGCGCCACGTTGAACACCTTGAACGCCTGAATTTCCAGGACTTCAAGGTCAGCGTAAAGGCTTCCGACGTGTTCATGGCGGTAGAAGCCTACCGCCTGCTGGCTAAGGAAATCGTGCAGCCGCTGCACCTGGGTATCACTGAAGCGGGCGGTTTGCGCTCAGGCACAGTGAAATCTGCGGTGGGTCTCGGTATGCTGCTCGCCGAAGGGATTGGCGATACTATCCGCATCTCCCTGGCGGCGGACCCGGTAGAGGAAGTGAAGGTCGGTTACGACATTCTCAAATCCCTGCATTTGCGTTCCCGTGGCATCAACTTCATTGCCTGCCCGAGCTGCTCGCGGCAGAACTTCGACGTGGTGAAAACCATGAACGAACTGGAAGGGCGCCTCGAGGACTTGCTGGTGCCACTGGATGTTGCGGTGATTGGCTGTGTGGTTAACGGCCCGGGTGAAGCCAAAGAGGCGCACATCGGCCTGACTGGCGGTACGCCGAACCTGATTTACATCGACGGCAAGCCGTCGCAGAAGTTGACGAATGACAATCTGGTGGATGAGCTCGAAAGACTGATCCGCGAGAAAGCGGCCGAGAAGGTCGCGGCTGACGCAGCGCTGATCGCGCGCGGCTAAGAACGAATTTAAGGATTAGATGTGAGCAAGTCTCTGCAAGCCATTCGTGGCATGAACGACATCCTGCCGGAGCAGACGCCGTTGTGGCGCTACTTCGAGAGCACGGTCGCGCGCCTGCTGGATAACTACGGTTACAAGCAGATCCGCATGCCGATCGTCGAATTCACCGAGCTGTTCAAGCGCTCCATCGGTGAAGTGACCGACATCGTCGAAAAAGAGATGTACACCTTTGAAGACCGCAACGGCGACTCCCTGACCTTGCGTCCGGAAGGCACCGCAGCGTGCGTGCGCGCTGTGCTCGAGCATGGCATCACGGGTGGCGGCCAGACCCAGAAGCTGTGGTACATCGGCCCGATGTTCCGCCACGAGCGCCCGCAGAAAGGTCGTTACCGCCAGTTCCACCAGATCGGCTGCGAAGTCTTCAACTTGGATGGCCCGGACATCGACGCCGAGCTGATCGTGCTGACCTGGCGCCTGTGGGGTCAACTGGGTATCCGCGACGCGGTCAAACTTGAACTCAACAGCCTGGGCACCAGCGAATCCCGGGGCCGCTATCGCGAAGCCCTGGTCGAGTACCTGTCCGCTCACCTGGACAAGTTGGATGAAGACAGCCAGCGCCGTCTGAAAACCAACCCGTTGCGTGTACTGGATACCAAGAACGCCGACACCCAGGCCGTACTGGTCGATGCGCCGAAAATGGCCGACTACCTGGACGACGAATCGCGCACGCATTTCGAGGGCCTCAAGGCTCGTCTGGATGCGGCCGGTATTCCCTACGTGATCAACCCGAAACTGGTGCGCGGCCTCGATTACTACAGCAAGACCGTCTTCGAGTGGGTCACCGACAAACTCGGCGCCCAGGGCACCGTGTGTGCCGGTGGTCGCTACGACGGCCTGGTTGAGCAAATGGGCGGCAAGCCGACCACGGGCGTGGGCTTTGCCATGGGCATCGAGCGGCTGATCCTGCTGCTCGAAACCCTGGAGCAGGTTCCGGAAGAAATTTCCCGTCAGGTGGACGTGTACCTGTGCGCCTTTGGCGAGGCCGCCGAACTGGCAGCCCTGGCCCTGAGCGAGAAGGTACGCGACCAACTGCCGAACCTGCGCCTGCAGGTCAATGCCGGCGCCGGCAGTTTCAAGAGCCAGTTCAAGAAGGCCGACAAGAGCGGTGCGCTGTATGCACTGATCCTCGGCGATGACGAACTGGCCCAGCAAGTGATAGGTTTCAAACCCCTGCGTGGCCAGGGCGAGCAACAGAACATTGCCTTTGATGCGCTTGCCGCGCACTTGGCCACCTGCGTCGTGCAGGGTTGAAGCTGTCGAACAGCCGAATTTAGCGATTAAGGAGTATTGGGGTGTCGAGTACTGATGATGAGCAGATGGCCGAGTTCAAGGACTGGTGGCAGCGTAACGGCAAGCCCCTGGTTACCGGCGGTCTGCTGGCTTTAGTGGTGGTGTTCGGCTGGCAAGCCTGGCACAAGTATCAGGCCAACCAGTCCCAAGGCGCCTCGGTCCTCTATCAGCAATTGCTGGAAACCACGCTCACGCCGGACGGCAAGCCTGATCCTGCCCAGGTTGCAGACCTGGCCGGCAAGCTCAAAAGCGAATTCGGCGGTAGCACCTACGCCCAATACGGCAGCCTGTTCGTCGCGAAAGTCGCGGTCGACACCGGCAAGCTGGATGACGCCGCAACCGAGCTGAAGGCCATTGCCGACAAGCCGACCAACCCGACCCTGGGTGAAATCGCACGTCAGCGCCTGGCACAGGTATTGGCGGCACAGAACAAGGCTGACGAAGCACTCAAACTGCTCGACGGCGATGCTGACAAGGCATTTGTGGCCACTCGTGAAGAGCTCAAGGGCGACCTGTTGGTCCAATTGGGTCGTACCGACGAAGCCCATGCTGCGTACCAAAAAGCCAAGGCGGCGCTGTCTGATGAAGCGGCAGTCGGTGGCTTACAAATCAAGCTGGACGACTTGGCCAAAGGGGATGCGTGACGTGATCCGTTGGAAACATGCAGCATTGCTGGCTCTGGCCGTTCTGGCCGCGGGTTGCAGCAGCAACAGTAAAAAAGAACTGCCTCCGGCCGAGCTGACCAGCTTCAAGGAAGAAGTGGTCCTGCAAAAGCAGTGGAGCCGCTCCGTCGGTGATGGCCAGGGCGACCTGTACAACCTGCTGCAGCCGGCAATCGACGGCGAAAACATTGTGGCCACTGACTCCACTGGCGTGATCATGGCCATGGATCGCATGAATGGCGACGTGAAGTGGAAGAAAGACCTCGAGCTGCCGGTTTCCGGTGGCGTGGGTGTCGGCTACGGCATGGTGCTGGTCGGTACGCTCAAAGGCGACGTGGTTGCTCTGGACTCGGCGACGGGCGAAGAGAAATGGCGCGCTCGCGTGACCAGTGAAGTGCTCGCAGCGCCTGCCACCAACGGCGATGTCGTGGTGGTGCAGACCCAGGATGACCGTGTGATCGGCCTGGACGCCGCCACCGGCAACCAGCGTTGGCTGTACGACAGCACCCCTGCGGTGTTGACCCTGCGCGGTACCAGTGGTCCGATTGTGACCAACAACCTGGCCGTTGCAGGCCTGTCGACCGGTAAAGTGGTCGCCCTGGATACCCAGAACGGCGTACCGGCCTGGGAAACCCGCGTGGCAATCCCTCAAGGTCGTTCCGAACTGGATCGCGTTGTGGACATCGACGGCGGCTTGCTGCTGTCGGGTGAAACCATTTACGTGGCCACCTACCAGGGCCGTGTCGCTGCGCTGGACCTGCAAAGTGGCCGCATCAACTGGCAGCGTGATGCCTCCAGCTATGCCGGTGTCGCCCAAGGGTTTGGCAGCGTCTACGTAAGCCTGGCGTCCGGCACCGTTGAAAGTGTCGACGAGCGTTCCACCACTGCACTGTGGAGCAACGACTCTCTGGCCCGCCGTCAACTGTCGGCCCCGGAAGTGTTCTCCAGCTACGTAGCGGTAGGTGACTTCGAAGGTTACCTGCATCTGCTGAGCCAGGTGGACGGTCGTTTTGTCGGCCGCGAGCGTATCGACAGCGACGGCCTGCGTGCCCGTCCGCTGGTCGTGGGTAACATGCTTTACGTGTATGGCAACAGCGGCAAGCTGGAAGCCCTGACCATCAAGTAAGAACTATGCTTGGGGTAAAACCCAGGCGGCCCCGCTTCGGCGGGGCATGCGGCATTTGAATATGCTGCCCCGAGCACCAGCCGCTGCCTTGCAGCGGCTTTTGTATTTTCTGAAATAACGAAGTGGAGAGCCGCATGGTTCCCGTAATCGCCCTGGTGGGCCGACCTAACGTCGGCAAGTCCACCTTGTTCAACCGCCTGACCAGGACTCGCGACGCCATCGTCGGCGACTTGTCCGGTCTGACCCGTGATCGCCAATACGGTGAGGCAAAGTGGCAAGGGCGCTCCTACATTATTGTCGACACCGGTGGTATCTCCGGTGACGAGCATGGCATGGACGAAAAGATGGCCGAGCAGTCGCTGCTCGCTATCGAAGAAGCCGATGTCGTGTTGTTCCTGGTGGACGCCCGCGCGGGCTACACCGCTGCCGACCAGATGATTGGCGAGCACCTGCGCAAGCGCAACAAGCGTTCCTATTTGATCGCCAACAAGATCGATAACATCGATCCTGAGGCGGCCCGCGCCGAGTTCAGCCCGATGGGCCTGGGCGACGCGATCCCGGTCGCCGGCGCTCACGGTCGCGGTATCACCCAGATGCTGGAAATCGCCCTGCGCGACTTCCCTAAGGATGACGCCGAGGAAGAAGAGGGCGAGGAAGAGATCGTCGCCGAAGGTGAGGAAGCCAAGCGCATTCCTGGCCCGAGCGAAAAAGACGGTATCAAGATTGCCATCATCGGCCGCCCGAACGTTGGCAAGTCGACCCTGGTTAACCGCATGCTCGGTGAAGACCGGGTAATCGTTTATGACCAGCCCGGCACCACCCGCGACAGTATCTACATCCCGTTCGAGCGTAACGACGAGAAGTACACGCTGATCGACACCGCCGGTGTGCGCAAGCGCGGCAAGATCCACGAGGAAGTTGAAAAGTTCTCGGTGGTCAAAACCCTGCAGGCGATCAAAGACGCCAACGTGGTGATCTTCGTGATGGACGCCCGCGAAGGCGTGGTGGACCACGACCTCAACTTGCTGGGCTTTGCCCTGGAAGCCGGTCGCGCCCTGGTGATCGCGATCAACAAGTGGGACGGCATGACGCCGAGCGAGCGAGATTTCGTCAAGATCGAGCTGCAGCGTCGCCTGTTCTTTGTTGAATTCGCCGATATCCACTTCATCTCGGCACTGCACGGCACTGGCGTGGGTAACCTCTACGCGTCCGTACAGAACTCGTTCAAGTCCGCGGTCACCCGCTGGCCGACCAACCGCCTGACCCAGATCCTGGAAGACGCGGTTGGCGAGCACGCGCCGCCGATGGTCAACAACCGCCGGATCAAACTGCGTTACGCCCACTTGGGTGGTGCCAACCCGCCGATTATCGTGATCCACGGTAACCAGATCGAGAAGGTGCCTAAGTCCTATGTGCGTTACCTGGAAAACACCTACCGCCGTGTCTTGAAACTGGTCGGTACGCCGATCCGTATCGAGTTCAAAGGTGGCGAGAACCCATACGAAGGCAACAAGAACACACTGACTGACCGTCAGGTGAACAAGAAGCGTCGTTTGATGACTCACCACAAGAAGGCCGACAAGAAGCGCCGCGACAAGAAATAAGCGCCGCTTCACGTTGTCCGCTACACGCTGCAAGACAGGGCTCTTTTTGAGCCCTTTTTTGTGCCTGGTGGATTGCTGGCTTGACCTGCTTGCAGCTTGCAGCTTAAAACTTGCAGCTCACCCGAAGGGGGCTCCCATGATCACCAGCAAGCTGCCGAATGTCGGTACGACCATTTTCACCACCATGTCGCAACTCGCTGCCGAGACCGGCGCGCTCAACCTGTCCCAGGGCTTTCCCGATTTCAATGGCCCCAAGGCGTTGCTCGATGCGGTGGGCCAGCACGTTGCCAGCGGGCATAACCAGTATTCACCGATGACCGGCCTGCCGGCCCTGCGCCAGCAAGTGGCGGCCAAGATCGCCCGCAGCTACGGCGCTACGGTTAACCCCGACAGTGAAGTGACCATTACTCCCGGCGCCACTGCCGCGATTTTCTGTGCGATTCAGGCGGTGATCCGCAACGGCGATGAAGTCATCGTGTTCGACCCCTGCTATGACAGCTACGAGCCCTCGGTCGAGCTGGCTGGCGGTCGCTGCGTGCATGTGCAGCTGAGCCTGCAGGGCTTCTCCCTGGACTTTGAAAAGATCAAGGCCGCGCTGTCGCTGCGCACACGCATGATCATCCTCAACACCCCGCACAACCCGACCGGCGCACTGATTAGCCGCGCCGAGCTCGACCAGTTGGCCGAATTGGTCCGCGACCGCGATATCTATCTGGTCAGCGATGAGGTCTATGAACACTTGGTGTTCGACGGCGTGCCCCATGTCAGCGTGTTGGCCCATGAAGAACTGTATCAGCGTGCGTTCGTGGTCAGCTCCTTCGGCAAGACTTACCACGTCACCGGCTGGAAAACCGGCTACGTGGTCGCGCCACCGGCGCTGACCGTTGAACTGCGCAAGGTGCATCAATATGTCAACTTCTGCGGCGTGACCCCTTTGCAGTACGCTTTGGCGGACTTCATGGCCGAACACCCGGAACATGTCGAAGAATTGCCGGCTTTCTACCAGGCCAAGCGCGACCTGTTCTGCGACTTGCTGGCGCCGTCGCGCTTCAGCTTCACCCGGGTGACCGGTACTTACTTCCAATTGGTGGATTACTCACAGATTCGCCCGGACCTGGATGACGTCGCCATGTCGCTATGGATGACCCGCGAGCACGGCGTGGCGACGATCCCGGTCTCGGTGTTCTACCAGAACCCACCCCAAGGCCAGCGCCTGGTGCGCCTGTGCTTTGCCAAACGCGAGGAGACGCTGCAACAAGCAGCCGAAAAACTATGCGTGATCTGAGTGCATTACCCAACCTGAACATCGCCCTGGTGCAGACCAGCCTGGTGTGGCATGACCGTCAGGCCAACCTGGAACATTTCGAGCTGTTGCTGGAGCAGGCCAAAGGGGCCGATCTGATTGTGCTGCCGGAGATGTTTACCACCGGGTTTTCAATGGAGTCGGAAACCCTGGCTGAACGGGAAAACGGCCCGACCCATCATTGGCTCCAGGCCCAGGCGGCGAAGTACAACGCCGTGATCACCGGCAGTGTGATTATCCAGGCCGCCGATGGCAGTCATCGCAACCGCCTGCTGTGGGCGCGGCCGGACGGCGAGGTGTTGCACTATGACAAGCGCCACTTGTTCCGTATGGCGGGCGAGCACGACCACTACACGCCAGGCGAGCGCCAGGTGCAGTTCGAATTGAAGGGGTGGCGTATTCGGCCGTTGATTTGCTATGACCTGCGCTTCCCGGTGTGGAGCCGTGATGCTCAGGACACAGACTTGCTGCTGTACACCGCCAATTGGCCGGGTGCACGGCGCCTGCACTGGAACCGTTTGCTGCCAGCGCGCGCGATCGAAAACCTGTGCTACGTGGCGGCGGTGAATCGAGTGGGCACGGATGGGAAGGGTTTTGCCTACACCGGAGACAGTCAGGTGCTGGATTTTCAGGGCGAGACCTTGCTGAGTGCAGGGGAGGCGGATGGCGTGTTTCAGGTGTGCCTGGAGGCGGCGGAGCTGGCGGCGTATCGCGAAAAATTTCCGGCGAACCTTGACGCAGATAGGTTTGAGTTTGTCTGAAAGACCGCTTTCGCGAGCAAGCCCGCTCCCACATTTGGAATGCATTCCCCCTGTGGGAGCGGGCTTGCCCGCGAAGAGGCCATCAGCATCACCACAGATCTAAAGTAAAAAGGCCCCTGAGTGCTCACCCAGGGGCCTTTTGCATTCCTACGAACCGGCTTACGCCGCTTTCGCTTCCTGCTGGCTCAACGAGCGGTTCAGCGCACTGAACAGCGCCTTGAAGCTGGCCGTGGTGATGTTTTCATCAATGCCCACGCCATGCACCGGACGCTCGCCATTCACACGCAGCTCAATGTAGGCCGCCGCCTTGGCGTTGGTGCCTGCACCGATGGCATGTTCGTTGTAGTCCATGATCTCCACACCAATCGGCAAGCCAGCCACCAGCGCTTCCAGGGCGCCGTTGCCTTTGCCTTTCCAGTGCAGGTTGGTTTCGCCCTGGCCTTTGCCCGAGACTTCCACTTCGACAAAGCTGTTGCCGTTTTCTTCCTGCAGACGATGGCTGACCAGCGCGTACGGCGTGTTGGCTTGCAGGTATTCACGCTGCAGCAAGGCGTAGATCTGTGGCGCGGTCATCTCAAGACCCACGCGGTCGGTTTCAGCCTGGACCACCTGGCTGAATTCGATCTGCATGCGGCGCGGCAAGCTGATGTCGTATTCCTGCTCCAGCAGGTAGGCGATGCCGCCTTTGCCCGACTGGCTGTTCACACGAATCACCGCTTCGTAGCTGCGGCCAATGTCGGCCGGGTCGATCGGCAAGTACGGCACTTCCCACAGCGCGTCGGCCTTCTGCTGGGTGAAGCCCTTGCGGATCGCGTCCTGGTGGGAGCCGGAGAACGCGGTGTGCACCAGGTCGCCAACGTACGGGTGGCGTGGGTGCACCTGGATCTGGTTGCATTCCTCGACGACTTTGCGCACGCCGTCGATGTCGGAGAAGTCCAGTTGTGGGTCGAGACCCTGGGTGTACATGTTCAGGGCCACGGTCACGAGGTCGACGTTACCGGTGCGCTCGCCGTTGCCGAACAGGCAGCCTTCGACACGGTCGGCGCCAGCCATCAGGCCCAGCTCGGTGGCGGCTACGCCGGTGCCACGGTCGTTGTGGGTGTGCAGGCTGATGATCACGCTGTCGCGGCGGTTGATATGACGACCGAACCACTCGATCTGGTCGGCATAGATGTTCGGCGTTGCGCACTCAACGGTGGCGGGCAGGTTGAGGATCATCTTGTGCTCAGGCGTCGGGTTCCACACCTCGATCACCGCGTCACACACTTCCTTGGCGAACTCCAGCTCAGTGGCGCTGAAGGTTTCCGGGGAGTATTCGAAGGTCCACTGGGTTTCCGGCTGCTGGGCGGCGTATTTGACGAACAGCTTGGCGGCGTTGACCGCGATGGCCTTGATGCCGTCCTTGTCCTGGTTGAACACGATGCGGCGGAAGGACGGCGAAGTGGCGTTGTACAAGTGCACGATGGCCTTTTTGGCGCCGCGCAGGGATTCGAAGGTGCGTGCGATCAAGTCTTCACGGCCCTGGGTCAGCACCTGGATGGTGGTGTCCTCGGGGATATGGTTGTCTTCGATCAGGGTGCGCACGAAGTCAAAGTCGGTTTGCGAGGCCGCCGGGAACGAGGCTTCGATTTCCTTCACGCCCACCGCAACCAGGGTCTTCCAGAAACGCAGTTTTTTCGCGGCGTCCATCGGTTCGATCAGCGACTGGTTGCCATCACGCAAGTCGGAACTGCACCAGATCGGCGCTTCGGTGATGGTTTTCGACGGCCAGGTGCGGTCCGGGATATCGATGGTCGGGAACGCACGGTACTTCGAAGACGGGTCTTTGAGCATGCTCATCGGGAAATCCTTTGTTGTAGGGGCCGAGAAAAGGCGGCCTGCCGTAGAACTGTTTTTAGGGATAAAGCAAGAAGACGAGGCAGATCGATTCAGCCTGGCAGTCGTGCGCTGACGAGGCACAGGCTGCGGTGCTGGCGGAGCTGAATGAGGGTGTGAGAGGTTTTCATAAGCTCAACCCTAACCGCCGGGGTGAAAGATGGCAAGCAGTCGAGAAAAATTGAGATAAGTTCTGCTATTGGCGTGGGAAACGAGATCTTATGGTTTGGAATGAGCTGCAGGCTCGTTTTAATTGCGCACCCTTGATCGGGCGCGCAATCGCTTCATTCAGGGCTGGAACGCGCCGATGAAGATCGCCGGGTCGACCCGTGCATCGTTGAGGCTGATGTTCCAATGCATGTGCGGCCCAGTCGCGCGGCCCGTCGAGCCGACCTTGCCCACCACCGCACCGCGCGCCAGTTGGTCGCCCACCTTCACATCGATCTTCGACATATGGCAGAACATGCTGATAAAGCCCTGGCCATGGTCGACAAAGACGGTGTTGCCGTTGAAGAAGTAGTTGCCGGTAAGGATGACTTTACCGGCCGCCGGGGTCTTGATCGGCGTGCCGGCACCGACAGCGAAGTCGAGGCCCGAGTGCGGGTTGCGCTCCTCGCCGTTAAAGAACCGGCGTACGCCAAACTTGCTCGACAGCGGCCCGTTCACGGGTTTATCCAGTAGCAGGTTGCTGGGCGTGTTCGGACTGAAACTGCGGTAAGCCTTGAGCTGGACCGCCAGTTCGCCCTCGATGCGCTTGAGCTGTGCCGGGTCCGGATTGACCTGGCTTTTGTTTTTCAGGGTGATGTGCTGCTCGGGGTATTTCTTGAAACCCACCACGAACGGTAGGGTTTGCCCACCGCTGGTGAGGCGTTGTGTGCCGGGTTTAACCGTCAGAGGAATCCCGACAATCGCCAGCCAGGTGTTCTGTTCCTTGACCACCAACACCGGCCTGTTCTGGTAGGTGGCTTTCGGCGCGGTTGCCGACGTACCCAGATCGACCACTGCGACGCCACCCGGCACCGGCTTGTTCAGCAGCCGAGTGATGTAGCTGTCGGCGTGGGCATTGAAGGTGAGGCACAACAGCATCAGCAGGCTAAATAGACGGGGCATCAATCAATCCAATAACGATAGGGTGACGGGCGTCAGGTGGTTATCTTCCACCCGCACCTGCAGTTGGCCTTCACCGAGGCGCGCGGTCAGGCGTTGGCCGGTGTGGGTTTGCGCGGCGTTGCGGATCGCCTGGCCACGCTCGTCCAGCAAAATGCTGTAGCCACGGCCCAGTGTCGCCAGTGGGCTGACCACTTGCAGCGTCTGCACCTGGCTTTGCAGTTGCAAGCGACGCGCCTTGAGGCCTTCGCGCATGGCGCGCGGCAGGCGTTCGGCGAGGCTGTCCAGGCGCTGGCGCAGCAGGGCCAGCTGACGGCCGGGGTGCTGGCCGGCGAGGCGGGTTTCCAGGCGGATCAGGCGTTCGCGGCGGGTATTGAGGCTGCGTTCGAAGGCGCGGCGCATGCGCATGTCCAGGTCATCCAGGCGCTGGGCCTGTTGGCGCAGACGTTCGCCGGGATGACGCAGGCGACGGGCCATGCCTTCCAGGCGCAGGCGCTCATGACTCAGGCGATTGCGCATCAGCATCACCAGGCGGCGGTGCAGGTTTTCGACCTGGCGCACCAAATGGCTGGCATCGGGGGCGAGCAATTCGGCGGCAGCGGAGGGCGTGGGCGCGCGCACGTCGGCCACGAAGTCGCAGATCGACACATCGGTTTCATGGCCGACGGCGCTGACAATCGGCGTCACACACGCGTCCACCGCGCGGGCCACGGCTTCCTCGTTGAAGCACCACAGATCTTCCAGAGAGCCGCCGCCGCGAGCGAGGATCAACGCGTCGAAGCCGCGCGCGTCGGCCAGCTTGAGGGCGCGCACAATCTGCGACACGGCCTCGCGGCCTTGCACGGCCGTGGGGATCAGCGTCAATTCAACGTTCGGCGCGCGGCGGCCGAACACGCTGATGATGTCGCGGATCACCGCGCCGGTGGGCGAGCTGATGATGCCTATGCGCCGAGGGTGCGCCGGCAGCGGCACCTTGCGTTCGGCACTGAACAGGCCTTCGGCGCTGAGCTTTTCGTTCAACGCATCAAAGGCCAGGCGTAGCGCGCCATCACCGGCGGGCTCTACGGTGTCGAGGATCAATTGATAGTCGCCACGGCCCTCGAACAGCGAGACCTTGCCGCGCACTTTGACCGCCAAGCCATCCTTCAAGGCCTGGCGCACCCGTGCGGCGTTGTTGCGAAACAACGCGCAACGCACTTGGGCGCCGCTGTCCTTGAGGGTGAAATACACATGGCCGGACGCCGGGCGGGCGAGGTTGGAGATCTCGCCTTCGACCCAGATATTGGTGAACACGTCTTCGAGCAACACCCGCGCGCGGCCGTTGAGCTGGCTGACAGTCAGGACTTCGCGGTCCAGGCCCAGACGGGCAAAAGGATCTTTAATCATGGGCGGCAGTTTATAGGCATTCGCGCAAGGTTTGGCAGAATTGCTCGACCAGCGCGCTCGGCGTCTGCGCGCAGGCCAGGGCCACGGTGCTGAGGCAGTCCGGATCAGCCAGGGGCAAAAAGTGAAGGTTGGCGGGTGCGATGTCCTGCATGGATTTTGGTAACAAGGCAATTCCGAAGCCGGCCTGGATCAGTTGCAGCTGCGTGGTTTTGCGTGACATCACCCGTGCAGCCTTGGGGAAAAATCCGGCGCGCATGCAGAGTTCGGCTGACAGATAACTCAGGCCGCCGCGCTGAGGATGGGGGATCGAGATAAACACTTCGTCCTTGAGCTGTTCCAGTTCGACAGGTGCATTGCTGCGGGCCAGCGCGTGGTCAGGCGGCACAGCCAGCACCAGCTGTTCGCTGTACAAGGGCACCACCCGGACACCTTCGCGTTGGCGCAACACCGGCAAGCGCAACAGCCCGACTTCAAGCCGACCCTCGGCGATTTCCTCAAGTTGCGCTTCAGAGGACAGTTTGACGATGTCCATCGACACACCAGGGCAGCGCTCCAGCCAGGTGCTGATGGCTTTCAACAAGTGCCCGCTCATCGGCACGGTGCTCGAATGGCTCAGGCGCAACGTGCCCAGCTGGCCATTGCCCACCTGGGTGGCCATTTCGCTGGCCTTGAGCAACTCGCTCAGCAGGTTGCGCGCCCGTGGGTAAAAGGCTTCGCCGGCCGCTGTCAGCCGGGGTTGGCGCGCGGTGCGTTCGAACAGTGGCGTTTGCAGCTGGGTTTCCAGCTCCTTGATCTGTCGGCTCAGGGCCGACTGCGCCACAAACAGGCGTTCGGCGGCGGCGCTGAAGCTGCCGCTGTCGGCGATTTCGACGAAGTAGCGCAGTTGGCGAGTGGAAATCACGCGTCATGCCTTTTCGAGATGAGTGGAGGGCTTTGAAGATATTAGTCGCAACACTCGTCGATGGCTAAAGTGACCGTCATCTCTTTCAAGGAAGTGCCTATGAGCCCGGTTGAGCTGATGAGTCAGTGGTCGTTCAGTGGCGTTGATTGGCTGGTGATCTGCCTCGGCATTGTCGTGGCCTACGTCGTGTTTGGTATCGCAGGCTTTGGTACGGCGCTGGTCGCGGGGCCGATCCTGATTGTGTTTATGCCGTTGTCGAAACTTATCCCGCTGCTGGTGTTGCTGGATTTTGTCGCGGCCTTTGGCAACCTGCTGCAATCGCGGCGGGAGGTGAACAAGCCGGAGCTGTTGCGATTGCTGCCGTGCATGGCCATTGGTTGCACGCTTGGGGTGGTGTTTTTGCTCAATCTGCACTCGGACCTGTTGCTGCTGTTGATGGGGCTGTTTATCAGCGCCTATGCGATTTACAGCCTGGCGGTAAAGGCGCGGCCGACGCAGCTGGCGGCGGGCTGGTCGATTCCCATGGGCGCGGTCGGCGGGTTGTTTGGTGCGTTGTTTGGCAGTGGCGGCTTTTTATATGCGATCTACCTGAACAGTCGTTTGCCCAAGGACGCGGCGCGGGCCACGCAAAGTGCGTTGATCAGTTGCAGCACCGTGGTGCGCTTGAGCCTGTTCCTGATTGCCGGGGTGTACGCGGACTGGCCGCTGTTGCTGTTGGCGCTGTGCCTGTTGCCGGCGATGGCCTTGGGGCTGTGGGTGGGGCGCAGGCTGACGATGCGTATGTCGCGTGAAGCCTTTGTGCGGTTGGTGACGTGGCTGGTGCTGGCGAGCGGCCTTGCGTTGATTGCCCGTTACTTGAGTACTTGACCTGTGGGTATCAGGGATTAAGCTGCCGGGCTCTGGGGTCTTAATCGCGGGCTTGCCCGCGATGGGGCCAGAAGCCACACCGCAGGACTCTCATGAACTCCCAAAGCATCCTTGTCCCGAAAATTTCCACCTTGCCCGTCCACGAGCCCCGCGCGCGGGCAATCGTGCGCTGGCTGGTGCGCAAGAACATCATCAAGGAAGAGCTGACCACCTGCGGGCGCACCGGCAATCGCATGGGCTACGCCCTGGCCGACGGCGCCCGTGCCGTGGTGCTGCACCCGGAGGCGCTGCCGTTCAACGAGCCGATCAATGGCCTCGAGATTATCTACAAACGCTGCATCTACACGCCGGCCAAAGGCTTTCTCGAAGAAGCCGGTTGCCCCGAATGCCTCAAGGAAGTCGGCGAGGCACTCTTCGAAAGCCTGGAAGACTGGATGCCCGGGCACACCGATAACTTCACCTGCCCGCTGTGTGGGCATGAAGATGACATCAACGGGTTTCTATTCCTGCAGGAATGCGGGTTTTCCAACCTGGGGTTCATTTTCAACAATTGGGCAGAGGCGGGCTTCAAGCAGAGCTTTATCGACGAATTTGCCGATTGGTTGGACCAGAAGATGAGTTGGGTCAAAGTCGAGCTTTAACCCTTCTATCAGTATTACCAAGTTTGTCAGAGTTTTACATTGAGCCTGACAGGGTGCATGTATATAATGGCGCGCTTCCATTTTCCCGCTCGGGAGCCCCCGCGATGCTGCGTATCAGCCAAGAAGCTCTGACATTCGACGACATTCTCCTAGTGCCCGGTTATTCCGAGGTACTTCCTAACGAAGTCAGTCTCAAGACCCGCCTAACCCGTGGCATCGAGCTGAATATTCCCCTGGTTTCTGCTGCCATGGACACCGTCACCGAAGCCCGTTTGGCAATCGCCATGGCTCAGGAAGGCGGCATCGGCATCATCCACAAGAACATGACCATCGAGCAGCAAGCTGCCGAAGTGCGCAAGGTCAAGCGTTACGAAGCCGGTGTGGTGAAAGATCCAATCACCATCGAAGCCGACGCCACCGTGCGTGACCTGTTCGACCTGACCCGCCTGCACAACATCTCCGGCGTTCCGGTGCTGCACGATGGCGACCTGGTCGGCATCGTCACCTCCCGCGACGTGCGTTTCGAGAACCGTCTTGAAGTCACCGTCCGCGAAGTGATGACGCCTAAAGAGCGCCTCGTGACTGTCAAGGAAGGCGCCGACAAGAACGATGTGCGCGAGCTGCTGCACAAGCACCGCATCGAGCGCGTGCTGATCGTCGACGACAAATTCGCCCTCAAAGGCATGATGACCGTCAACGACATCGAAAAAGCCAAGGCTTACCCGCTGGCCAGCAAGGATGACCAAGGTCGTCTGCGCGTTGGCGCTGCGGTCGGCACCGGTAAAGACACCGGTGATCGCGTTTCGGCCCTGGTCGCTGCCGGCGTTGACGTGGTGGTGGTCGACACCGCCCACGGTCACTCCAAAGGCGTGATCGACCGCGTGCGCTGGGTCAAACAGAATTTCCCTGACGTGCAAGTCATCGGCGGCAACATTGCCACCGGCGCTGCCGCCAAGGCCCTGGCCGAAGCGGGCGCCGACGCCGTCAAGGTCGGCATCGGCCCGGGCTCGATCTGCACCACGCGTATCGTCGCCGGTGTGGGCGTGCCACAAATCAGCGCCATCGCCAACGTCGCCGCTGCCCTTGAAGGCACCGGCGTACCGTTGATCGCCGACGGCGGCATCCGTTTCTCCGGTGACCTGTCCAAGGCCATCGTCGCCGGTGCTTCCTGCGTGATGATGGGCTCGATGTTTGCCGGTACTGAAGAAGCGCCGGGCGAGATCGAGCTGTTCCAGGGTCGTTCGTACAAGGCTTACCGCGGCATGGGTTCGCTGGGCGCCATGTCCCAGGCGCAAGGCTCTTCCGACCGCTACTTCCAGGATTCCTCGGCAGGCGCCGAGAAGCTCGTACCGGAAGGCATCGAAGGCCGTGTGCCGTACAAAGGCACCCTGAGCGCGATCATCCATCAACTGATGGGCGGCCTGCGTTCCTCGATGGGCTACACCGGCAGCGCCGACATCGAAGAAATGCGCACCAAGCCTGAGTTTGTACGGATCACCGGCGCCGGCATGGCTGAATCCCATGTCCACGACGTGCAGATCACCAAGGAAGCGCCAAACTACCGCGTAGGTTGAGGCTTCCAGCAAAATGTTAAGTAACCGGGGCTGTTTTATTCAGCCCCGAGTTGTTTCTGAATTACATAGACGAGACTGATCCTCATGGCCCTCGACATTCACGCCCACCGCATCCTGATCCTCGACTTCGGTTCCCAGTACACCCAGCTGATCGCCCGCCGCGTGCGCGAAATCGGTGTGTACTGCGAACTGCACCCGTTCGACATGGATGACGAAGCGATTCGCGAATTCGCCCCTAAAGGCGTCATCCTCGCCGGTGGCCCCGAGTCCGTGCACGAAGCCAACAGCCCGCGCTGCCCGCAAGCCGTATTCGACCTGGGCGTGCCCGTCTTCGGTATCTGCTACGGCATGCAGACCATGGCCGAGCAACTGGGCGGCAAGGTTGAAGGTTCCGAGCTGCGTGAATTCGGTTACGCCCGTGTTGATGTGGTCGGCAAGAGCCGCCTGCTGGACGGCATCGAAGACCACATCGACGCCGACGGCCTGTTCGGCCTCGACGTGTGGATGAGCCACGGTGACAAGGTCACCAAGATGCCGGAAGACTTCCACATCCTGGCCAGCACCCCGAGCTGCCCGATCGCCGGCATGTTCAACGACGAGCGCGGCTACTACGGCGTGCAGTTCCACCCGGAAGTGACCCACACCAAGCAAGGCGGTCGCATCCTGTCGCGCTTCATCCTCGACATCTGCGAGTGTGAAGCCCTGTGGACCCCGTCGAAGATCGCTGAAGACGCCATCGCCCAAGTGCGCGCCCAGGTCGGCACCGACAACGTGCTGCTTGGCCTGTCCGGCGGCGTTGACTCCTCGGTAGTTGCTGCCCTGTTGCACAAAGCCATCGGCGACCAGCTGACCTGCGTGTTCGTCGACAACGGCCTGCTGCGCCTGCACGAAGGCGAGCAAGTGATGGCCATGTTCGCCGAGAACATGGGCGTCAAGGTGATCCGCGCCAACGCGGAAGACCAGTTCCTGAACAACCTGGCCGGCGAGTCCGATCCAGAGAAGAAGCGCAAGATCATCGGCCGCACCTTCATCGACGTATTCGATGCCCAGTCCAACAAATTGGACAACATCAAGTACCTCGCCCAGGGCACCATCTACCCTGACGTGATCGAGTCGGCCGGCGCCAAGAGCGGCAAGGCCCACGTGATCAAGTCCCACCACAACGTGGGTGGCCTGCCTGAGGAAATGAACCTCAAGCTGGTAGAACCGCTGCGCGAGCTGTTCAAAGACGAAGTCCGCCGTCTGGGCCTGGAACTCGGCCTGCCGTACGACATGGTCTACCGCCACCCATTCCCAGGCCCGGGCCTGGGCGTGCGGATCCTCGGTGAAGTGAAGAAGGAATACGCCGACCTGCTGCGTCGCGCCGACCACATCTTCATCGAAGAACTGCGCAAAGCCGACTGGTACCACAAAGTCAGCCAGGCATTCGTGGTGTTCCAGCCGGTGAAATCGGTGGGCGTTGTGGGCGATGGCCGTCGTTATGCGTGGGTTGTTGCACTGCGTGCGGTGGAAACCATCGACTTCATGACCGCCCGTTGGGCACACCTGCCGTACGAGCTGCTGGAGACTGTCAGCGGCCGTATCATCAATGAGATCGAAGGTATTTCGCGCGTGACGTATGACGTGTCGAGCAAGCCGCCGGCGACGATTGAGTGGGAATGAGCCCATAGCGAGGCATGAAAAAAACCGGCTTTTGCCGGTTTTTTCATGCCCGCGATAAGGGCTTATTCTTGCTCATTAAAGAGTCGCATTATGTGGGTGGTCCTGGCTTTTGTGCTCGTCGCGGCCATTCCCGTGAGCTTGGTGGGCGTGATCTCTGTGCTCAACACCCGGCCCGAAGCTGTCAACCAGTCCATGGATGGCAGCACCCCACTGAGGAGGTCGATCAGTTGCTCAGCGCCCTCGGCGGCACCACCCAGCAAGTGTCAAAGAAGATGGAAAGCTGCCTGGACCTGTCACGCGCCAGGGTGTCCGCTATTGAAAACGCACCTGAAAGCTTTGAAGGCATTCAGCTGTCGGTGAATCAAACCAGGTGCAAAGCATCTTATTCCTCCCATCGCCGGCATCGGCGTTGGCACTTCTCGGCGGGTGCTTGCCTTGCGATAGCCGTGTCTTGCTTGATCACACTGGCGCTTATCTATCACTGGATCGGGTGAAAATTCGGGCCCAAAAGCCGGCTTTCTTTTCTGAAGCCAACGGTGGATGTGGTTCTGTTGTCTCTCTTGCCGGGTGAGTGCTAGGGCCATCAGGTCTCAAAAGGTCTCCCGGATAATGCTCTTGACCTAGACATGGCGAGTCATCCATTCCAAACGCCTTCACGGCAGCCACCGCTTCTACACACCAACGACCAAAATATGCCCCGCCTTCAAAGTTCTGGTCGCCATAGGTATACCAATAAGGATGCCGATAGCTGACCGCTTGCGGGCCTGATCCGGATTTGGCGCCGGTACGCACTTCCTGGTACCAGTGCTCGACAAAGGCTTTGAGCAACGGTGCCTGAGAATCTGAAGGCGCATCCACTGCCTTCAACAAACGACCATAGGGTTTGGGGTAGAGAAGCACGGCTCCTATCTTGCGGTCTGGGCTGCGGCTGGCAATGATCCGATCAAGAAGTACGTCTTCGCCATCATTGCCGATCAAGGCCAGCAAGCGATGCCATTGCTCGTCTGGAATGTCGAGTGCGAGTGCCAAGCCGACCAGCCAGAAGCAAATGATGTAGTGGTCGTAGTTGACGCGCCAGTGGTGCCGGGTGAATTGCTGCTCCGTAGTCCACACGGTGGTGCCGAGGTGTTCCGCCTGTTCCCATGCTGCTAGCAGACCGGGGAAGTAGTGGGCCAAGTGAGTTATTGGATCTCCGGCGGAATATCTGCGCAAAATTTGGTGCAAATGGTCTTGTCCGATTTCAAACGCATACTGGGGGGCGTAATCGGGGTCAGCGGTTGGCGCCAAGAGAAGCTTTTGAGACTTCGCGATATAGCTATAGCTGCCGTTAACGACCTTATCCCAGTAGCTGGCATGGCCGAGTGGTGCGCGAATCATTCAGCTGTTCCTTTAATGAGTACGCCCTGCCCAAGCCAATTGCCCATCACGCTCCCTATTCCTTTAGGCCAATGATGGGAGGTCGTTAATTCCCCAATTGATCCTGTTGCGAACGGAATAGTTATTTTATTTATTTAATCTTATTCAACGTCGTAATTGATCAAGAATCATCAGGTGAACATGAATATCCACCTTTTTCATATGCTCCAGGTCAGCCTTTCCTCCAATGCAAAGGGCGGGCTCGAACGCGTACATCTCAGCTGCGCCAACCGGCCCAAGCTTTGCCAGTGCGCGCTGGAACAGCGGCTTGCCTTGATTGTCCTCAAAGTCGAGACTTTCTCGACTGGTAGAACCGAGGAATATACCCAGCGTTCTATCCGGGACCGGGTTGGGCTTACTCAATTGGTTCTTCAACGCAACAATACCGCCCGCTAGACTTGATATTGTAATTTTGCGCTGGTAACGCTCACCCCATGCATACAACGAACCAAATGCATCCCTGGCGATCACATTATAGTTGTCGACTTCTGCCAAGCCACTGCCCTGCAGCCACATATCGAGCGTCGCCTTGTATGGCTCCGGATCTACAATCCAGAACAGCCCATCAGCATAAGAGCACCAACCTTCATTCTGCCAATAACCAAGCAGGGCATTGGGTAATATTGAGCGATACTTGTCGATACTTGACTTGGGCACTTCTCGACGCGAGTTTGGTTCGCCTAGATTATCGATCAATGATTGAAAAAATTCGTCTCTCAATTTCCACGCCCTCTTAGTAACTCCAGTCTGACATTCATCTTCGCCTGCCCTGAACCATTGGCGATGGCCGAAGACACTGCCTCATCCAACGCTTTCAAGCGGCTCGGCCAGCTGCCTCCGATCGACGAGTTGATCAGTGAATCGCCCATTCTGACAGGTTCGTGACTGAACCAACCACCTGCGACCATATCAGGATCGTGCAGCGCCGCCAGCTCAGAACGAATCTCTCTGGCTCTGACGGCCGCTTGCGCAGAGGCGGTCTTGAAGTCAGTACCCTTGGTCATTAATGACTCAGTGATACTGTCTCTGACTTCATTTTCGAAGTCCTTGCCGAATTTCTGTTGTGCGGCTGCGGCATCTGGATTGCGTCCGAGCTTATCGTAGGCATCCCGAGCAGTCTTGAACTCCTCCACCGTCATACGGTTGATAGCATTCTGCTGCGCTAGGAGCTGTTTATTGTATTCCTTGAGGAAGCTTTTTTGCTGCTCTGGCGTCATCGCCTTGAACTTGTCGCTACTGAAAGGATTGAACGCCTTTACCGTAAACTCGTCCATTGCCGGCACGGCCTTATCCGGATTTGGCGGTGTTTCAGGTTTCTCATTTGTATTGGGAGCGTCTGTCGTGGGTTTATTATTACCCGCGAGCTCGTCGGGAGTGCGCGTGGGTGTAGTCTCTGGCGCATCGGCCACAGGCCGATGTGGCAAGGCGTTACTCGTCTTGGAGGCTTCGATCTTGGCCAGCTTGGCGCCGTCTACTACCATCTTTTCAAGCTGCTGCGCTCCAACCTTGATCCCTGCCTTGGCCAGCGCCACGCCACCTTTCGCAGCCCCGCCCACCCCCGTTGCAATGCTGCCGACCTGCCAGGCGATTTCGCCGATGGCCTTGCCCAATGCTTCGGCGTTTTCGTCGCCGCCGACTTCCAGCGCGGTCTTGATCGTTTCTATCTTAACGTTGAGTTCGTTGACGACGCTGTCGCCAAACTGCTTTCTGGCCTCCGGGTTATTAATCAGTTGGCCAAGTCCGGTAAGCCCTTCGATGGGGTGCGCAACAAATTCGGCGAGGCCCGTGACGTCATTCCAGCCTGACTGGGCCAACCCCTTGCCGATGCCGAACTGGGTCAGAACATCCTGCCTGCCGCTGATGTACGACCATTTGGCAACGACTTTGCCAGCGGCAATCAGGCCTTTTGCTTCGTCGTATTCCTTCTTGAACTGCACGATCTGCTGTGTCGCCAGCCAGTTGTTATCCACCGCCGCACCCGCCGCGGTATTGGCGGTGGTCGGGTCGATGGAGGCGCTGGTCGCTGCCAGGCCGGTCACCAGGCTGACGATCAGGTTGCGCTTGGCTTCGCGTTGTTCTTCGCTTTCGTCGGGGCTGCTTTGTGAGAACAGGCCGGTGAGCAGGCTTGATGCCGCCGCGCCTGCCGCGCCGCTGCCGCAACTTTGGCTGCTGGCGGCGGCACCGGCGCAAGCGACGATGCCGTGCAGGGCCGCGTGCAGTGGCGAGCCTTCGGTGAGCTCGCCTTTGGCCACCAGGTCGCCGATGTAGCCGGCACCCCGTTGCTGCACATAATTGACCACCAGGCCTTGCACAAAGGCAGCGTTGCCCGCGCTGATATTGCCTCCTGCAGCACCGATCAGGGCGGTAGTGATCTGGCGATAGGTACCGCCTGCGCCCCAGTTTTCGGAGATCGCGTTGGCCTGCGCCGAGTACTCCCGCGCCTGGAGCTGCAGTTGCAGGCGCGCAGCGTCACTCATTGGCGTGTCACGATTGTCTGCTTTTGACTGCAGCTCTTTTGCCTGTTGGCGTTTGAGGTCCGCTTCCCTGGCTTTGTTCGCAAGGAAGGTACTGGCTTCGTTGGAGAACGCGCTGACGATCTCAAAACCGGCGCGGATTTCATCTTCGTCGAAGATCGGTTTGAGCGAGTTGCTGCCATCGCGATCACTGGACACATCACGGTTGAGACTGGCGACGGTTTGCTCGGCGCTCTGCCCGGTGCGCTTCTGTTGTTCGGCGTCGTTGGTGATGACGACGGCACCGCCACTGATGCCGCTGCGTGTCACGCTGCTTGCCTTGTCGCTGGCGCTGATGGCGATCGGCATATTGGCGCCGATGTTGTTCTCGTTTTTGGCCAGGTCGGTGCCCGGGTTAACCTTGCCGCCAGTCTGCGCGTTGCCCTTCTGGTCCTTGCCGACTTCGTTGTAGCCGCCGCCCAGGCTCACGGTATTGGCGTCGTAATCCGCCTTGTTCTTGATGTCGCGGCTGGTGAGGCTGGATGTGACCAGGCTGTTTTTGCCGTCCTGCACGGCCTTGTCACTGCTGGCGATCACGCCGCCGACCAAATCGGTGTTGCCCCGCACGTTGATGTCGAAACCGTCATCACCGGCCTTGATGCCTGACTGCTCGGTGACGCTGGCATAGTTGGAGTCGATGTTGGTTGCGCCAAAGTTTGCGCTGGCACCGCTTATCGAGCTCATGCCGTAGCAGAACGGTGGAATACAAAGACTGATGCCGATGCCCAGGCTCTTTTCATCGACTTTATACGTGTTGGTGTCTTGCAGGCTTTCGATATTAAGATCGCCGCCGACGTCGGCGATGACTTTTTTGCCACTGGCCACCGCCCCCTTAAGCTGCGTGTCGCCGCCGGATGACAGCAGCAACTGGTTGCCAGCCTCCACTTTGGTATTGGTATGGGTCAGCTCGTCGCCGTCGGCCTGGCCCCGGTTTCCGGTGGCACCCAGGTCCAGGGTAAAGCCGTTTCTGCTACCGCCCAGCGAGAGGCCGATACCGATGCTGGCGCTGCTGCCTTTGCTGTCGGTGTTTTGCTGGCTGGTGTTGTTGGCGGCGAGCAGGTTGATGTCGCCGTCGGCCATCAGGCTGGCGTCACGTCCGGCTTTGATCTGGCTGCCTTGGACCGTGATGTTGCTGTCTGCACCTGCGCCGGTCGCGCGCAGGCGCACATCTTGACCGGCGGTGATGGTCGAACCGGCGGCGCTGTCGCTTGTCTGGGTGGTTTTGCTTTCGTTCTTCTTGGTGCCCAGCGACAGGCTGATGTTGATACCGCCTGCCGCGCCAGGGTCCATTGCCACCGCCGTGGCGGCGTTGTTACCGCCCAGCAGGACCGTGGCCGCTGCCAGCGCCTTCATGCGCCCGTCATCGGTTTTCTCCGATGCCTGTTTCATCTGCTGGGTGGTCTGGATTGCACTGATGACAGGGTTAGTCACCGTCAGAGTGAACCCGGTCTGTTTGAACAGGGTTTCACGTTCGCGCTTGCTGGTGTTGCGGGCTTCAACGACATCGATGGTTTGCCCGGTGATATCGACGCTGCCTTCGGGCGCGCTCACCTGGCTGCCCACCTGGCGGTAGCCTTTGCCCGCTTCCATCAGCACATCGCCCTTGGTTGACCCCACGGTACTCGCCGCTGCGGTCTGGCTAGTGGTGAGGTCCTTGACCGTTTGCTGCTGGGTGCCGAGGGTGACCGCGATACCGCCGCCGCTGAACAGGCCGCTTTTCTTGACTGACTTGTCGTGACGTTCGCTGCTGCTTTCCGTCGTGGCTTCGATATTGATGTTGTTGTCAGCCGCCAGCACGGTCTGGTTGGTGGACACCACGTTGCTGCCGCTGACGTTTATGTCGCGACCGGCCTGCACATAGGTTTTCTCGGCACTCAGCGTCGAGCCCTGCGCCTGGGTCTGGTTGACGGTGTCGCGTGTGGTAGTGGTCTTGCTGGAGAACAGGCCGTTGCTGCCTTTGAATTTGTGCGCTTCATCGGCGAACTGGGTGTTTTGCGCAGCGGTCAGGTTCACGTCGCGCCCGGCGTCGGCGATGATTGCACCTTGCTGACTGGTGACGCTCGCGCCTCGGGCATTGAGGTCCTGCCCGGCGCTGAGGCGCACATCGCCTTGGCCTTGGATGGTTGAGCCGACTTCGGTCTGGCTGGCGTCTTTGCGCCAGTTGCTGCCGTTCCAGTTAACCGATTGCTGATGGGCTTCGCCAACGGTGGTCAGGTTGATGTTGTTGCCTGCTTGCAGCGAGGTACTGCCGCCGGTACCTGCGTTGACCACCTGAGCGCCGGTCAGGTTGAGGTCTTTACCCGCGTTGACGTCCAGGGTGCCGCCAGCGCCGCTGACGAACAGCCCGGCCACCCGTGACAGGTTGGTGCGGGTGCCTTGGGCACTGCTGCTGTCGCGACTGCTGGACACGACGTTGACGTTTTGCCCGGCGTTGATGGCGAGGCTGTCTGTCGCGCCGATCAGGCCGCCGAGGTTGTCGAGGTTTTCCCGTGCCGTCAGCGAGACCTTGTCAGCCTGGATGCGGCCGCCGAGGTTTTCGATGTTCTGCGCGGTAATCGCCATCACGCTGCGCCCGGCCAGGCTGCCGCTGTTGACCAGATCACCGGCAATGTTCAGGTTCAGGCGTTGCCCGGCAATCAGCGAGCCAGAGCCGTTAAGGTCGCTTTCCTGCACGCGCACATAGACCTGCGGCACCAGCACGTTGCGGGTTTCGCCGCTGGCGAGGGTGACTTTTTTCTGTACCAGCCAGACGATATCGCTGGTCAGTTGCGCCATCTGCTCAGGGGACAGCTCGATGCCTGGCACCAGTTGCCATTGATTGGCAAGGGTGACGGCATTGTCGATCAGCGCCCGGTACTGCGCTTCGTCATTGGCATAGCCATCGAGGAAGCGCCGACCGGTGAGTTGTGCAACCTGTTCGCGAATCAGTTTTTGCTCATAGAAGCCATCGCCGAGACGCTGCTGGGTGAGCGCAGGGTCGACTTGCAGGCGCTCCAGCATGTAATCCGAAGACAGCCAAGTGCGATAACTGGCGAAACGCGGGTCGGTTTCGATCAAGTAATTGCTGGTGGTCTGCGGGTTGGTGGTGAACAGGCTGTTGTTCGGCAATTCAAGGGACGGACCGCCGGTGCGAATCTGCTCGGCCACGCCTTGTGCGTTCTGGGTGGTCTGCGCTGCGACCTGAACGATCGGAGCTACTTGAAAGGTACGGGCGGCCGGAGCGCTGACCGTACCGGTGGAAGCGATCTGCTGACCGACGGCCTGAGTACCGCGTGCGCTGATCTGGGTGCCCGTGCCGCTGACCGCTGTGTTCTGCGCGAAGACGGTAGGTTGCAGGGAGATATCCTGAATCAGCGGGGCAGGGGTATAGGCTGCGGTGTTCGCGCCTTGCCGGTCGCGGCCCTTGCGCTGGATGCGGTAGAAGTTGGTGACGCTGCCGCTGTCGACGGTGGTGCGCTGGCCCGACACTTCGGTGTTGGTCAGGCTGGTGACGTCTGCCTGCAATAGTCCGCCGGCGATGATGCGGCTCTTGTCGTTGAGCACGTCGCCGGCGCTGATCTGCATGGTCCCGCCAGACAGGATCTGCGCCGGTGCCGAGGTGGCGATCTGGGTTTCGTTGACGACGCGGGTGTAGTCGTAGCGGTTCCAGTTGTCGCGCTGGCCCTCGGGGGTGACCAGGTAATTCACCTCATCGTGACGCAGGGAGATCTCGTTGGCCTGGTAGCGGTTGGTCGAGCCGGTGAGTTGAAACTCCTGCTCGGGTGTTCGACTGACCTCAACATCGCGCGTGCTGAAATGTTCGTTGGTGTTGCGCACGCTTTGTACGTTCAAAGACAGATCGCCAAGCGCTTCGAGGGTCGCGCTGGCATTGGTCAGTAATTGAGCGCGACCCTCAGCGGTATCGAGCGCGCTCAAGGTCCCGCCAATGGCGAGGTCGCCAGCACTGAAGACCAGCGATTGCTCGCGGTTATTCAGGGTTGCGGTGCCGATATTCAGTGATTCACGGGCTGCTATCGTTGCTGCGGTGCCATTTTCATCGAGGTTGTTCAACGTCGAGGTGGCTATCGCCAGTTGGTCGCCATACAGGCGCGCGGTGCCGAGGTTATTCAGCGTCGCTGCCTGCACGCGGACTTGCTGGCCGTCGATCAGCCCGCGGTTGGTCAGGGTGTCAGCGACGTTCAGACGAACCTGGCCCGCGCTGATTTCGGCGTTGGCGCTGTTGTCGAGCGTCTGCGCGCTGACTAGCAGGGACTTGCCCGCCAGTAAACGCCCGGTGTTGTTGAGCGCCCCGGCGGTGCTCAGATCAACGTTGTTGTTGGCCTGAATCTGCCCGCTCAAATCAAGGCCGCTCTGCAACCTGAAGTTGATGTCACCCAGGCTCAGCGCCCGGCCCGTGCCGCTGTAATACGCGGCGTTGAGCGACAGCAGCTTGCCCGCAATCAGCGTGCCGTCGAGGTTATTCACCGATTGGCGACGCTGCGCGGTATCGCGGTCGCGGATGGTCAGGTCACCGGTCGAAGAGATCAGCCCGCTCTGGTTATTTAGCGTCTGGCTCACGCCCAGCAGCAGGCCTTCATCAGTGCGCACGGCACCGGTCTGGTTGTTGAAGGTGTTGACCGCCAGGTTCATGCTGCGGCCTTCAAGGCCTAGGTTGGTGCCCTGGGTGGCGCTGTTGTCGAGCACATCGGTGCTCAGGTTCAACGCGCCTGCACTGCGGACCAGCCCACCCTGATTGATGAGGGCCTGACCCAGTGCCAGCTCGACGTCGCCGAGGCTTTGCAACTGGCCGCCACGGTTATCCAGGCGTGCGCCGTCGACGTGTACGGTTTTCTCGCCAATGATTTGGCCGCCGTTGGTGTTGACCACGTCGCTGGCGGTGAGCAACAGATTGCCCTTGGTACTCAAAAAGCCAGTGCTGTTATTGACGCTGGCGCTGCGGATTTCCACGGCATCCTGACCGCTGATGCCTTTGGTGGTGCCGGAGTCGAGGTTATTGAGGGCCTGATTTCCGGTGTCGATAAACAGTTTGCCTGCAGACTGAATCAAGCCCGCCGCGTTACGCAACTCGCCGCTGCGCAGGTCGAGGGTGGCGCGGGCGTCGAGTGTACCGTCGCGGTTGTCGGCCAGAGCGCCGTTGCTGTTGAGGTCCAGTGCCTGACCGCTGATCACACCACTGCGGTTATCCAGGCCCTGAGCTGTAACGGCGATGTCACCCTGGGCTTCCAGACGCCCGCCATTGTTGGTTAGCGCGCCGTTGGTCACGTTGACCGAAAGGCCGGACTGCACCGAGCCAAGCACACCATTGGTGTTGTTGAACTGCCCGGCGATGATCGCCATGCGCTGGGTAGACGCGAGCGTGCCGCCGATGTTGTTCAACTGGCTGAACTGCGCTTGCAGCTCGCCACCGGCGCTGACGGTGCCTTGGGTATTTTCCAGGCGTGCGCCGTTCAGTTGCGCGGTGCCGCTAGCCGCCAGCGTTCCGCCGCTGTTGTCGATCAAATCACTGGCGGTCACCGTCAGCAGGCCGCCGTCGGTTGCAACCACTTTGCCGTTCTGATTATTCAGCGTGCCAACGTTGATCGCCACAGCGCCTGGGCTGCTGACCTGGCCGTTCTGATTGTTGAATTGCTCGCTGACATTGATCTGTAAAGGCTCCAGCCCCGTTTGCAGAATGCGCCCGTAGTGATTGGACAGGGTGCGGGCCTGGAGCGTGAGCTGTTGGCCCTGGGCCAGACCTTCATCCAGCACCACGTCGTCAGCCTTGATCGACACGCTGCCATTACTGGCAATGCTGCCTTTGGTACTGGCGAGTTGGTTGGCCTGAATGCCCAGCGAACCCTTGCCTGCGTGTTCGATGCTGCCGCTGCCGTTGTCGATGCGAGCGGCGCTGATCCGGGTATTGGTCGCGTTTGAGGCAATTCGTCCGCTACGGTTGTCGAGGCTCGCGGTGGCGTTTATCGAGGTGTCGGCGACGCCGGTCTGCACCAGCTCGCCGCCGACGTTGGACAGATCACTGGCGTTCAGTTGCAGGTTGTCGGCGTTGACGCTGGCGCTGTCTGTGCGCAGGGTCTTCGTCGCGCTGGCCGCGAGGGTCTGGCTGGCATCCACGCGGCTGCCACTGAGATTGCTATCGCCGTCGTTGGCGGTCAGGGTGACATTGCGGCCTTGAGTCTGGCTGCCGCTGAGGTCCAGATCATCGGCCTGGATGCTGACATCGCCTGCCGCCAGGTTTTGACCCTGCGCCTTTACGTGGGTGGCGCGCACCGCAAGGTTGCCGCTGCTGCCCAGTTTGCCGTCCACGCCCGCGCCCGCCGCCAGGCTTGAGCCCTGGGTGCTACGAATCGACTTGGCGCTGAGGGTTGTTTGATTCTGGCTGGCAATGGTGCCGCTGTTGTCGATATCTCCGGAGCTGGTGAGGTTCAAATCGCCCTTGGCGTAAAGCGAGCCGCTATTGTCAACGCTTGTGGCCGTGATACGGGTGGCCGTGGTGCCGCTGATTGTGCCCATGTTGTGCAGTTTGCCGTCTGCGCTGACGACCACTTCACCCGCCATGGCGCCAATTTGCCCGGCATTGCGCATGCCGACACCCGATTCGGTCCCCACCAGCACGATCTTCCCGGCGTACATTCCGCCCAGTTGCGCCACGTCGATGGCGACGGCTGGCTTGTCGCCGTCGGCGCCGGCCTGAGGCGTGGCCTGGGTGTTGTCGGCGTTGACCTGATTGCGTCCGGCAGTGACCTTAAGGTCATTGGCCCAGATACCCGCATTGACCTGCACGGTACGGGCAATCAGGTCGGTGTAATCGGCGTCGCGGCTATCAAGACCCTTGCCCTGAATGTTCAGGGTGCCGCCGTTCACGGTGTAGCCGCTGATGCTGCCGTTCTCCAGCTGCACCTGGCCGGTGCTCAGGGTCGCACGGTTGGCGTTGATGAAGCCGCAACCGTCGCAGGTAATGCCGGCCGGGTTGGCGATGACCACCTGGGCGCGTTGCCCGGCGACTTCGACATAGCCGCGTAACTGGCTGGGGTTGCTGGCGTTGACCTCATTGAGGATGACCCGCGCGCTGCCTTTGGCCATCGCTGCGTTGCCTTCTATCCAGCCACCCAGTTGCGTTTGGGTGTTGGCGCCGCTGTTGTTGAGGATGACGCCGCGCGGGTCGACATCGAACTGATTGTAGGTGTTACGCGAAACCCCGGCCGCGCTGGGCGCCTGAATATTCACCTGCGGCGTGCCGTTGGCACTTTGAATCACCGTCGGACGCTGGCCGGCTGCGGCAGCCGGATCGGCCACAATCGTGCCCGCCGCCCACGCCGGTACAGCGCTCCAGGACACCAGCCCGAGCGCGATCATCAATGCAAAACGCATCGGCCCGAGCGTCGCCGTGCAGCCCGCGTCGGCGGTGGTGAGGCTGACGCGAGTGCCCGGCGCCTTGACCTGGCTGGTGACGTTCTCCGCCACCACCATCAACAGCCCGCGTGCCTTGTTGAAAACAATTCGGTACAGGTGCTTGTTCATAGCAATTCCATTTGCGGAGCCGGCCCGCGATACAAAAGTTGAAGTTACGGTGCCGTGGCGACCGGATGAGCGGCAAACCAGGCCCTGGCCTGCTCAGGGATCACACCGATGCCCTGGAATGTCTTGATTTGCAGGCCCCGCTCGTCGCCCCGGTGATACAGCGCGCGACCACATCGGTTGGCGAACAGATGGCGCTGGAGGATTCGAGTGAAGGTGGCCGTATGGCCAAACGGCGCGACCCAGTCGTTGAGCCAGAGGCGCTCGCCGCAATTCCAGTCCGCGTCGCTCAATGTCAGCGGTGATTGCTGCAAATAGCGCTGTTCCGCTGCCTCATCGACGTTAAGCCAGGAGAGGTAGCACACCGGCTTGCCGTGCTCGCTGCCCAGCACGAATTGGCGATGCTTGAGCGCCGGCAGCAGAAGTGTCGGTAAGCTGTGCAGTGGCGCATCCCGGTGAGCGCTGGAATGCATCCACAACCAAGTGACCGAGCCCAGCACTGCCGCCTCGTTCCAAGGCTCGTCGATCAGGCCGGGTGCCGTGATGTCCAGGGTTTCAAAACGCATGGCATTACCCCTCAGAACGACCAGATGACGGTAAAGTCGCTGGTCACGTTGGCGGTCTTGAAGCCATCGGGCTTCTTGAGCGGCGTGCCTACCGACCAGTCATAAGACAGGCCCTTGTAACCACCACGCACACCCACTACAGCCCCCGCCAGTCGTTTACCAATCAGGAACTTACTGGCCTGACCGCTGACTTCGCCGTAGTCGACACCGGTGTAAAGCTCCTGGCCGGTTTGCCCCAGCGCCAGGCCGACTTCGTTGCGCAGTGTCCAACCGCGATCAGCAGACAGAATGTTTTCTCCGTCAAACCCGCGCACGCTGTAACGTCCGCCAATCGAGAAGCGGTCCTGCGGCACCAACGGTGTCCTGTTCCATTGCGACCGCCAACTGCCGATATAGCGCAGGCGCTGGTCGCTTATGGCGAATGGCACTTGCAGTTGGGCGTCGGCGGTGATGATCTGCGAGCGGGATGTGCCGGCACCAGAGGCTTCTTCGGGGGCCCGCAGCGAGTCATGTGCGCCGGTGCCGCGACGGTAGGCGACGCCGAGGTCCAGAATAGAGGTGCCGATAAATTCCCGGTGATCCAGGCCGAGCTGCCAGCCCGCCATGCGCCGATCCTGGTTGCCGATCTCGGTGTCGTCGATGAAGTTTTCAGAAGATCGTGTCCACAGGCCACCCCACGCCGTGGTTTTGCGCACGGCATCGCGGTAAAGCAGCCGAGACAGGCGCAGATCGTTGGTACGGCTTTCGCCTCGATACTGGTACGTCTGGGTGGCGCCGGCGACCGACTGCTCGTAGTTGTACTCGCTGGTGGTGAACGCCAGTTGCCAGTAACCCATCGGCAGCGAGTAGTGGAGCGTATTGCCTTTGGAGCCGTGTCGACCGGACTCGCCGCCGCCCAGGTCGTGGTTGAAGCTGGCGTAGAACAAGTCGTTGAGCGACAGCAGGTTGTCCAGCGACAGCGACACATTGCCCTGATACTTGCCTGTGGATTTGCTGCCCGAGTTGTCGAAGGAAAGGCTCACGCGGGCCGGAAACTGCTGTCTCCATTTGATCACCACATCGCTTTCGCCGGGCTTGGCATCAGCTGCCAGGGTGGGGGTGATCTGAATGTCGGCGTCGGCAGTGGGCACGCGCTTGAAGTTTTCCAGCGCCTGTTCGATATCGCGCAGGTTAAGCAGGTCGCCGGGGTTGGCAGGCATCGCATTCCACAGGGTGGCGCGACGGCTGGTGCCTTCGGCAAAACGGATTTCGCGGATGCGCCCCGGCACGATTGTCAGCACCAGAATCCCGCTGTTGAGGTCCTGAGCTTCGGCAAGCACGCGGGTGGTGACAAAGCCCGCCTGGATGATCGCATTCTGCATGCGCTTCATCGTCATGTTGATACCCGCGCCACCCAGACAGCGCCCCACGGCGGGGTCGTCCTCGGGGTTGGCGGCCTTCAGCGCCCATTGAAACTTCTCGGATGCGTCGCCAATCAGGCGGATGTCTTTAATGGCGAAGCAGGGCGCTTCTTTCGCCGGAAGACGAGAGCCGCCTTCGTCGAGCGTCGGTGCCTGGAGACGTACATCGGGCCGCGATTCCAATTGATCACGCAGCGCGCGTTCACGCTCCTGCTGACGCAGTAATTCCTCTTCAGGCCCGGCAGCCTGAGCGGCGGCGGCCGTAAAGAGTGTCCACACTGCCAGCGCCGTCAGCGCGAGGTGTTTGGCATTCATCGACGACAAGCGCGCCAGCCTCATGACATATCGGGAGGGGGCTGGCTTGTGCAGTGGGCAGCGTGAGTCCGCGGGCATTTCACATCCTTGTGATCAGAATCAGAGGCGCAATAAGTGCACAGCCTGGAACGGCGGTGGCACTGAATCGAAATAGAATAAGGTCGACGTTTCCACACTTAGAAAAAGAAATTTCCCAGGTGGCTTTGGATAGCTCAGATAGTGGCATGCGCCATAAGTTTCATGGTGGGTAAGTGGTTTGATACAAAGATCAGGAAATGTGACGCCTTCCACATGGCCTGCGGATGTTGAGCCACACGGGTCAGAGAGGTGTGCTCGGCGTCGACGTCCACACGAACTTATCCACAACCCTGGCATCTGCTGAACCGGATGGCCCGCCATGAAGGCGTGTCAGACCGAACCTGCGCGGCAGATGCCCTGCCATCGCGGGCCACCGCGCTCCCACACCGCTTTTGCGTGAGGCCTCAGCGCCGTGCAATGTCAGAAAAGTAAAACTTATCCAGCGTATGCCGCGACTCGGTGTACTCGAACTGGCGGCCGTCCTGCAAAAACGTCTGGTTGCTCACCACGATCACATGGCTCTGACCTTCGAGGTCCAGATGGGTCTGATCGTCCTTGCTGCGCGGCAGGGCCTCGATGGTGCGTTGCGCGTAGCTGATCTGCAGCTGCAGCGTCTGCTCGATAAACGCGTAGATCGACTGTTCGGCGATGTCGCGGTCCAGGCCGGGGATCAGTTCGGCGACGAAGTGGTTGATGTCGAGGATCACCCGTTTGCCGCCGATGCGCCGTACCCGTTTGATGCGCGTGATCAGGGTGCCGGGTTCGGCTTCGATGTGTTGCAGCAGTGAACCTTCCAACGGGATCTGGCTGAATTCGACGACTTCGGTGCGTACGTCATCGCCCAGGTCAGCGTGGGTTTCGTGGAAGCTGACGATGCCGCCCAGTTGAAACTCGATCGGGTTGGGCGACAGCACGAACGTGCCCTTGCCGTGAATTTTTTGCGCGAAACCGCGCTCCTGCAGCTGCTCGATTGCGCGACGCACGGTGCCACGGCTGGCCTGGTAGGCGTCCATCAGTTCGGTTTCGGAGGGAAGGCGCGTGCCGCGTTGCAGGCGTTCGGTGGTGATGTTGGCAAGCAGATCCGTATAGATCTGGTTGTATTTGCTCATGGGGATGGCTCTATGCCCGACTTGATGAGGGTGAACTGCGCGTTCAAGGCAGGAACCTTAGTGGCAGAGGTGGGCTTTGTCCATTGGCCACCTGTGGAATAGAGGAAAAGTCTGACTCCACATTCAGAAAATTAAGCTATTTGTAACTCGTACAGACGAGTTGTTGCTTTAACTCGTACAGACGAGTACTTTTGCCCTCGGCGTGCTGTCAATGACTGCCCCCAAATAAAAAAATCAAAGTGGAAACCAAGCATGAGCCACGACTATTCGACTATTGCCCGCGAGATTCTCGAGCACCTCGGGGGCAGCGACAACCTTGAGCAGGCTGCCCACTGCGTGACCCGCCTGCGCCTGGCGCTCAAGGACCCGAGCCTGGTCAACAGCGGTGCGTTGAACCAGGTCGATCTGGTCAAGGGGTCGTTCTTCACTGGCGGCCTGTTCCAGGTGGTGATCGGCCCCGGCGAAGTGGAAAAGGTCTACGCCGCACTGCGCGAGCAGACCGGCCTTGCCGCCGCCACCATTGCCGACGTGAAGAAGAAGGGCGCCGACAAGACCAACGCCATGCAGCGCCTGGTGCGCGTATTTTCTGATGTGTTCATGCCGATCCTGCCCGCGTTGATCATCGCCGGCTTGCTGATGGGCGTTAACAACCTGATGGGCGCCAAAGGCATGTTCATCGAGGGCAAGACGCTGCTTGCGGCGTATCCGAACCTGGATGGCCTGTGGAGCCTGATCAACCTGATGGCCAACACCTCGTTCGTGTTCCTGCCGGCGCTGGTGGGCTGGTCGGCGGCCAAGCGGTTTGGCGGCAGTGAAATCCTTGGCATCGTGCTCGGCCTGATGCTGGTGCACCCGGACCTGCTCAATGCCTGGAACTACGGCAAGGCAGTCGCCGGCCTCGACGGCCAGAGCCTGCCTTACTTCGATATTTTCGGTTGGTTCAAGATCGAAAAAGTCGGTTATCAGGGGCAGATCCTGCCGATCCTCATGGCCGCCTATGTGATGAGCGTCATCGAGAAATGGCTGCGCGCGCGAGTGCCCAATGCCATCCAGCTGCTGGTGGTGCCGATCACCACGATTGTCGTCACCGGCGTACTGGCCCTGGCGATCATCGGCCCGGTGACCCGTCACCTCGGCATCCTGATCACCGAAGGCGTGGTCACCCTGTTTGACCTGGCGCCGATGGTCGGCGGGGCGATTTTCGGCCTGCTGTACGCGCCGCTGGTGATCACCGGCATGCACCACATGTTCCTCGCCGTGGACCTGCAACTGATCTCCACCCAGGGCGGCACTTTTATCTGGCCGATGATCGTCATGTCCAACCTGGCCCAGGGCAGCGCCGCGCTCGCCGTGTTCTATACGACACGCAATGCGCGGGACAAGAGCATGGCCTCGACCTCGGCGATTTCCGCTTACTTCGGTATCACTGAGCCGGCGATGTTTGGCGTGAACCTGCGCTTCAAGTTTCCGTTCTATGCCGCCTTGCTCGGCTCGGCACTGGGCAGCATTTTCCTGTCGCTGAACAAGGTGCAGGCCTCGGCCATTGGTGTCGGTGGTTTGCCGGCGTTTATCTCAATCCTGCCGCAGTACATCCCGGTTTTTGTCATCGGGATGATCATCGCGATTGTCGTGCCATTTGTACTGACCTGTGCGTTGAGCATGAAGATCGTGCGGCCTGGCTACCGGGTCGCCTGATCGACGGTTCGACAAGCCAACTCCCACATTGATGGGTGAGCACATTCAAGTGTGGGAGCCGGGCTTGCCCGCGATGAGGCCGGCAAGGCCAGCACACAACTCTATTGAAGGAACCCACCATGCAAAACTGGCAGCACTCGGTGATCTACCAGATCTACCCAAAAAGCTTCCACAGCCACGCGGGTAACGCCACCGGTGACCTGCTGGGCATCGTGGACAAGCTCGATTACCTGCAATGGCTGGGCGTGGATTGCCTGTGGATCACCCCATTCCTGCGCTCGCCGCAGCGCGACAACGGCTACGACATCAGCGACTACTACGCCATCGACCCAAGCTACGGGACCATGGCCGACTGCGACCTGCTGATCAGCGAAGCGGCCAAGCGCGGCATCACGCTGATGCTCGACATCGTGGTCAACCACACCTCCATCGAACACGAGTGGTTCCAGCAGGCGCGCAGCAGCCTAGACAACCCGTACCGCGACTTCTATATCTGGCGCGACCAGCCAAACAACTGGGAGTCCAAGTTCGGCGGCTCCGCCTGGGAATACGAGGCGCAAACCGGCCAGTACTTCCTGCACCTGTTCGACCACACCCAGGCTGACCTGAATTGGGACAACCCCAAGGTGCGCGCTGAGGTGTTCAAGTTGATGCGTTTCTGGCGCGACAAAGGCGTGGGCGGTTTCCGCCTGGACGTGATCAACCTGATCTCCAAGCCCGCCGATTTCCCCGAAGACAACACTGATGGCCGGCGCTTCTACACCGACGGCCCGAATGTGCACCACTACCTGCAGGAAATGCACCGCGAAGTCTTCGAAGGGCATGACCTGATCAACGTCGGCGAGATGTCATCCACCAGCCTGGAGCACTGCATTCGCTACTCCAATCCTGAGTCGAAAGAGCTGTCGATGACCTTCAACTTTCATCACTTGAAGGTCGATTACCCGAACCTGCAAAAGTGGGTGAAGGCCGACTTCGACTTTCTGCAGCTCAAGCAGATTTTCTCTGACTGGCAACTGGGCATGCAGGCCGGTGGTGGCTGGAATGCGCTGTTCTGGTGTAACCACGACCAGCCGCGGGTGGTCTCGCGTTTTGGTGACGACGGCGAGCACCGCGTGGTCTCGGCCAAGATGCTCGCCACGGCGCTGCACTTCCTTCAGGGCACGCCGTATGTGTACCAGGGCGAAGAGCTGGGCATGACCAATCCTGGCTTCAACAAGATCGAGCAGTACCGCGATGTCGAGACCCTGAACATCTTCCGGCTCAAGCGCGATGCCGGTGAGTCCGAGGCCGCCAGCATGGCGGCGATTATGCAGAAGTCGCGCGACAACGGCCGCACGCCGATGCAGTGGAGCACTCAAGCCAACGCCGGTTTCAGCAGCGGTGAACCCTGGATCGGTATTCCAGCCAACGCGGCGCAGATCAACGTCGAAAGCCAACGGGATGACCCGGATTCGGTGCTGCATCACTACCGTGCGCTGATTGCGTTGCGTCGGCATGAGCCGCTGATTCAGGAGGGGGTTTATCGCCAACTGCTGCAAGACCACCTCCAGGTCTGGGCCTACCTGCGCGAAGGCCACGGCGAGCGCTTGCTGGTGGTGAACAACTTCTATGGCAAACCCTGCGAAATCCAGCTGCCGCAAGGCGTGATCAACGCCTCAAGCGAGCAACGCCTGCTGATCAGCAACTACCCCGATTGCCCGTTGCGTACGGCCACGGTGGTGTTGCGCCCCTATGAATCATTCGTGCTGCACCTGACCGACTGAAACACCGCGAGTCACCCGTAGGAGCCCACTTGCCGGCGATAGCGCCCTGAACGCGCGCCATTGCCAGCGAGCCGGCCTCTGCACGCCGCGCGTAAGACAAAAAGTAAGAAAAAATAAAAATAAAAGGAGTGCTTCATGAAAACAACAATAAAGCTGGGCCTTATTGCGTCATGCCTTACTGCACCTTTTGCCGCGCAGGCCCTGGAATTTGCCGGTTACTTGCGCAGCGGCGCGGGCACTTCAACGGGCAGTGGCAAGCAGCAGTGCTTCCAGTTGCCGGGGGCGCAAACGAAGTACCGTTTGGGTAACGAATGCGAGCAATACGCCGAACTGGAATTGCGCCAGGACTTGCTGACCCTCGACGACGGCTCGGTGCTCAGCGTCGATGCCATGGCGTCGCTGTACAACAAATACGACCGTGCCCTGAAGTTCCAGGGCGAAGACAACGGCTCGGCGCGCATGCCGCAGATGTATGCGCAGTGGTCCAATTTGCCCAGCCTCAATGGCGGCTCGGTGTGGGCGGGCCGGCGTTACTACAAACGTAATGACATCCACATCTCCGACTTCTACTACTGGAACCAGAGCGCCACCGGCGGCGGCGTCGAGGACGTGCTGATCGGCGACCTCAAATACAGCTACGCCATTTCCCGCAAAGACAACCTGTACCAGAAGGAATACGCCACCCGTCACGACTTCAACGTGGCGGGGTTCAAGACCAACCCCGGCGGTGAACTGGAGTTCGGCTTGAGCTACATCGAAAAAGCCGGTGGTCGTGACGCCAACAGCGGTTGGGCGATCACGGCGCAGCACGTGCAAAAACCTTTCCTGGGCGGCAAAAACAAGTTTGCCTTGCAGTACGGCGAAGGCCCCGGCACGGGCTTGGGCTACACCGGCAACACGGCTTTGGATAACAGCAGTAAAAGCTACCGCGCCGTGGAGTTCTTCGACTGGCAGGTGACTCCGCGTTTTGGCGGGCAGGTTGAGGCGGTGTACCAGAAAGACATCCGTCCTGGCAGCCAGGACCAAACCTGGATGTCCATCGGCGTGCGCCCGGCGTATGCCATCAGCGAGCAGTTCAAACTGGTCACCGAGCTTGGGCATGATCAGGTCGACGCCACCGGTGGCACGCGCAAGCTGAGCAAGTTCACCTTCGCCCCGACCTGGTCGCCCAACGGCCCGGATTTCTGGGCGCGGCCGGAAGTGCGTTTGTACTACACCTATGCAACCTGGAACGAAGCGGCCAAGCGCGCGGCGAATGAATTGGCGGCGGGCTCGGCGTTGTCCGACACCGGCGCCTACGGCACAGCGCGGCATGGCTCGAATGTGGGTGTGCAGGTCGAATACTGGTGGAAATAACGCGGACCAAATGTGGGAGCGGGCTTGCCCGCGAAAGCGGTATATCAGGCAACACATCTATTGAATGAACCACCGCATTCGCGAGCAAGCCCGCTCCCACACGGATTTTTACAGAACAAAACAGCAGGTGAAGTCATGACCACAACTCAACCCCTGGAACTGCTGGCGCCGCTGTCGGGTGTGCTGCTGGCGCTGGATCAGGTGCCCGACCCGGTGTTCGCCAGTCGCATGATCGGCGACGGCCTGTGCATCGATCCCACCTCGCAGACCCTTTGCGCGCCGCTGGCCGGGGTGATCAGCAGTCTCCAGGACAGTGGCCATGCGGTCAGCATTACCGACGACAACGGCGTTCAGGTGCTGATGCATATCGGCCTGGACACGGTGAACCTGGCAGGCCAGGGCTTCACGCGGCTGGTGCAGGAAGGCCAGCGAGTGGAAGCTGGGCAGCCGCTGATCGAATTCGATGCCGATTACGTGGCGCTCACTGCGCGCAGTTTGTTGACCTTGATGCTGGTGGTCAGCGGCGAGCCATTTACGCTGTTGGCGCCGGACGGCAATTGGGTGGATGTGGGCCAGCCGCTGTTGCGGGTATCACCCGGCGAGGCAACTGCAGCCGTCGCGCAGGAGGAGGGTGATGCCCTGTTCTCCAAGCCGCTGAGCTTGCCCAACGCCAATGGCCTGCACGCCCGACCTGCGGCGGTGTTTGCCCAGGCGGCCAAGGGTTTTGACGCGAGCATTTACTTACACAAGCAAACCCAAAGCGCCAACGCAAAATCCCTGGTGGCGATCATGGCGCTGCAAACCGCGCAGGGCGACACCTTGCAGGTCAGTGCGGCGGGTAACGATGCCGACGCGGCGATCAAGGCATTGGTCGCGCTGTTGGCCGAGGGCTGTGGCGAAACGGTCGCGGCACCGACGCAGGTGGTTGAGGCGGTCGCGCCCGTGTCGTCGGCCGCGTTGCTGCGCGGCGTGTGTGCGTCACCGGGTTCGGCGTTTGGCCAAGTTGTGCAGGTGGCCGAACCGGAGCTGAACATCACTGAAAATGGCATCGGCGAAACCGCCGAGCGCGACGCGTTGACGCGTGGCCTGCTGGCGGCAACCGAGGCGTTGCAAACCCTGCAAACCAAGGCGGCCGGCAGCGCCCAGGCCGAGATTTTCAGGGCCCATCAGGAGTTGCTCGAAGACCCGACCTTGCTGGAGCAAGCCCATGGCCTGCTGGCCGAAGGCAAAAGCGCCGCCTTTGCCTGGAACAGCGCCACCGTTGCCACCGCCAAGCTGTTCCAGGGCTTGGGCAATGCGCTGCTCGCCGAGCGCGCGGCGGATTTGGCCGATGTCGGCCAGCGTGTGCTGAAGCTGATTCTCGGTATCCAGGACCGCGCATGGGACTTGCCCGAGCAGGCCATCCTGATTGCCGAGCAACTGACGCCGTCGCAAACCGCCGGCCTGGATACCCGCAAGGTGCTGGGGTTTGTCACTGTCGGCGGCGGCGCGACCAGTCATGTGGCGATCCTCGCCCGTGCGCTCGGCCTGCCGGCGATTTGCGGTGTGCCAGGGCACGTGTTGGCACTGGCCAATGGCAAACAAGTCCTGCTCGACGCCGACAAAGGCGAGCTGCACCTGGAGCCAGACCTGGCTGAAATCGAAAAACTGCAGGCGGCCCGTGATCAGCAAGTGCAGCGCCGTCAGCGTGAGGTGGCGCAGGCGGCCTTGCCGGCCACGACCCGCGACGGCCATCACGTTGAGGTCACGGCCAACGTCGCTTCATTGCAGGAAGTGGAGCAATCCCTGGCCCTGGGCGGTGAAGGCGTCGGCCTGCTGCGTTCGGAATTCCTCTACCTGGACCGCAACCGCGCCCCCAGCCCCGAGGAGCAAGCGGGCACCTACAGCGCCATCGCCCGCGCCTTGGGCACTGAGCGTAATTTGGTGGTGCGCACTCTGGACGTGGGGGGCGACAAACCGTTGGCCTATGTGCCGATGGAAAGCGAGACCAACCCGTTTTTGGGCTTGCGCGGTATCCGCCTGTGCCTGGCGCGCCCGGAGCTCCTGCGCGAACAGTTTCGCGCGATCCTTGCCAGCGCCGGGTTGGCGCGGCTGCACATCATGTTGCCGATGGTCAGCTTGCTGTCGGAGCTGCACTTGGCGCGCAAGATTCTTGAAGAGGAAGCGCTGGCGCTGGGGCTTGAAGCGTTGCCGAAGCTGGGCATCATGATCGAGGTGCCGTCTGCGGCGCTGATGGCCGATGTCTTTGCCCCGCATGTGGACTTTTTCTCCATCGGCACCAATGACCTCACCCAATACACCTTGGCCATGGACCGTGATCACCCGCGGCTGGCCAGCCAGGCTGACAGCTTTCACCCGGCGGTGTTGCGCCTGATCGCCACCACCGTCAAGGCCGCGCATGCCCATGGCAAGTGGGTGGGCGTGTGTGGCGCATTGGCGTCCGAAGCGTTGGCGGTACCCATGTTGATCGGGCTTGGCGTGGATGAGTTGTCGGTCAGCGTGCCGCTGATCCCGACCATCAAGGCCACCGTGCGCGAGCTGGACCTGGCCGATTGCCAGATCATTGCCCGCCAGGTGCTGGGCCTGGAAGAAGCCGCGCATGTGCGCGAGGCCCTGCGCCAGTACCACGCGGCTACCGTTGAAACCTCACCTGTCGTGGAGCACTGAGCATGTTCGAGAAATTGCAGCGGGCGTTCTGGAAAGCCCTGACCCCGGATTTGATTGCCGAGACGGTCGCGGCGCCGACGCCGGGTCTGTTGTCGGCCAGCGTGCTGAGTGCATTGGGTGGCGCGGATAACCTCAAGTCGCAGCAGCGCGTGGCGCTGACGCGGGTGCGTGTGCAACTGCAGGATGCGGCGCGGTTGGATGAGCCGGCGTTAAAGGCGGCGGGTGTGCCGGGGGTGATGGTGTTGGGCGGCGGCGTCGTGCATTTGCTCACGGGTCTTTAAGGCGACCACTCTTCCAATGTGGGAGCGGGCTTGCCCGCGATCGCGGTGTGTCAGGTAACGAATAGGTTGACTGGCCGGCCGCCATCGCGGGCAAGCCCGGCTCCCACAGGGTTTTGTGGTGTTTTGGAGAGTGGCTTACAGCTGCGGGTTATCTTCCGGCGGCTTGGTCTTGTCCACGCCCGGCACGTGCAAGTTGCCGTCGACCACCTGGTTGCCTTCCAGCTGCGGCTGGGTCACCCAGGTGAGGATGTCGTAGTAACGCCGGATGTTCGCCACAAAATGCACCGGCTCACCGCCGCGCGCATAGCCATAGCGGGTTTTGCTGTACCACTGCTTCTGCGCCAGGCGCGGCAGCATCTTCTTCACGTCCAGCCACTTGTTGGGGTTCAGGCCGTCCTTCTTCGCCAGCGTACGCGCGTCTTCCAGATGGCCGGTGCCGACGTTGTAGGCGGCGAGGGCGAACCAGGTGCGATCCGGCTCGGCGATGCTGTCGTCCAGCTCATCCTTGATCTTGGCCAGGTATTTGGCGCCGCCCATGATGCTTTGCTTGGCGTCCAGGCGGTTGGACACGCCCATCGCCTGAGCGGTGTTCTGGGTCAGCATCATCAGGCCACGCACGCCCGTCTTGGAGGTGACGGCCGGTTGCCACAGTGATTCCTGATAGCCGATGGCCGCCAGTAGGCGCCAGTCGACTTTTTCTTCCTTGGCGTAAGTCCGAAAATGCTTCTCGTATTTGGGCAGGCGTTGCTGCAAGTGCTGGGCAAAGGTGTAGGCGCCGACGTAACCGAGCACATCGACGTGCCCGTAATAGCGGTCTTTAAGACGCTGCAGGGTGCCGTTCTTTTCCACCTTGTCCAGGTAGCTGTTGATCTCGTTGAGCAGGCTGTTGTCATCGCCTGCCGCCACGGCCCAGCTTTGGTGGCTGGCATTGCCGAGGTCGAAGGCCACGCGCACGTTGGGGAAGTACACCTGGTTCATCGCGACTTCGTTGGAGTCCACCAGGGTCAGGTCGATTTGCCCCTCGTCCACCATGCGCAGCAGGTCGACCACCTCAACGGCGTCGGACTCTTCATATTCAATCGCGGGATTTTGCTTTTTAAGCGCCGCCAATTGCTCGGCGTGGGTGCTGCCCTTTAGCACCATGATCTTCTTGCCCACCAGGTCGGCTGCGGTGGTGGGGCGCGACTGGCCGTTGCGGTAGATGATCTGCGGCGTCACTTCCAGGTAAGGGTGCGAGAAGCGCACCTGCTGCTCGCGCTGTTCGCTGCTGACCAGACCGGCGGCGGCCAGAACCGGGCCGTTGGGTTTGCCCAACTGGCCGAACAGGTCATCAAGGTTGTCGGCGGTCTCGATTTCCAGCTTCACCCCCAGGTCGTCGGCAAACCGCTTGACCAGTTCGTATTCGAAACCGGTTTCACCGTTGCGGTCCTGGAAATAAGTGGCCGGGCTGTTTCGGGTGATCACCCGCAATACGCCATCCTCCTTGATTCGCTCGAGCGTGCTGGGTTTATCAACACAGGCGCTGAGCATCAGGAAGAGTCCGGTTGCGATCAGCCATTTGGCGCATCGCGGGCGCAAAGCAGTAGGGAAGAACATCTGCGCAGTATACGCAAACGACCCTCAGCGCCATATCTCGACAGCAGCGCACTTGTCTGCTAGCGCCCGCAGAACCGGGCTGCAGCCCGCAGAAACGCGGGTTGGCGAGGGTTTATGACGGTTAAAATAACTGCGCGCCCAGCCCCGGAAAATGCCCCGATACTGTGCAAACCGTGCCAACTGACGTTCGGCAGCGGCCAGCCGTGCCGTTTCGGGTGCCGTTGGCGATGGTTTACGCTAGAATGCACGGCCTCAAAGCACACCCCCTTCCCGAGGCTGTCCCGAAGATGTTGATCCTGCGCGGCGCTCCTGCCCTTTCTGCCTTTCGCCACAGCAAACTCCTTGAGCAACTGAGCCAGAAGGTTCCAGCGGTTACAGGCTTGTATGCTGAATTTGCTCACTTCGCCGACGTGACCGGCGTGTTGACCGCCGACGAACAGCAAGTGCTGGCGCGCCTTCTGAAGTACGGCCCAAGCGTTCCCGTTCAAGAGCCTGACGGCCGCTTGTTCCTGGTTCTGCCGCGGTTCGGCACCATCTCGCCCTGGTCGAGCAAGGCCAGTGATATCGCCCGCAACTGTGGCCTGGAAAAAATCCAGCGCCTGGAGCGCGGTATCGCTTTCTATGTTGCCGGCCAGTTCAGCGACGCCGAAGCCGAGCTGATTGCCAGCAGCCTGCACGACCGCATGACCCAGATCATCGTCAGCCAGCTGGAACACGCTGGCGGCCTGTTCAGCCACGCCGAACCCAAGCCGCTGACTGCGATTGACGTGCTTGGCGGTGGCCGCGCCGCCCTCGAGAAGGCCAACACTGAACTGGGCCTTGCCCTGGCCGAAGACGAGATCGACTACCTGGTCAACGCCTTCAACGGCTTGAAGCGCAACCCGCACGACATCGAACTGATGATGTTTGCGCAGGCCAACTCCGAGCATTGCCGTCACAAGATCTTCAACGCCAGTTGGGACATCGACGGCGAAAGCCAGGAAAAAAGTCTGTTCGGCATGATCAAGAACACCTACGTGATGCACAGCGAAGGCGTTCTGTCGGCTTATAAGGACAACGCCTCGGTGATCGTCGGCTCGGTTGCCGGCCGTTTCTTCCCGGACCCTGAGACCCGCCAGTACGGCGCGGTGCAGGAGCCGGTGCACATCCTGATGAAGGTTGAGACCCACAACCACCCGACCGCAATTGCCCCGTTCCCGGGCGCAGCCACCGGTTCCGGCGGTGAGATCCGCGACGAAGGCGCCACCGGCCGTGGCGCCAAGCCAAAGGCGGGCCTGACCGGTTTCACCGTGTCCAACCTGCAGATCCCAGGCTTCGAACAGCCGTGGGAAGTGCCGTACGGCAAGCCTGAGCGCATCGTGACCGCGCTGGACATCATGATCGAAGGCCCGCTGGGCGGCGCCGCGTTCAACAACGAATTCGGGCGTCCGGCGCTGACCGGTTACTTCCGTACGTTCGAGCAGTCCATCACCACCCCGCGTGGCGATGAAGTGCGCGGCTACCACAAGCCGATCATGTTGGCTGGCGGCATGGGCAACATCCGTGAAGAACACGTCAAGAAAGGCGAGATTCTGGTCGGCTCCAAGCTGATCGTCCTCGGCGGCCCGGCCATGCTGATCGGCCTGGGCGGCGGCGCTGCTTCCTCCATGGCCACCGGCACCAGCTCGGCAGACCTGGATTTTGCTTCCGTACAGCGTGAAAACCCAGAAATGGAACGCCGCTGCCAGGAAGTCATCGACCGTTGCTGGCAGTTGGGTGACAAGAACCCGATCAGCTTCATCCACGACGTCGGCGCCGGCGGTTTGTCCAACGCCTTCCCAGAACTGGTCAACGATGGCGAGCGTGGCGGTCGTTTCGAACTGCGCAACATTCCAAACGACGAGCCGGGCATGGCCCCGCACGAAATCTGGAGTAACGAATCTCAGGAACGCTACGTACTGGCCGTCGGCCCTGAAGACTTCGCGCGCTTCCAGGCCATCTGCGAACGCGAGCGTTGCCCGTTTGCCGTGGTCGGCGAAGCCACTGCCGAGCCACAGCTGACGGTCACCGACAGCCACTTCGGCAACAGCCCGGTTGACATGCCACTCGAAGTGCTGCTGGGCAAAGCCCCGCGCATGCACCGTTCGGCCGTGCGTGAAACCGAGTTGGGCGATGACTTCGACCCAAGCAGTCTCGACCTGACCGACAGCATCGAACGCGTGCTGCACCACCCGGCCGTGGCGAGCAAAAGCTTCCTGATCACCATCGGCGACCGCACCATCACCGGTCTTGTGGCCCGTGACCAAATGGTCGGCCCATGGCAAGTGCCGGTGGCCGACGTTGCCGTCACCGCCACCAGCTTCGACGTGTACACCGGTGAAGCCATGGCCATGGGCGAGCGCACGCCGCTGGCCCTGCTGGACGCGCCGGCGTCGGGCCGCATGGCCATTGGTGAAACCCTCACCAACATCGCCGCCTCCCGCATCGGCAAGCTGTCCGACATCAAACTGTCGGCTAACTGGATGTCTGCTGCCGGTCACCCCGGTGAAGACGCGCGCCTGTACGACACCGTCAAGGCTGTCGGCATGGAGCTGTGCCCGGAGCTGGGCATCACCATTCCGGTGGGCAAGGACTCGATGTCCATGGCCACCCGTTGGAACGAAGACGGCACCGACAAGAGCGTCACTTCGCCGCTGTCGCTGATCGTTACCGGTTTTGCACCGGTGACCGACATCCGTCAGACCCTGACCCCGCAACTGCGCATGGACAAGGGCACCACCGATCTGATCCTGATCGACCTGGGCCGTGGCCAGAACCGCATGGGCGCCTCGATCCTCGCGCAAACCCACGGCAAGCTCGGCAAGCACGCGCCGGACGTGGATGACGCCGAAGACCTGAAAGCCTTCTTCGCCGTGATCCAGGGCCTGAACGCTGACGGCCACCTGCTGGCTTACCACGACCGTTCCGACGGCGGCTTGCTGACCAGCGTTGTAGAAATGGCCTTCGCCGGTCACTGCGGCCTGAACATCGTGCTCGACAGCGTTGCCGAGGCCGCCTGCGAAATCAACGGCATCCTGTTCAACGAAGAGTTGGGCGCCGTGATCCAGGTTCGCCAGGACGCCACTCCGGACGTGCTCGCACAATTCAGCGCCGCCGGCCTGGACGACTGCGTGGCAGTGATCGGTCAGCCGATCAACAACGGTGAAGTCAATATCTCCTTTAATGGCGACACCGTGTTTGCCGGCCAGCGCCGTCTGCTGCAACGCCAGTGGGCCGAGACCAGCTACCAGATCCAACGCCTGCGTGATAACGCCGACTGCGCCGAGCAGGAATTCGACGTGATCCTGGAAGAAGAAAACCCGGGCCTGAGCACCAAGCTCAGCTTCGACGTCAACCAGGACATCGCCGCGCCTTACATCAAGAAAGGCATCCGCCCACAAGTTGCGGTACTGCGTGAGCAGGGCGTCAACGGCCAGGTGGAAATGGCGGCCGCGTTCGACCGCGCCGGCTTTAATGCGATCGACGTGCACATGAGCGACATCCTCGCCGGTCGCGTTGACCTCAACGCGTTCAAAGGCCTCGTCGCCTGCGGTGGTTTCTCCTACGGTGACGTGCTGGGTGCCGGTGAAGGCTGGGCCAAGTCGGCGCTGTTCAACAGCCGTGCCCGCGATGCGTTCCAGGGCTTCTTCGAGCGCAACGACAGCTTCACCCTGGGTGTGTGCAACGGTTGCCAGATGATGTCCAACCTCAGCGAACTGATCCCGGGCAGCGAGTTCTGGCCGCACTTTGTGCGTAACCGTTCCGAGCAGTTCGAAGCCCGTGTCGCCATGGTGCAGGTGCAGGAATCCAACTCGATCTTCCTGCAGGGCATGGCCGGTTCGCGCATGCCAATCGCCATCGCCCACGGTGAAGGCCATGCCGAGTTCGAAAGCGAAGAAGCCTTGCTCGAAGCCGACCTGTCCGGTTGCGTGGCGATGCGTTTTGTCGACAACCACGGCAAGGTCACCGAAAGCTACCCGGCCAACCCGAACGGCTCGCCGCGCGGGATCACCGGCCTTACCAGCCGCGACGGCCGCGTGACCATCATGATGCCGCACCCGGAGCGTGTGTTCCGCGCCGTGCAGAACTCGTGGCGCCCGGAAGAGTGGAACGAAGACGGCGCCTGGATGCGCATGTTCCGCAACGCCCGCGTGTGGGTGAACTAAGGCGGTGTACAAGCTCAGCTTCTTTGTGCCCGCAAGCCACGTGGAGACGGTAAAAACCGCCGTCTTCGCAGCCGGCGGCGGGCGCATCGGCGACTACGACAGCTGCGCCTGGCAAGTGCTGGGCCAGGGCCAATTCCGCGCATTGGACGGCAGCCAGCCGTTTATTGGGCAGGTGGGCCAGGTTGAAGTGGTCGAAGAGTGGAAGGTTGAGCTGGTGGTGGCGGATGAATTGATTGTGGCTGTAGTGGCTGCGCTCAAACTGAGTCACCCGTATGAGACACCGGCGTATGAGGTGTGGCAGCTGGCGGATTTTTGATTCGCAGATTGCAGAAACAAGAAACCCGCTGGGCCAGTTTGGTCAGCGGGTTTTTTGTTGCCTGTACGGGCCAATCGCAGGCAAGCCAGCTCCCACATTTGACCGCATTGCCACGTCGGGCACCGATCAAACTGTGGGAGCGGGCTTGCTCGCGAAGGCGTCGGGACAGGCACCTCAGACCTTTCCCACATGCCTTTCAGGTTGTCCCTCGGAACTGGCCTCACTAATCTTCTCGGGTCGCTGCCAATGTGGCGACCGGGACTGCAAGCCCGCCGAAACCTCACCAGTTACTCCTAAGCGCCTTTATAATTGCGGCGTTTTTTCATGGTCGTCATTTATGGCGGCTGTGTGCGGGAGACCTTCGGGTCTACCGAGGTGCTGGTGGGACTCGGTCTTGCAGGCCCGCGCACAGCTGCCACCCATCAACTGCAAGTGATGTTGGTAGTTCCTAAACTCTCACTAGGAAATACACCATGATCAAAGACAGTCCAAATCCTCCATCTGATTCTCAGCCCACCGACCAAATCTTCACCATACTCCCCAACCTGAACAGCGAAACCCTCCTCGCCAATGCCTCCCAAGACCTGGCATCCGTGCAGGCGCTGGCGGGCAATCTGGCGTTTGACATCGACGGCCCGCAGCGTGATGCGGTGCTGGGAATTCATCGGATGCTGGAGGGTATCCAGTTGATGGTGGATCGGGTGTTGGATTTAGCTGAGGTGCCTGAACCGAAGTAATCGGACGCCTGTCGGGCCCAATCGCGGGCAAGCCCGCTCCCACATTTTTGAGCTGTGAATACAGTCAAATGTGGGAGCCGGGCTTGCCCGCGATGAGGCCAGAAAAGCCGCTACAGCGCTAGACCCTGGCGCCGACCTCACGGCCACTGACCAACCGCTCCAGCGCCTCACTCAATCCCGAGGCCTTGTCACCAATCAACAAGTGCCAAACACCGCTATCCAACTGGCTCATGCCCTGGCAACCGAGCGCCGTCAGATCAGTTTCGGACAGCACCGAATCATCCCCCAACTCCACCCGCAACCGGGTCATCGCCACGGCGTCCAGCTGCCGGACATTTTCACGGCCACCCAAGGCCTTCAGCCATTTCTCGGCCTCCTGCACATTCACCGCAACCGGCTTATCCACAGGTGCAGCCGCCACCGGCGCACTGGCAACAAACGACGGCATGGCCAAGCGAATCTCATCGGCAATGCTGTCGGCCATGGGCCCGACCACCACCTGCAGGCTCCCGCCATTGCCTGGGCGAACCACGGCCATGGCGCCGAGTGCTTTCAAGTCCGCGTCCACTGCTTTGTTGCGATCCACCATGTCCAGGCGCAGGCGGGTGGTGCACGCGCCGACACTCAGCAAGTTGGCCGCACCGCCCAGCGCACGGATATACGCACCGGCCCGTTGGTTATCACTCATCGCCTCGGCCTGCACCACCTGGATGTCTTCACGCCCAGGCGTTTTCAGGTTGAAGCGACGGATGCAGTAGTTGAACACGCTGTAGTAGATCACCGCGTACGCCAACCCCACCGGGATCACCCGCCAGCCGTTGGTGGACTTGCCCCAGCCCAGTACCATGTCGATAAAGCCACCGGAGAAGGTAAAACCGAGGTGGATATTCAACAGGTCAGTGACAGCCATCGACAGGCCAGTCAGCACGGCGTGGATCAAGTACAGGAACGGCGCGAGGAACATGAACGCGAACTCAATCGGCTCCGTCACGCCGGTCAAGAACGAGGTCAGCGCCATCGACAGGAAGATCCCGCCCATCACTTTGCGGCGCTCCGGCAGCGCGTTGCGGTACATCGCCAGGCAGGCGGCGGGCAGGCCGAACAGCATCACCGGGAACATGCCGGTCATGAACTGGCCACCTTTGGGGTCGCCGGCAAAGTAGCGGGTCAAGTCGCCGGTCACCACGGCGCCGGTGGTCGGGTCGGTGAAGGTGCCGAACACGAACCACGCCATGTTGTTGAGGATATGGTGCAGGCCGGTGACGATCAGCAGGCGGTTGAACACGCCGAACACGAAAGCGCCAAAGCTGCCGCTTTCCATCAGCAACACACCGAAACTGTTGATGCCGTGCTGGATCGGCGGCCAGATCAGGCCAAAGATCACGCCCAGGGCCACTGCCGAAAAGCCGGTGACAATCGGCACAAAACGTCGCCCGCCAAAGAAGGCCAGGTATTCGGGCAACTTGATGTCCTTGAAGCGGTTGTACAGCCCGCCCGCCATCAAGCCGCTGGCGATACCGGCGAGCATGCCCATGTTGATGGTGGTGTCCATCACCTTGAGCGTGGAAACCATCACCAGGTAACCAATTGCACCGGCCAGGCCCGCCGTGCCGTTATTGTCGCGGGCAAACCCCACAGCAATACCGATGGCGAAGATCAGCGCGAGGTTGGCGAAGATCGCCTGCCCGGCGTCGTGCATCACGGCGATGTTGAGCAGGTCGGTGTCGCCCAGGCGCAGCAAGAGGCCGGCGATCGGCAGGATCGCGATCGGCAGCATCAGCGCGCGGCCCAGGCGTTGTAAGCCTTCGATAAAATGTTGGTACATGGCGTGTCTCCCTTGTTCTTGTTGTTGTCAGCTCAGCGGCCAGTGGTGTTGGCAGGCTTGGCGAACCGCCTTGGCGCTGCTCAGGTCGAGCAGGCCAAGGCTCAGTTGCCGGCATTGAGCCGCGTCCAGGTGACGGACGCGGTCCTTGATTTCTCCGATCTGTGGCGGGCTCACCGACAGCTCGCTGACGCCCAGGCCGACCAGCACTGGCGTGGCCAGCGGATCGGACGCGAGGGCGCCGCAAACGCCGACCCAACGCCCATGCTTGGCCGCGCCCGCGCAGGTTTGCGCGATCAGCCGTAGCAGCGCCGGGTGCAAGGCATCGACCCGCGCGGCGAGGCCGGAGTGGTCGCGGTCCATGGCCAGGGTGTACTGGGACAGGTCATTGGTGCCGATGGAGAGGAAGTCGGCATGTTTGGCCAGCTGTTCGGCCATCAGCGCGGCGGCGGGCACTTCGATCATCACGCCCAGCTCCGGGCGCTGCGTCAGCCCCAGCTCGGCACATAACTCATCCAGGCGCTGGCGGATCTGCAGCAGTTCATCCACTTCGCTGACCATCGGCAGCAGAATGCGGCACCGTGCCAACGGGCTGACTTGCAGCAGCGCGCGCAGTTGCTGGTCGAGCAGTTCGGGCCGCACCTGGGCCATGCGGATACCGCGCAGGCCCAACACCGGGTTGGCCTCCACGGGCAGCGGCAGGTAGTCGAGCTGCTTGTCGCCGCCCACGTCGATGGTGCGAATAATCACCGACTTGTCGCCCATGGCATCCAGCACGGCTTGGTAGGCTTGGCGCTGCTCTTGTTCATCCGGCGCGGTGCGGCGATCGACGAAGAGGAATTCGGTGCGCAGCAGGCCGACGCCATCGGCGCCGTTTTCAAACGCCACGTGGGCCTCGGCGCTGGAGGCGACGTTGGCGGCCACTTCAATACACACGCCATCGCGGGTGTGCGCCGGTTCTTGTGCTTGTGTCTGTTGCTGCTGGCGGCGCAGTTTTTGCGCGTCGCGAATCTGGTGCACTTCAGCGTGACGCGCCTCGCTGGGCGTCAGTTCCAGGCGCCCATTGACCGCGTCGAGCACCACGCGTTGGCCTTGGGGCACATCAAGCACTGCTGCGCCCAGCGCCACTACGCAGGGCAAGCCTTTGCCGCGAGCCAAAATGGCCACGTGGGACGTAGCACCGCCTTCGGCCATGCAGATGCCGGCCGCGTGTTGCGCACTCAGTTGCAGGAGGTCGGACGGCGTCAGCTCATGGGCGCTGACAATCGCACCGGCAGGCAATTCGAAATGCCAGGTTTCGCCCAGCAGTGAACGCAGCACGCGTTGCTGCAAGTCGCGCAGGTCGTTGGCGCGCTCGGCGAACAGCGGTTTGCCCAACGCCAGCAACACCGCGCATTGCGCCTGGATTGCATCGCGCCAGGCGTGGGTGGCGGCGCTGCCTTGTTCGATGGCCGCGGTGGCCGCGTCCAGCAGGGCCGGGTCTTCCAGCAGGGCGAGGTGGGCGGCGAAGATCTCTTCTTCTTCGACGTTTTTGCGTTGGCGGGCGTGGTCCAGGGTCGTGCGGATCTCGCCACGCACTTGCTCAAGGGCCGTGTCCAAACGTTGCAGTTGTTCATCGGCCGAGTGATTGCCGGTGTCGGCCGGCAGTTCTATACCGGTGAGACGCAACAGCGGCCCGCAGACCAGGCCGGGGGCCGCGCACACGCCTTGCAACACACCGGTTTCGGTGCTCTCCTTGCGTGGGGCGACCGCCACGGGCGCGTGATGTTCTTCGCTGACCGCCGCGGACAGCGCCGCCACCAACGCCTGCAACGCCGCCTCGCAATCCTTGCCGCGGCAAGTGACGCGCACTTCGTCGCCTTCACCGATCCCCAGCCCCATCAAGCCAATCAGGCTGTCGCACGGCGCGGATTTGCCCGCGAAGTGCAACTGCGCCTGGCTGCTGAAACCCTGGGCGGTTTTGCGGATCAATGCGGCGGGGCGTGCATGCAAACCGCCACGGTGTGTGATGCGCACGCAGGCGCGGACTTCGGTGACCGAGTTATCCACAACCGCCGGCTGGGTGGTCGCTGAGCGCGTGACGATGTGCAGCAACGGCTCACCGACCTTGGTGATTTTTCCTGCTACCGGCCGCAGCTCAAAACGCTCGCCATTGGTCAGAATAATCAGGCTGACCAGGCTTTTGCACTGGCGCGCAATGCGGTCCAGATCAAACTGCACCAGCGCCTGGCCTTTGCTCACCCGCGCGCCTTCCTTGACCAGCAGCGCAAACCCTTCGCCATTGAGTTCCACGGTGTCGATGCCCACGTGCATCAGCACCTCGGCGCCGTTCTCGGCACGAATCGTCAGGGCATGCCCGGTGCGCGCGACATGGATGATCACCCCGTCACAGGGTGCATGCAGGCAATCGTTCAGCGGGTCGATGGCGATACCGTCACCCATGGCACCACTGGCGAACACTTCGTCGGGCACCTCGCCCAGGGCGAGCACCGGGCCACTGAGTGGGGCGCTGAGGGTCAATTCATTATTGTTGTTGGACATGGGCACGGTACTCATCAGGAAAACACGACAATCGACTCAGTGAGTGCGGGTAACTTTGCTCAGGTGACGCGGCTGGTCGGGGTCCATGCCCCGGGCTTGCGCCAGGCCGGCGGCCATTACGTAAAAGCTTTGAATCGCCAGGATCGGGTCCAGGCTTGGGTGTTCGGCGCGGCTCAGGGTCAGGTCGCGCTCGGCGATATCGTCTGGCGCGGCCAGCAGCACACGGGCGCCGCGCTGGCGCATGTCGGCGGCCAGGCTCAGCAGCCCGGCCTGCTCGGCGCCGCGTGGGGCGAATATCAGCAGCGGGTAGTTTTCGTCAATCAAGGCCATCGGTCCGTGGCGGACTTCGGCGCTGCTGAAGGCTTCGGCCTGGATCGCCGAGGTTTCCTTGAGCTTGAGCGCGGCTTCCTGGGCGATGGCAAAACCGGCGCCACGGCCGATCACCATCAATTGCTGGCAGCCACGCAGGGCCTCGATAGCGGCGCTCCAATCCTGTTTGGCCGCTGCACGCAGTTCATCGGGCAGCGTGCGGCAGGCCTGCAGCAAGTCGTCTTCCTGGCTCCAGTGGCCAATCAACTGCGCGCTGGCGCTGAGGGTGGCGATGAAGCTTTTGGTCGCGGCCACGCTGAGTTCCGGCCCGGCGCACAGCGGCAGGTGGAATTCGCAGGCGGCTTCCAGTGGTGAGTCTTCGGCGTTGACCAGCGAAATACTCAACGCACCGCGTTTGCGCAGCAGGCGCAGGCTGTTGACCAGGTCCGGGCTTTGCCCCGACTGCGAGAAACCGAATGCCACCTGACCGCTGACTTTCAATGGCGCCTGCAACAGGGTCACCACTGACATCGGCAACGACGCCACCGGAATGCCCACGTGCTGCATGGCCAGGTAGGCAAAGTAGCTGGCGGCGTGGTCCGAACTGCCACGGGCAATGGTCATCGCCACTTGCGGCGGCTGGCGGCGCAGGCGACCGGCGACTTCTTCCAGCAGCGGGTCCAGGCGTTGCAGTTGAGCGGCCACGGCGTCACAGGAGGCCAGGGCCTCTTCAAGCATTTTTGAAGTCAATGGTTTCTCCTTCGACCATTACGTCGGTGAGGTGCAGGGAGCGGTCCAGGCGTACGCAGTCGGCGAAGCTGCCGGGTTGCAGGCGGCCGCGTTCTTCCAGGCCCAGGTAATCCGCAGGAAATTGCGACAGGCGTTGTGAGGCTTCGCTGATGGGCAGGCCGATTTTCACCAGGTTGCGCAGCGCCTGGTCCATGGTCAGCGTGCTGCCGGCCAGCGTTCCATCTGCCAGGCGCACGCCGCCCAGGCATTTGGTCACGGTGTGGCTGCCCAGCTTGTATTCGCCGTCGGGCATGCCGGCGGCGGCGGTGGAATCGGTGACGCAGTACAGGCACGGGATCGAACGCAGGGCCACGCGCATGGCGCCGGGATGCACGTGCAGCAGGTCGGGGATCAGTTCCGCGTATTGGGCGTGGGCCAGAGCGGCGCCGACGATGCCCGGCTCGCGGTGATGCAGCGGGCTCATGGCGTTGTACAAATGCGTGAAGCTGGTGGCGCCGGCGGCGAGGGCGGCGACGCCTTCTTCATAACTGCCCAATGTGTGGCCGATCTGCATGCGCACGCCGCGTTGGCTGAGGGCGCGGATCAGGCCGTCATGCCCGGCAATTTCCGGGGCGATGGTGATCACCCGGATCGGCGCCAGGCGCAGATAGGTTTCCACTTCGGCCATCAGCGCGGTGTGGGCGAAGTTGGGTTGGGCGCCGAGTTTGCCCGGATTGATGTAGGGGCCTTCCAGGTGCACGCCGAGTACGCGGGCGCTGCCGCTCGGGCGCTGCTCGCAGAAGGTGCCGAGCTCGCCGAGCACACGGGAGATCTCGTTCACCGGCGCCGTCATGGTGGTGGCCAGCAGCGACGTCGTGCCAAAACGCACGTGGGTGCGGGTGATGGTCTCGAAGGCGTCGACGCCTTCCATGATGTCTTTGCCGCCACCGCCATGCACATGCAGGTCGATGAAACCCGGCAGCAGGTAGGGCAGGTCGTTGTCAGCCGGGTCGCACGGCGTGCCTTGGACGGCGACCACTTTGCCGTGTTCGTGCACCAGGCGGCCGCGAATCCAGCCGCTGGGCGTGAGGATGTTGTCTTCGGACATGGGCAGTTCTCTAAATGCGCAGTTCAGCGGAGTAGTCATGGCGGCGCAGCTCTGCGACGAAGTCGTAGTAGTCGTTGCGGCAGTAGGTGTCGGTGATTTCAATCGGCGTGTTGTCAGCGGTGTAACCGACACGCGTCATCAGCAGCATGGCGGTGCCGGGGGCGATGCCCACCAGCTTGGCGAACTCATCCGAGGCGTTGATCGCCTGGATATGCTGCAAGGCGCGCACGATGGGCTTGCCGATGCTTTCCAGGTACTCGTACAGCGAATTGCCGATGGCCTGCGGATGCGGCAGCACCGAGGCGGGCATGGCGGTCATTTCAATTGCCATCACCGTGTCGTCGGCTTTACGCAAGCGTTTGAGTCGCGCGACTTTGTCGGTAGGCGACAGGCCCAGGCGAATCAGCTCTTCGTGGGTCGGCGGGGTGATGTCGCGTTCCAGCCACTGCGAAGTCGGTACAAAACCTTTGAGCCGCAGCATTTCGCTGAAGCCCGACAGGCGTGACAGCGGTTGTTCCAGGCGCGGCGTGATAAAGGTGCCGGAGCCTTGGCTGCGGCGGATCAGGCCTTGGGCGAACAACACTTCCAGCGCTTTACGTGCGGTCACCCGCGAAATGCTCAGTTGCTCGCTGAGGGCGCGTTCCGACGGCAAGGCCTGCTCGGATTTCCACTGGCCGGCATGGATCGCCGCTTCAAGGTTGCGGGCCAGTTGCAGGTACAGCGGCGTGGATTGTTTCTCGTCAGGGCGCAGCGTCTGGATGGGATTCATCTGTGAAGTTTCCGATGCGGTTATTGGAGTGTTGTCGCCCGGTAATGGCCGGAAATTAATACCACTTAAATACCATGTCAATGCGGCCAAAACGGTGCGGAACCCGGTTTCAGGGCGCTTTAAGGGTGCGTGGTATCAAGTGGTATTAGAGAGGTCTTTATAGCGCGCAGAACTGGGCAGCCCGGCGCGGTGAACTGGTATTCACCGGCAGGCGCTGCCAGGGGCAGGAATTATTTTCAGATTATTTTACGAACGGTACGAAATTACGGCCGAATCTCGATCATGGTGCCGTCTTTGACCAGGTTCCAGACTTCGCGCATGTCGACGTTGCGCATGCCGATACAGCCATCGGTCCAGTCGAGGGTGTGGAACCATTGCTCCGGGTATTCCTCGGTGTCGGGCGTGCCGTGGATCATGATCATGCTGCCCGGTCTCACGCCTTCGCGGCGCGCGCGGGCAGAGTCGCTGATATTGGGGTAGGAAATGTGCATGGCCAGGTTGTAGCGGTCGCTGGTCTTGCGCCAGTCGATCCAGTAAAAACCTTCCGGCGTGCGGCGGTCGCCCTCGAACTGCTTGGTGCCCTTGGGGTTTTTGCCCAGCGAGATGCGATAGGTCTTGAGCGGTTTGCCGTCGTTGATCAGTTGCAACTGGTGCGCCGACTTGAGCACCAGGATTTTCTCGACAGGTTTGCCGCCGAGGATTTCCACCGTGGAGGCCGAGGACAGGGTAGCGAACGACAGGCAGATGAAAGCGAGCAACCAACGCATTGAAACGGTTTCCCTTGTTAGACGGTGCTGCCTGAAGGTGTTATTTGGCCGGCCGCGTCATCGGCGGCACCGACTCGCTGCGTACCGGGAACTGTTGTTGCCGGCGGTCAGCGAAGAAGCATTCTAAGGTACGCCCGACCGTGCGGAAAGCCAGCTCTGACCAAGGGATATCGGCTTCATCGAACAGCTTCACCTCAAGGCTTTCGGGGCCTGCGGCAAAGTCCAGGTCGACCAGTTCGGCGCGGTAGAAAATATGCACCTGGCTGATGTGCGGCACGTCGATCAGGGTGTAGATGTTCAGGTTGCGCACGCGGGCGCAGGCTTCTTCCAGGGTTTCGCGCACGGCGGCCTGCTCTACGGTCTCGGCGTTTTCCATAAAGCCTGCGGGCAAGGTCCAGTAACCCAGGCGCGGCTCGATGGCGCGGCGGCATAGCAGCACTTGGTCGCCCCACACTGGCACGGTGCCGGCGACGATATTGGGGTTCTGGTAGTGAATGGTCGAGCAGTGATCACACACATAGCGCAGGCGTGTGTCGCCTTCGGGAATGCGCTGGGTAACCGGTTTACCGCACTGGCTGCAGAAGTTCATGCTGGGGTTCCTGGAGAGTGGGCCTATCTTGGCTTGGCGGGCAGGGCCCTGCAAGTTGTCGTTTCGCGACATGTGCCGGGTTTTGGGGTTGGGCACCCGCCCGCTTTGGTGCATGATGCAAGGTAGCCAACAGACCGAGATGACTCATGCTGGACGAGCTACTTCGCCGGGTAAGCAATCACACCCCTCACACACTGGAAACTGACGGGCGTTTCCCCGAGGCCGCCGTGTTGGTGCCGATTACCCGCAGTGACGAACCTGAGCTGATCCTGACCCTGCGCGCCAGTGGCCTGTCGACCCACGGCGGCGAAGTGGCGTTTCCGGGCGGGCGACGTGACCCCGAAGACCCGGACCTGATTTTTACCGCGCTGCGCGAAGCCGAAGAAGAAATCGGCCTGCCGCCCGGCCTGGTGGAAGTCATCGGCCCGTTGAGCCCGCTGATTTCCCTGCACGGTATCCGCGTAACGCCTTATGTCGGGGTTATCCCCGATTACGTCGAATACCTGGCCAATGATGCCGAGATCGCCGCCGTGTTCAGCGTGCCTCTGGAGTTCTTCCGCCAGGACCCGCGCGAACATACCCACCGTATCGATTACCAGGGCCGCAGTTGGTATGTGCCCAGCTATCGGTTTGGCGAATACAAAATCTGGGGGCTGACGGCAATCATGATTGTCGAGCTGATCAACCTGCTCTATGACGACGCGCAGATCAGCCTGCACCAGCCACCCAAGAGTTTCATCAATACCTGAGCCATCGCTTGAATGGCATCGTCGTGAGGACACACCATGAAATACCGCCTGGGCGACGCCCGCGTCGAGACTCATCCGCAAAGCTGGGTGGCGCCCAATGCCACGCTGGTCGGCAAGGTCAAGCTGGAGGAGGGCGCCAATGTGTGGTTCAACGCGGTGTTGCGTGGCGACAACGAACTGATCCTGATCGGCAAGAACAGCAACGTGCAGGACGGCAGCGTGATGCACACCGACATGGGCTACCCGCTGACCCTGGGCACCGGCGTGACCATTGGCCATAACGCCATGCTGCACGGCTGCACCGTCGGCGATTACAGCCTGATTGGCATCAACGCGGTGATCCTCAACGGCGCCAAAATCGGCAAGCATTGCATCATCGGCGCCAATTCGTTGATCGGCGAAGGCAAGGAAATTCCCGATGGCTCGCTGGTAATGGGGTCGCCGGGCAAAGTGGTGCGTGAGTTGACCGAGGCGCAAAAGCGCATGCTCGAAGCCAGCGCTGCGCACTATGTGCATAACGCGCAGCGCTATGCCCGGGACTTGGTTGAGCAAGAAGAATGAACCCGATTGAACGCCCTGTTGCCTCGCCCTGCGTGAGTATTTGCGCGCTGGATGACGATGATATTTGCACAGGTTGCCAGCGCAACGTGGATGAAATTACGCGCTGGAGCCGCATGGACAATGCCGAACGCCGGGTGGTGTTGGCGTTGTGCCATGAGCGGGCAAAGGCGAGTGGGTTGGTGTGGATGATTCCGGGGAAATCGGGCGCCTGAACCACCGCTATCGCAGGCAAGCCAGCTCCCACAATGGATATGTGAATACATTCAAAAATGTGGGAGCTGGCTTGTTGTGGCGACCGCGCTTTGGGTGGCGAGCGGGCTTGCCCCGCGTTGGGCTGCGAAGCAGCCCTGAAACTGGCGCCGCGGTTTGCCTGACAAGACGCGGCGTTCTTAGTGGGGCCGCTGCGCAGCCCAACGCGGGGCAAGCCCGCTCGCCACCCAAAGCCCGGTCGCCACTGCCAGCCCCGCTCGCCACAGGGGTTGTGGTGCATTACCCTGTGCGGCATTACCCACAGGTCCTTCCCCATGCTCTTCCTGATCGCCTACATCAGCAGCGTCGTGTTGATCAACTTCGCCTTCTCCACCGCTCCGCACCTGGACGTCATCTGGTCCGCCTGGGGTGGCCTGGTGTTTATCCTGCGCGACATGGTGCAAACCCGCTTCGGCCATGGCGCGATACTCGCCATGCTGGCGGCGTTGGTGCTGTCGTATATCACCTCCGACCCGTCCATCGCCCTGGCCAGCGCCACGGCATTTGCGGTGTCTGAATGCATTGACTGGCTGGTGTTCAGCATCACCAAGCGCCCACTGCACGATCGCCTGTGGATAAGTTCGGCGCTGAGTATTCCGCTCGATACCTTTATCTTCTTCGGCCTGATCGGCGCGCTGACGCCGGCGGTGGCGGGCACGGCGTTGGTGTCGAAATTCGCCGGGGTCACGGTGGTGTGGTTGATCATGGCCTGGCGCCTGCGCAAACGCGCCGTCGCCAACTGAGGCCAATTCTTGCAGTTCATGTAAAATGCCGGCCTTTCTCCCCATGATCCGCTCCCCTGAGGACCTGAGATGACCCGAATCGGAACTCCATTGTCGCCAACCGCGACCCGCGTTTTGCTGTGTGGCTGCGGTGAGCTTGGCAAGGAAGTGGTAATCGAACTGCAACGCCTGGGCGTTGAAGTGATTGCCGTGGATCGTTACGCCAACGCGCCTGCCATGCAGGTTGCGCACCGTAGCCACGTGATCAACATGCTCGACGGCGCCGCCCTGCGTGCCGTGATCGAAGCCGAGAAGCCGCACTTCATCGTGCCGGAAATCGAAGCCATCGCCACCGCCACGCTGGTAGAGCTTGAAGCCGAAGGCTTCACCGTGATTCCGACCGCGCGTGCCACCTCGCTGACCATGAACCGTGAAGGCATTCGTCGCCTGGCCGCCGAAGAGCTGGACCTTCCGACGTCGCCGTACCACTTTGCTGACACCTTCGAGGACTACAGCAAGGCCGTGCAGGACCTGGGCTTCCCGTGTGTGGTCAAGCCGGTGATGAGCTCTTCGGGCAAGGGCCAGAGCCTGCTGCGCAGCGCCGATGACGTGCAGAAAGCCTGGGATTACGCTCAAGAGGGCGGGCGTGCCGGTAAAGGCCGCGTGATCATCGAAGGCTTTATCGACTTCGATTACGAAATCACCCTGCTGACTGTGCGCCACATTGGCGGCACCACCTTCTGCGCGCCGGTCGGCCACCGTCAGGAGAAGGGCGACTACCAGGAATCCTGGCAGCCGCAAGCCATGAGCCCGATTGCCCTGGCGGAATCCGAGCGGGTTGCCAAAGCCGTGACCGAGGCGCTGGGTGGCCGTGGCCTGTTTGGCGTGGAATTGTTCATCAAGGGCGATCAAGTGTGGTTCAGCGAAGTGTCGCCGCGCCCGCATGACACCGGCTTGGTGACCTTGATTTCTCAGGACCTGTCGCAGTTCGCGCTGCACGCGCGCGCGATCCTGGACCTGCCGATTCCGTTGATCCGTCAGTTCGGGCCTTCGGCTTCGGCGGTGATCCTGGTGGAAGGGCAGTCCACCCAGACCGCATTCGCCAACCTCGGCGCGGCCTTGAGCGAGCCGGACACGGCGTTGCGTCTGTTTGGTAAGCCGGAAGTCAATGGTCAGCGCCGGATGGGTGTGGCGTTGGCGCGGGATGAGTCGATCGAGGCGGCGCGGGCCAAGGCGACTCGGGCTTCGAAGGCGGTTGTTGTAGAGCTGTAAAACCGCGTCGCGCCCATCGCAGGCAAGCCCGCTCCCACATTTGAAGGCATTCACAATTCAACATGTGGGAGCGGGCTTGCCTGCGATAGCGGTCTATCAGGCGACCTTGTTCAAGTCGTTATTCCGCGTCTCTTTCAGGCACAGCACAGCAATCAAGCTGAGCAACGCTGCCGCCGACACATACCCGCCGACATAACTCAGCCCGCCCATCGCCACCAGCTTGGTCGCGAAAAAGGGTGCGGCCGATGCCCCGACAATCCCGCCCAGGTTATACGCCGCCGAAGCGCCGGTATAACGCACGCGGGTGGGGAACAGTTCCGGCAGCATCGCGCCCATTGGGGCGAAGGTCACGCCCATCAGAAACAATTCCAGTGCCAGGAACAGTGCGACGGCCCAGGTCGAGCCGTGGGTGAGCAGCGGCTCCATGGTGAAGCCCGACAGAATCGCAAGAATGGCGCCGACGATCAGTACCGGCTTGCGCCCGTAACGGTCGCTGGCCAAGGCCGCCAGCGGCGTCGCCAGGCCCATGAACAACACCGCAAAGCACAGCAGGCCCAGGAACGTCTCGCGGCTGTAGCCCAGCGTTGCAACGCCGTAACTCAGCGAGAACGCGGTGGTGATGTAGAACAGCGCATAGCACACCACCATCGACGCCGCGCCCAGTAGGACCGGCAGCCAATGCTGGCTGAACAGCTCCACCAGCGGCACTTTCACCGGCGCTTGCTTGGCGACGGCGTTGGCGAATACCGGGGTTTCATGCAGTTTGAGGCGGGCATACAGGCCGACCATCACCAGCGCCGCGCTGAGAATGAACGGGATGCGCCAGCCCCAACTGCGGAACTGTTCGTCGTTCAGGCTCATGGCCAGGATCAGGAACAAACCATTGGCCGCCAGAAAGCCAATCGAAGGGCCCAGTTGCGGGAACATGCCGAACCAGGCGCGCTTGCCCTTGGGGGCGTTCTCGGTGGCCAGCAATGCTGCGCCGCCCCATTCGCCGCCAAGCCCCAGGCCCTGGCCGAAGCGCAGCACGCACAACAGGATCGGGGCCCAGGCGCCGATGCTGTCATAGCCGGGCAGCAGGCCAATCAACGTGGTGCACACGCCCATCAGCAGCAACGACGCCACCAGGGTTGATTTGCGCCCGATACGGTCACCGAAGTGGCCGAACAGCGCCGAACCCAGCGGGCGAGCGATAAAGGCGATGCCGAAGGTCAGGAACGACGCCAGCATCTGCGCGGTGCCGGAGGTCTGCGGGAAGAACACCGGGCCGATCACCAGCGCAGCGGCCGTGGCGTAGATGTAGAAATCGTAGAACTCGATGGCGGTGCCGACGATGCTCGCGGTGGCGACCCGTGCGGTCGAGTTGAGCGGGGCGGCGGTTGCAGCCTCGGTATAGGTGGTGCTCATTGAGGTATCCCTGACGGTCATTGCGCGTTTGGACGCGGATTATTATTGGTCAAACACCCATGGATCAGGGGTGTAAGCGGGGCGGCTCGGGATGGGAGCAAACACCGGTCAGACACGGTAACGCAGTGCCTGGACGCGCTGAGTGCGGGTAGCACGCGGTCGGGCAGGGCTCTGGTAAGCCGTCCCGATTATAGGAAGGGGTTTGCGGATCCAACAAGAGGCTCAGTCACGATCTATCAAACGCTGCAAATCAACTGTGGGAGCGGGCTTGCTCGCGAAAGCGGTGGGTCAGTTAAAGATGGGCTGACTGATCCACCGCTTTCGCGAGCAAGCCCGCTCCCACATTGGAATGCGCAGTGCCGAAAAGCTAGGCGGCGACGGGCACGCGGCTGGTGTGCCAGATCAGCACCTTGCTGACGCGGTTGTCCTCGGTCTCGAGGATTTCCAGGCGATAGCGGCCGATCTTCAGGCACACCGCGCAATCCGGAATGGTCTCCAGCGCTTCGGTCACCAGGCCGTTCAAGGTCTTGGGGCCGTCACTGGGCAGGTGCCAGCCCAGGCTCTTGTTCAGTTCGCGGATCGAAGCTGCGCCGTCGATGATGTAGCGGCCATCGGGCTGCGCTTCGATGTGCGGATTGTCCGCTGCCTGATCACTTTCGAATTCGCCGACGATTTCTTCGAGGATATCTTCCAGAGTGACGATGCCCAGCACTTCGCCGTATTCGTCCACCACCATGCCCAGGCGCCGCTGCTGCTTGTGAAAGTTCAGCAGTTGCAGTTGCAGGGGCGTGCTTTCGGGGACGAAATAGGGCTCGTGGCAGGCAGCGAGCAAGGCTTCTTTGGTCAGGCTGGCGTCGGGCAGCAGGTGTTGGATCTGCCGGGTATTGAGCACGGCTTCGACCTGGTTGATGTCACTGTGGAACACCGGCAGGCGCGTGCGTTGCGAGGTGCGCAGCTGCTCAATGATCTCCTCGACCGAGTCATCCAGGTTGATGCCGTCCACTTCGCTGCGTGGCACCAGGATGTCGTTGACCGTGATGTTGTCCAGCGCGTGAATGCCGGGCATGCCGGGCGTACGACTTTCATCGGTCTCGGGCTCGGGTTCATCGTCGTGATCGGGCAGTGGCTCGTCGCTCTTTTTCACCACGCCGGATTTGCGTGCGAACGGGCGCAGCAATAACAGGCTGATGCCATTGAGCAGCCAGGCCAGGGGGTAGAGGATTTTCAGCGGCACACCCAGCAGCGTATTGCCAAAGCCCAGTACGGCTTGCGGGTGGCGAACCGCCAGGGCGCGGGGCAGGTAGTCGGCGAGCACCAGCAGGATCGCGCAGGAGATCAGCCAGCCGAGCCACGGGCCGTTCTGCGCCCAGGCGTAGATTGCCAGCAACGTGCAGAGAATCACCACGGCCGCACGACACAGGCTGTTGCACAGAATCAGGCTGTTACGCGGGAAGTTCAGGCGGGCGGCGGCCTTGTCACCCTGGCGTGTACCGGGACGCAGGGCCAGCAAATACTGTTGTGCGGCTTCAATGGCGGTAAACAGCGCCGCCCATAACACCAGCAAGGCGATTACCGCGAGCATCGGCCCAAGGGGCAAGTTGTCCATGATCGCTGCCCGTCAGATATGCAGGATGTATTCGCGAACCAGCTTGCTGCCGAAATAGGCCAGCATCAGCAGGCAGAAACCGGCCAGGGTCCAGCGGATCGCCTTGTGCCCACGCCAGCCGAGGCGGTTACGCCCCCACAGCAACACGCTGAACACTACCCAGGCCAGGCACGCCAGCAGGGTTTTGTGCACCAGGTGTTGGGCGAAGAGGTTTTCGACGAACAGCCAGCCGGAAATCAGCGACAGCGACAACAGCGTCCAGCCGGCCCACAGGAAGCCGAACAGCAGGCTTTCCATGGTCTGCAGCGGCGGGAAGTTCTTGATCAGCCCGGACGGGTGCTTGTTTTTAAGCTGGTGGTCCTGCAGCAGCAGGAGCAACGCCTGGAACACCGCAATCGTGAACATGCCGTAAGCCAGGATCGACAGCAGAATGTGGGCGAGAATGCCCGGCTCCTCGTCGATCACTTGCACGGTGCCAGTGGGGGTGAATTGCGCCAGCAGCACTGTCAGCATTCCCAGCGGGAATAGCAGCACCAGCAGGTTTTCCACGGGAATGCGGTAACAGGCCAGCAGCGTCAGGGCGATGACGGCAGCGGCGATCAGACTGGCGGCACTGAAAAAGTCCAGGCCCAGGCCGACCGGCGTCATCAAATGAGTGAACAGGCTCGCGGCGTGGGCGAGCAGGGCGACGACGCCCAGGCCCACCAGCAGACGTTTATCCGCTTTTGTGCCTTGGGCCAGACGAGTGCCCTGATAGAGAGTCGCAGCGGCGTACAAAATGGCGGCGGCGAGGCTGGGTAGCAAACTGGGTGACAAGGGGACCATAAATCCTGATAGACAAGCCCGAAAGGCGCTGAGTTTGGCACACACCAACGCCGCACGAAAGACTCACGGGCCAGACAGCGGGTGTGCACAGGCGCAGTCTTCGCTATAATCCGCGACCTGCCCACGCCGCAGGCTCGCCGAGCGCTGTTTTTAACAGCGATTTACCACAGCCTGGGCCGCCATTACCTCGGTCTACAAAGCATTTCGATGAATAGGGCCTGAAAGGATCGCGCATGTTTGAAAACTTGACTGACCGTCTCTCGCAGACGCTGCGCCACGTAACCGGCAAGGCCAAGCTGACCGAGGACAATATTAAAGACACCCTGCGTGAAGTACGCATGGCGTTGCTGGAAGCCGACGTGGCCTTGCCGGTGGTGAAGGACTTCGTCAACTCGGTCAAAGAGCGCGCGGTCGGCACCGAAGTGTCCCGCAGCCTGACCCCGGGCCAGGCCTTTGTGAAGATCGTGCAGGCCGAACTCGAAAGCCTGATGGGCGCGGCCAACGAAGACTTGAACCTCAGCGCCGTGCCACCGGCCGTCGTGCTGATGGCCGGTCTGCAAGGTGCGGGTAAGACCACCACTGCCGGCAAGCTGGCGCGCTTCCTTAAAGAGCGCAAGAAGAAGTCGGTGATGGTGGTATCGGCCGACGTGTACCGTCCGGCGGCCATCAAGCAGCTGGAAATGCTCGCGGGTGAAGTGGGCGTGACCTTCTTCCCGTCCGACCTGAGCCAGAAGCCGGTCGACATTGCCAACGCGGCTATTAAAGAAGCCAAGCTCAAATTCATCGACGTGGTCATCGTCGATACCGCCGGTCGCCTGCACATCGATGAAGAGATGATGGGCGAGATCAAGGCGCTGCATGCCGCGATCAATCCGGTCGAGACGCTGTTCGTGGTCGACGCCATGACCGGCCAGGATGCGGCCAATACCGCCAAGGCTTTTGGTGATGCGCTGCCGCTGACCGGCGTGATCCTGACCAAGGTCGACGGTGATGCCCGTGGCGGTGCTGCGCTGTCGGTACGTGCAATCACCGGCAAGCCGATCAAGTTCATCGGTATGGGCGAGAAGAGCGACGCGCTCGAGCCGTTCCACCCTGAGCGTATCGCCTCGCGTATTCTCGGCATGGGCGACGTGCTCAGCCTGATCGAGCAGGCCGAAGCCACGCTCGACAAGGACAAGGCCGATAAGCTGGCCAAGAAGCTGAAGAAGGGGAAGGGCTTCGACCTCGAAGACTTCCGTGACCAGCTGCAACAGATGAAGAATATGGGCGGCCTCGGCGGCCTGATGGACAAACTGCCGAACATCGGCGGTGTGAACCTGGCGCAAATGGGCAATGCCCAGGGCGCGGCAGAGAAGCAGTTCAAGCAGATGGAAGCCATCATCAACTCCATGACCCCGGCCGAGCGCCGCGACCCTGAGCTGATCAGCGGTTCGCGCAAGCGTCGGATCGCCATGGGCTCCGGCACCCAGGTGCAGGACATCGGTCGCTTGATCAAGCAGCACAAGCAGATGCAGAAGATGATGAAGAAGTTCTCCGCAAAAGGCGGAATGGCCAAGATGATGCGCGGCATGGGCGGTATGTTGCCCGGTGGCGGCATGCCAAAAATGTAAAGAATTCGAGCGGAAGTTCACTTCTGCTCCGACCCACAAGGATGTGGGATCTCCAGCAAACCCGCGGTTAGCGGGAGCTGACTCGCCGTTTTAACCGACGGCTCTATAGCAGATCTGAGTGGCACGCTGATAGGCGCCAGAAAAAGACATTTGCAAAAGTCCGGATATTCCTTAGAATATGCGGCCTTTCGGGCACCTATGCCCGCTGTGCATTTAGATTTGCAGCACCGACTACAGGAACGATGTTCACATGCTAACAATCCGTCTTGCCCTTGGCGGCTCCAAAAAGCGCCCGTTTTACCACTTGACCGTAACCGACAGCCGCAACCCGCGCGACGGTTCGCACAAGGAACAGGTTGGTTTCTTCAACCCTGTTGCTCGTGGTCAAGAAGTTCGTCTGTCCGTGAACCAAGAGCGCGTAGCCTACTGGCTGAGCGTGGGTGCACAGCCATCCGAGCGCGTTGCAAAACTGTTGAAGGACTCGGCTAAGGCCGCAGCCTGAGCAATATGAACGCGACGCCAGCTGTTGCTGATGATTTGATCGTTATCGGCAAGATTTACTCTGTTCATGGCGTTCGCGGCGAAGTGAAGGTGTATTCCTTTACTGATCCGACTGAAAACCTGTTGCAGTACAAAACCTGGACGCTCAAGCGCGAAGGGAGTGTGAAACAGGTCGAGCTGGTCAGTGGACGCGGGAGCGATAAGTTCCTGGTCGCAAAGCTCAAGGGTCTTGATGATCGTGAAGAAGCGCGTCTTCTGGCCGGTTATGAGATCTGCGTGCCGCGCAACCTGTTCCCTGAATTGACCGACGGCGAGTACTACTGGTACCAGCTGGAAGGTCTGAAGGTTATTGATCAACTCGGGCAATTGCTCGGGAAAATCGATCATCTTCTGGAAACCGGCGCCAATGATGTAATGGTGGTCAAGCCTTGCGCTGGCAGCCTGGATGATCGCGAACGCCTGTTGCCGTATACCGAGCAATGCGTGTTGGCCGTCGACCTGGCAGCGGGCGAGATGAAGGTGGAATGGGACGCGGACTTCTAAGCGTGGCTAATTTGCGCATTGAAGTGATCAGTTTGTTTCCCGAGATGTTCTGCGCCATCAGCGAGTACGGCATCACCAGTCGGGCGGTGAAACAGGGGCTGTTGCAGCTCACCTGTTGGAACCCGCGAGACTACACGACAGATCGACATCACACTGTGGATGATCGCCCATTTGGCGGTGGTCCGGGCATGGTGATGAAGATCAAGCCCCTGGAAGACGCGTTGGTTGAGGCCAAGGCCGCCGCCGGGGAGAAGGCGAAGGTAATTTACCTGTCCCCTCAAGGCCGTCAGCTGAAACAGGCTGCGGTACGCGAACTGGCGAATGAGGAAGCACTGATCCTGATTGCCGGTCGCTATGAAGGCATTGACGAGCGGTTTATTGAAGCTCATGTCGATGAAGAGTGGTCGATTGGGGACTATGTCCTGTCTGGCGGCGAGCTGCCGGCGATGGTCCTGATAGATGCGGTTACACGACTGCTGCCTGGAGCTTTAGGGCATGCGGACTCCGCGGAGGAAGATTCCTTCACGGATGGTTTGCTGGATTGCCCGCACTACACCCGACCGGAGGTGTATGCGGATCAGCGTGTTCCCGACGTATTGCTAAGTGGCAATCACGCACACATCCGGCGTTGGCGTTTACAGCAGTCCCTTGGTCGGACCTATGAACGACGCGCCGATCTTCTGGAAAGCCGCTCGCTTTCTGGAGAAGAGAAGAAGCTGCTCGAGGAATACATCCTCGCGCGGGACGATAGTTAACAACGTATCGATGGTAGGTCCATTGACTTACCTTAGGAGCACAGCATGACTAACAAAATCATCCTTGCACTCGAAGCAGAGCAGATGACCAAAGAGATCCCTACCTTTGCCCCAGGCGACACTATTGTCGTTCAGGTGAAAGTGAAGGAAGGCGACCGTTCGCGTCTGCAAGCGTTCGAAGGCGTGGTAATCGCCAAGCGTAACCGTGGTGTGAACAGTGCTTTCACTGTTCGTAAAATCTCCAACGGTGTTGGCGTAGAGCGTACTTTCCAGACCTACAGCCCGCAAATCGACAGCATGGCCGTTAAGCGTCGCGGTGACGTACGTAAAGCCAAGCTGTACTACCTGCGTGACCTGTCCGGTAAAGCAGCTCGCATCAAGGAAAAACTGGCTTAAGTCCAGCTTCCCGATGCAGAAAAAAGCAGCCTACGGGCTGCTTTTTTGTGCCTGAAATTTGTCCCTTGCCGGTACTTGCCCATGACCACCCGCCTCGAAGAAATCCAGCGTCGTACCGACCTGTCCGTGACCCACGTGACCAAGGCCGTATTCCCGCCGACTACCAACCACCACAACACCCTGTTCGGCGGCACTGCCTTGGCCTGGATGGACGAAGTGTCGTTCATTACCGCCACGCGTTTTTGCCGCTTGCCGCTGGTGACGGTCTCCACCGATCGCATTGATTTCAATCACGCGATTCCGGCCGGTTCTATCGTCGAGCTGATCGGCCGCGTCATCAAGGTGGGCAACACCAGTCTCAAGGTCGAAGTCGAAGTGTTCGTCGAGAGCATGAGTGCCGACGGTCGCGAAAAGGCGATCCAAGGCGTGTTCAGCTTTGTCGCGATCGATGCCGACAAGCGCCCGGTGCCGGTGCTGCCAGGGTTTGTTGACTGATCCTGAACCGAGTCGCGGCCATCGCAGGCAAGCCAGCTCCCACATTCGATCGATGTTGATGATGCTATCAGGCAAAACACAAAACCCATGTGGGAGCTGGCTTGCCTGCGATAGGATCTACCAGACACTCCAGTAATCAGCCTGAGCCCCTATGCCCGCCATTGACCATCCTCTGATCGACCGCTTTCTCGACGCCTTGTGGCTGGAAAAAGGCCTGTCGGACAACACCCGCCAGGCCTATCGCAGTGACCTCGCCCTGTTCAATGGCTGGCTGCAGGAAAAAAACCTCGAACTGATCAATGCCGGTCGCGAGCTGATCCTCGATCACCTGGCCTGGCGCCTGGAGCAGAACTACAAGCCGCGTTCCACTGCGCGTTTTCTCTCTGGCGTGCGTGGCTTTTATCGCTACCTGCTGCGGGAAAAGCTCATCGCCGCCGACCCGACGCTGCAAATCGACATGCCGCAACTGGGCCGGCCATTGCCCAAATCCCTGTCGGAAGCCGACGTGGATGCCTTGCTCGCCGCACCCGACCTCAGCGAAGCCATCGGCCAGCGCGACCGCGCCATGCTCGAAGTGCTCTACGCCTGCGGCCTGCGCGTGACCGAGCTGATCAGCCTGACCCTTGAGCAAGTCAACCTGCGCCAGGGCGTGCTGCGGGTGATGGGCAAGGGCAGCAAGGAACGCCTGGTGCCGATGGGTGAGGAGGCAATCGTGTGGGTCGAGCGCTACATGCGTGATGCCCGCATCGAGTTGCTCGGTGGGCGGCCCAGCGATGTGCTGTTTCCCAGCCTGCGCGGCGAGCAGATGACCCGCCAGACCTTCTGGCACCGTATCAAGCATCAGGCCAAGGTGGCCGGGATCGGCAAGGCGCTTTCGCCGCACACGTTGCGCCATGCGTTCGCCACCCACTTGCTCAACCACGGTGCGGACCTGCGTGTGGTGCAAATGCTGCTGGGGCACAGTGACTTATCCACAACCCAGATCTACACGCATGTTGCGCGGGCACGCTTGCAGGATATGCACGCCAAGCACCACCCGCGCGGATGAAATTGCATCCGAAACGGCCCAATTTACCCGCCGCAGTCTGCCCTCCGGCCCAACTGTGGTAGGCTTTGCCGGTTAGCAAAGGGGACGGTCAGACTTTTGTTTGCCTTGTGTGTATGACCCCGTATTTTCAGATCGGTGTTCCACACCCGTCCCTGCATCTGCCTTCAGGAGTTCCCATGCGCTTGACCCAGATTATTGCCGCCGCAGCGATTGCGTTGGTTTCCACTTTTGTTGTCGCCGACGACGCCGCCGAGCAAACGATTCGCAAGAGTCTGGCCAACCTGCAGCTCGACACGCCGATCGAAAGCATCAGTGCCAGCCCGATGGCCGGCCTGTATGAAGTCAAGCTCAAGGGCAGCCGCGTGCTGTACGCCAGTGCCGATGGCCAGTACATCGTTCAGGGCTACCTGTTCCAGTTGAAAGATGGCAAGCCGGTCAACCTGACCGAGAAAGCCGAGCGCCTGGGCGTGTCCAAGCTGATCAACGGCATTCCAGTGGCTGAAACCGTGGTGTACCCGGCCATCGGCGAGACCAAGACCCACATCACCGTGTTCACCGACACCACCTGCCCGTACTGCCACAAGCTGCACGCCGAAGTGCCTGCGCTGAACAAGCTCGGTGTGGAAGTGCGCTACGTAGCGTTCCCGCGCCAGGGTCTGGGCTCGCCGGGTGACGAGCAGTTGCAGGCGGTATGGTGCTCGGCCGACAAGAAAGCCGCGATGGACAAAATGGTCGATGGCAAGGAAATCAAGGCGGCCAAATGCGCCAACCCGGTTTCCAAGCAGTTTGCCTTGGGGCAGTCGATTGGCGTGAACGGTACACCGGCCATCGTTTTGGCTGACGGCCAAGTCATTCCGGGCTACCAGCCGGCGCCACAAGTTGCCAAACTGGCACTGGGTGCGAGTAAGCAGTAATCGTCGAGCCTTTGGCGATCATGCTCCGCCGAACAGTCGGCGGGGCATTAATTGAGAGCCGCAGTTGTGCGGCTGTTTTTCACGGCCGACCTTGAGTCGGCCGTTTCATGGGGAGTTCTTCAGTGAAACCGGTCAAAGTAGGCATCTGTGGGTTAGGGACCGTCGGTGGCGGCACCTTCAACGTACTTCAGCGTAATGCTGAAGAAATTTCCCGCCGTGCAGGGCGTGGGATTGAAGTGGCACAAATTGCCACGCGTACGCCAAAGCCTCAGTTCCAAACGACCGGTATTGCGATTACCAACGATGTCTTCGCCGTGGCGACCAACCCTGAAATCGATATTGTCATCGAGCTGGTTGGCGGCTACACCGTGGCCCGTGATCTGGTGCTGCTGGCCATTGAGAACGGTAAGCACGTGGTCACCGCCAACAAGGCGCTGATTGCCGTGCATGGCAACGAGATCTTCGCCAAGGCGCGCGAAAAGGGTGTGATCGTGGCCTTCGAAGCCGCCGTGGCCGGTGGCATCCCGGTGATCAAGGCGATCCGTGAAGGCCTGTCCGCCAACCGCATCAACTGGGTGGCCGGGATCATCAACGGTACCGGTAACTTCATCCTCACCGAAATGCGCGAGAAGGGCCGTACCTTCGAAGACGTGCTGGCCGAAGCCCAAGCCCTGGGTTACGCCGAAGCCGACCCGACTTTCGACGTTGAAGGCATCGACGCCGCGCACAAACTGACCATCCTGGCGTCCATCGCGTTTGGCGTCCCGCTGCAGTTCGACAAGGCCTACACCGAAGGCATCACCAAGCTGACCACCGCCGACGTGAATTACGCCGAAGCCTTGGGCTACCGCATCAAGCACTTGGGCGTAGCGCGCAGCACCCCGGCCGGTATCGAGCTGCGTGTACACCCGACCCTGATCCCGGCCGATCGCCTGATCGCCAACGTCAACGGCGTGATGAACGCGGTGATGGTTAACGGTGACGCGGCAGGTTCGACCCTGTTCTACGGCGCCGGCGCAGGCATGGAGCCGACCGCTTCGTCGGTGATCGCCGACCTGGTTGACGTGGTTCGCGCCATGACCAGCGACCCGGAGAACCGCGTGCCGCACCTGGCGTTCCAGCCGGATTCGCTGTCGGCTCACCCGATCCTGCCGATCGAAGCCTGCGAAAGCGCCTACTACCTGCGTATCCAGGCCCAGGATCATCCGGGCGTGTTGGCCCAGGTGGCGAGCATCCTGTCGGAGCGCGGCATCAACATCGAGTCGATCATGCAGAAGGAAGTCGAGGAACAAAACGGCCAGGTGCCGATGATCCTGCTGACCCATCGCGTGCTCGAGCAGCACATGAACGATGCCATCCGGGCGCTCGAAGCTCTTCAAGGCGTGGTTGGGCCGGTCGTTCGTATTCGCGTCGAACATCTAAATTAATTCAGCTGCAAGCGCCAAACTGCAAGCTGCAAGTAAAAGCAGATCCACTGTTACTTGCAGCTTGTCACTTGAAGCTTGAAGCCCAAACCGAAGGTTTGCCCCTATGCGTTACATCAGCACCCGCGGCCAGGCACCGGCCCTGAATTTCGAAGACGTTTTGCTGGCAGGCCTTGCCACTGACGGCGGCCTGTATGTGCCGGAAAACCTGCCACGCTTCACCCAGGAAGAAATCGCCTCGTGGGCCGGCCTGCCGTACCACGAGCTGGCCTTCCGTGTGATGCGCCCGTTTGTCACCGGCAGCATTCCGGATGCGGACTTCAAGAAGATCCTCGAAGAGACCTACGGCGTGTTTTCCCACAGCGCCATCGCGCCATTGCGTCAGCTCAATGGCAACGAATGGGTACTTGAGCTGTTCCACGGCCCGACCCTGGCGTTCAAGGACTTCGCCCTGCAATTGCTCGGTCGCCTGCTCGATTACGTGTTGGAAAAACGCGGCGAGCGCGTGGTGATCATTGGCGCGACCTCCGGTGATACCGGTTCGGCGGCCATTGAAGGTTGTAAGCACTGTGAAAACGTCGACATCTTCATCCTGCACCCGCACAAGCGCGTGTCGGAAGTGCAGCGTCGCCAGATGACCACCATTTTTGGTGAGAACATCCACAACATCGCCATCGAAGGCAACTTCGATGACTGCCAGGAAATGGTCAAGAACAGCTTCGCCGACCAGAGCTTCCTCAAGGGCACGCGCCTGGTCGCCGTGAACTCGATCAACTGGGCGCGGATCATGGCCCAGATCGTCTACTACTTCCACGCAGCCCTGCAGTTGGGCGGCCCGGCGCGTTCGGTGTCGTTCTCTGTGCCGACCGGCAACTTCGGCGACATTTTCGCCGGTTACCTGGCGCGCAACATGGGCCTGCCGATCAACCAACTGATCGTCGCCACCAACCGCAACGACATCCTGCACCGCTTCATGAGCGGCAACCAGTACGTCAAGGAAACCCTGCACGCCACGCTGTCGCCGTCGATGGACATCATGGTGTCGTCGAACTTCGAACGCCTGCTCTTCGACATGCACGGTCGCAATGGCGCCGCCCTGGCCGAGTTGATGAGCAGCTTCAAGAGCGGTGGCGGTTTCAGCGTTGACCAAGAGCGCTGGACCGAAACGCGCAAGCTGTTCGACTCCCTGGCGGTGGACGACGCACAGACCTGCGAAACCATCGCTGAGGTCTACGCCCAGACCGGCGAGCTGCTGGACCCGCACACCGCTATCGGCGTGAAGGCTGCGCGCGAATGCCGTCGCAGCCTGGATATTCCGATGGTCATTCTGGGTACGGCTCACCCGGTCAAGTTCCCGGAAGCGGTGGAGAAGGCGGGCGTAGGCAAGGCGCTGGAATTGCCGGAGCACTTGGCTGACCTGTTCGAGCGCGAAGAGCGTTGCACGGTGCTGGCCAATGACTTGAAGACTGTGCAGGCGTTTGTCAGCCAGCACGGGAATCGTGGTAAGCCGTTGTAAGGCGAGCCGCGTAGACAAAAACGCCGCTTTCCCTTCGTTGGGGCAGCGGCGTTTTTTGTTTCGGGAACCTCAAAACGGTCAACCATTGCGTAAGCAGTTATGTGCGGCCGTTTTTTGCCTGTCATGTTGCAAGCGCATGCTGGTTCACGTCGCTCCCTGACTGCCCCATAAAGACGATAAAGCGAACTTTCCTACGTCATAACCAGTCACTTAGGATAGATGCAGCTCCCGTTGAAACGATTGTTCCCGAACTATTGAGTGGTGATCGAGATGGAAAGTATCAGCCTATTGCTCGAAGAAGCACTGAGCCCTTATCAGGTGACATTGACCACCGCTGGTGTGCAAGACGAGTGCCTGGTGACCGTGAAGAACCCGGCCGGCGCCATCGTTGTGGAGCGTGAAGTCGACCGCGCGCAATTGACCGATAAACGCGTGCTGGTGGATGTGGTGGATTGCCTGCTGCGCGACCTGAAAATCGCCGAAGGGCGTCTGGAGCCGTCCGTCATCGCGGCCTTGCGCAGCGCTGCCCAGGCCCGCAATGGCGCCCTTGCATGAAGAATTGTTTAACTAGGGAAACTTCCTACAGCATGGCCGGTCAGATTTTGTAACAGCAAGAGCAAACATTGTGCTCCGGTGTTTGTGGCTTGTTGTACTGGTCTTTGTAGGCCACGTTTAACCCCGAAGTGTCTCCCCACTCTTCGGGGTTTCTTTTTGCCTGCGATTTGCCCTGTGATGCCTCAGGGGGTCGGTGAATCCTGGAAAAAATCAGGGTTGTCACGCAAGTACTGTTCACGCGTGACCGGGTCCAACCACGACGTATAGGACTGCTGTAACTGCGCCTGTGGGATGTCGCGTAATACCTGGTCGATACGTGCCATGGCCTGGCGGCCTTGAGGCGTGTCCGAGCAACCGATATGCGTACGCTGATAAGGCGCTGAGCCCTTGATGGGATAAAACACCAGGTCTCGTGCGGCGATGCCCTGTTGCGTGGCGTGATAGCGGATTTCCGGCCAGTAGCCCAGCACCGCCTCCAGCCGCCCAAGACGTTGCATTTGCAGCAGACTGCCAAGGGCGTCATTGCCGTAATGCAGCGCCAGAATGTGCGGATCGGCGCCTTTTAGCTGTTCATCGATGACGGGGCCGTAACTGCGTTCGGCCGTGGCGCCGATGCGTGCTTTGTGGGCGTCGAGGAAGGCTTGCAGGTCAAATTGTTCATTGACGATAAAGGGCGCCATTGCCGCCTGCTGGCTTCGTCGAATGGCTACGCCGTTGCTCGCCACCGCAAACGCCTGGGCGGAAAACACAATGTACTTCGCGCGTTCCGGCGTCCACAGCAGTAACGGATCGCAGGTCAGGGAGTCAGCGCGCAGCATCTGGATGCCGCGGGCGCGATTGACGTGCATCACGGTGTGCCGGTATTGCGTCAGGCGCTCGCTGAGCACTGGCAGCAATTGATCCAATGCCCCTTGGCCTTTCTGTGGGCCCTCGAAGATGATCAGCGGCGGCAGGTCGCGCAGCAACCAGATTATCGTGTCCTCGGCACGCGCGGCGAGCGGCCATACGCCGAACATCGCGCCGACAAAGCACAGGGGAATGGACCAGCGTCTACACGGGCCAGCCATCAGATCGCGCCGCCCTCGCGCAAGCGGGCGATGGCCGCCGTGTCGTAGCCCAATTGGTTAAGCACCTCGCTGTTGTGCTCGCCCAACTGCGGCCCGACCCATTCACAACTGCCGGGCGTGTCCGACAGCTTGGGCACGATCCCCGGCATTTTGAAGTCCTTGCCGCCCGGCAACTGCGCCTTGAGGAACATTTCCCGCGCCAGAAACTGCGGGTCGCCAAGCATGTCTTCGGCGCTGTAGATGCGGCTGGCGGGCACCTCGGCCTGGTTGAGTTGCTCGACCACTTGGTCCAGGGGCAGCGAATTGACCCAGCGGTCGATCACGCCATACAGCTCGTCACGGCGGCTGTCGCGTCCATCATTGCTCGCCAAGGTCGGATCGTTGGCCAGGTCCTCACGCCCAATCGCCGACATGAAGCGCTTGAAGATCGCATCGCCATTGGCCCCAATCTGCACATGCTTGCCATCGGCGCTGGTATGGATCGAAGACGGCGTGATGCCGGGCATGATGTTGCCGGTGCGTTCGCGGATAAACCCGAACACATCAAACTCCGGGATCATGCTCTCCATCATCGCGAAGATAGCTTCATACAGCGCCACGTCCACCACCTGGCCAAGCCCGCCGTTGACTTCGCGATGACGCAGCGCCATCAGCGCACCAATCACTGCCCACAAGGCGGCTATCGAATCGCCGATGGAAATCCCGGTGCGTACCGGCGGGCGATCTTCGAAACCGGTGATATAGCGCAAACCGCCCATGGATTCGCCCACTGCGCCGAACCCTGGCTGGTCCTTCATTGGCCCGGTCTGGCCAAAACCTGAAAGCCGTACCATCACCAGCTTCGGGTTCAGGGCATGCAGGGTTTCCCAGCTCAAACCGAGTTTTTCCAGTACCCCGGGGCGAAAGTTTTCAATCAGGATGTCGGCGTCTGCCAGCAACTGTTTGAGAATCGCCAGGCCATCCGGGTGCTTGAGGTTCAGCGTCAGCGACTTCTTGTTGCGCGCCTGCACAAACCACCACAGCGATGTGCCCTCATACAGCTTGCGCCATTTACGCAGCGGGTCGCCGCCATCAGGGGACTCGACCTTGATCACCTCGGCCCCGAATTCGGCACAGATACGTGACGCAAACGGTCCGGCGATCAGGGTGCCCAGTTCGATGACTTTCAGGCCGGCAAGCGGTTTGGCATTAAACGACATGAGGATCCTTAGCAAGCGTGGGGCGGTGGTGTGATGCCTTTTAACATAGGCGAGCGGCCCAGGGATAAGGATGATGCAACGCCGTATTCGTTGATTGACCTCGCCATCGGTTAGACTGGCCGCCTTTCCCTGTCTCTAGAAGCCCGTTCATGGCCCAGCCGTCCACGACCTACAAATTCGAACTCAACCTCACCGACCTTGATCGCTCGGTGTATGAGAGCGTCAAACAGACCATCGCCCGCCATCCATCGGAAACCGAAGAGCGCATGACCGTGCGCCTGCTGGCCTACGCCCTCTGGTACAACGAGCAACTGGCGTTCGGTCGTGGCCTGTCAGATGTAGACGAACCAGCCCTGTGGGAAAAAAGCCTGGATGATCGGGTTCTGCACTGGATCGAAGTCGGCCAGCCTGACGCCGACCGCCTGACCTGGTGTTCACGCCGTACCGAGCGCACCAGTTTGCTGGCCTATGGCAGCTTGCGCGTGTGGGAAGGCAAAGTGGTGCCGGTGGCCAACAACCTGAAGAACGTGCACATCGCTGCCGTGCCGCAGGAAGTCCTCGAGACCCTGGCCAAGGACATGCCGCGCGTGATCAAGTGGGACGTGATGATCAGTGAAGGCACGATTTTTGTGACCGACGATCGCGGTCAGCACGAAGTGCAACTGCAGTGGCTGGTCGGCGAGCGCGGTTGAAATTGTGGGAGCTGGCTTGCCTGCGATGCAGACACCTCGGTCTTTCAGCTATACCGAGGTGATGCATTCGCGAGCAAGCCGGTTCCTACAGTTGATCCATGTTGCTTTCAGCATTGTTGTTTAACCGTTGTACTAGAAGAGAAGCTTCCGTCGCCCCATGCGTATCGATCCTCGCCCGTTGCCCGCTGTCCTGCCGTTTCTCGGTGAATTGCCACCGCTGTTGACCCGTCTTTACGCCGCACGCGGGGTGCAGTCCGAAGCTGAGCTGGACAAGAGCCTGGCGCGGTTGATTCCCTACCAGCAGCTCAAGGGCATCGACGCGGCGGTAGACCTGCTGGTGACGGCCTTGGAGCAGCGCCAGCGCATCCTCATCGTCGGTGACTTCGACGCCGATGGCGCCACTGCCAGCACGGTGGGCACCCTGGGCCTGCGTTTGCTCGGTGCGGCCCATGTCGACTACCTGGTGCCCAACCGCTTCGAGTACGGCTATGGCCTGACTCCGGAAATCGTTGCGGTGGCGCTGCAGCGCGAGCCGCAGTTGCTGATCACCGTGGACAACGGCATTTCCAGTGTCGAAGGCGTCGCGGCGGCCAAGGCGGCGGGGTTGAAGGTGTTGGTCACCGACCACCACTTGCCGGGTGATGAGCTGCCGGCGGCAGATGCCATCGTCAATCCGAACCAGCCCGGTTGTGAATTTCCCAGCAAGGCGCTGGCTGGCGTAGGCGTGATCTTTTATGTGCTGATGGCCCTGCGCGCGCGACTGCGCAGCCTGGGTTGGTACGCCAACACGCCTCAGCCGAACATCGGCGAGTTGCTCGACCTGGTGGCCCTGGGCAGTGTCGCCGACGTGGTGCCGCTGGACGCCAACAACCGCATCCTGGTGCATCAGGGCCTGGAGCGCATTCGCGCCGGTCGTGCGCGGCCGGGCATCAAGGCGATTCTTGAAGTCGCCAAGCGCGACCACGCGCGAATCACCTCCACCGACCTTGGTTTTATCCTCGGGCCGCGCTTGAACGCCGCCGGGCGCCTGGACGATATGAGCCTGGGCATCGAATGCCTGCTCACCACCGACTTCGCCGCCGCGCGGGAAATGGCGGCGCAGCTGGACGGTATGAACCAGGACCGCAAATCCATCGAACAGGGCATGCAGCGCGAAGCGCTCGCCCAGCTCAAGGACTTGCCCGTGGAATCGATGCCCTACGGTTTGTGCCTGTTCGACCCGGAATGGCACCAAGGCGTGATCGGTATTTTGGCGTCGCGAATGAAGGAGCGGTATTTCCGCCCGACCATCGCCTTCGCCGATGCCGGTGATGGCCTGCTCAAGGGCTCAGGGCGCTCTGTGCAGGGTTTTCACATCCGTGATGCGCTGGCGGTCGTCGCCAGCCAGCATCCCAACCTGATCACCAAATACGGCGGCCACGCGATGGCGGCCGGTCTGACCTTGCCCGAGGCGAATTTCCCACTGTTTGCCGAAGCCTTTGACGCTGAAGTCCGTCGGCAACTGCGGGAAGAAGACCTGACGGGCCGGCTGCTGTCGGACGGCACCCTGGCGGTGGAAGAGTTTCACCTGGAACTGGCGCGCGCATTGCGGCATGCCGGGCCGTGGGGGCAGCACTTTCCCGAGCCGTTGTTTCACGGTGTGTTTCAGTTGGTCGAGCAGCGCGTCGTGGGTGAGCGGCACCTCAAAGTGGTGCTCAAAAGCGAATGCGGGTCGGTGAAGCTGGATGGCATTGCGTTTGGTGTGGACCGTGAGGTCTGGCCTAATCCGACAGTGCGTTGGGTCGAGTTGGCCTACAAGCTGGACGTGAACGAGTTTCGTGGGAATGAAACTGTGCAATTGATGATTGCGCATATCGAACCGCGCTAAATCTAAATAACACTGCAAAAACAAATGTGGGAGGGGGCTTGCCCCCTCCCACATTTTAAGCCATGTAATACCTGGAATTACTCGGCTTTGTCCTTGGCCTGATGCTTCACGATGATATCCACCAGGCGCTGTGCCAGCGCTGGGTAGTTCTCGTCAAAGTGATGCCCGCCTGGCAGCTTCACGGCTTCGCCAACAGCGGTCTTGTCGGTGCAGCCACTCTCGTCGACTTCTTCGGCGCCGTAGATGCACACCACTTTGTCAGCCGGCAGCTTGGCCATTTCCGGGCCGGTCGCGGCTTCTTTGCCGGCGTTGCCCAACCAACCTTCCACTTCGATCTCAAAGCTGCCGGTACGTGCGAACGCCAGCAGGATGATTGCGTCGACGCGTTGCTGTTCGTTTTCCGGCATGCGGTTGTAGATCGCCGGGAGTACGTCGGCGCCGAATGAATAACCGGTCAGCACGAAGCGCTTGGTGCCCCATTTCTGCCGGTAGTGCTGCATCAATTCGGTGAGGTCCTTGGCGCTTTGCTCGGGCGTTTTGTGCTGCCAGTAGTAGCGCAAGGTGTCGATGCCCACGACCGGGTAACCGATCTTGGCCATTTCACCGGCGACGTCACGGTCCAGGTCACGCCAGCCGCCATCACCGGAGAGGAACAGGGTAACGGTGTCCTTGGCTTGGCCGGCCGGTACTTCCACCACGGGAATCGCCAGGCCGCCATTGTCCGAACCCACCAGTTGCTTGCGCAGTTCGTTGTTCAGCACTTGCGGGTAGTGGATGTCGTAGTCGCTGATGCTGGTCGTCGCGCGCGGGGTGTCGCGTACGAAACTGGCACTTTCATCGTCAGGGTTGTCGTTCCACGCCACCAGCCAATTGCCATGGGCAGAGGTCTTGGGCAGCGGGTCCTTGCAGCCTTCCTGCACCAGGGCGAAGCCGACGGAGATAGCATTGGCCTTGTCGTCGTTCTGTGTGGCCAGCCAGCGCCAGGCGAGTGCTGCGCCAGGGCCGATGCCGCTGACCAGCGTCGCCGGGCCTTTGAGCTGGGCCAGGGCGCTTTGCAGCGCTTGTTCCTGCAGCTTGCAGTCATCCTTTGGCAGGATCACTTGAACGATTTGCGCGGAGCCGCCCTGGCTCAGGGCAATCAGTTGGCTATCGGTCAGGGTCTCATCGGCCATCACGGCCACGGCCACACGGGCTTTTGCCGAGCCGTTAGGCGTCACGCGGGTCATCACCGAACCGTCGGCCTGGGGCAGTTGTTCCAGGGTCGGTTGCGGGGCAGGGCGGTTCCAGTACCAGAAGCCACCCGCCGCGATCAGCGCGAGCAGCACTACAAAGGCCAATACATACCGCCAGGAGCGTCGAATCATCAGCGTTTCACCAATCCAGTCAAGCCGCCCGCAATCAGGGCGGCGGTATCGGCCAGTGCCACCAGCGGATCAAGTCCTGCGGGCACGGCCATATAACGGGGTTCCCAGTCAGGCTGGAACTTGTCTTTAAAGCGGCGCAAACCTTGGAAGTTATACAGTTGCTCGCCACGTCGGAACACCATCGAGCCCAGGCGTTGGGTCAGCGGTGCGCCACGGCGTGGTTGCAGGCCCGACAACGGCACCATGCCGAGGCTGAAGCGGGCGTAGTCGTGGTTCTTATAATGTTGAATCAGGCCAACCATCATGAATTCCATGGTCAGCTTCGGCGCGTCCGGGTGCGCACGCATCAGGTCGAGACTGGCCAGGTCATGGTTGTAAGTCTCGAGCAGGTTGGCGAAGGCCACCGGGCGCCCTTCGAAGCGAATAATCGCAATACGAAAGTGCTTGAGGTAGTCGTCGCTGAAACGGCCCAGAGAAAAGCCCTTTTCCCGCACGTTCTTGCCGGTCAGCCAGGCATCGGAGATGACTTTGAGTTCTTCCATCGGCGCCTGGCCCGGTTCGAAGATTTCCAGGGACAGGCCGTCCCGGGTGCCACGGTTCCAGGTGTAGCGCAGGTCCTTCATCTCTTTGCCCTTGGCTTCCAGGTCAAAGCGTTTCAGGTCGACGCGGGCTTCTTCGCCCAGCTTGATCGCGGTCAGGCCGATGTCCATGTAGTACGGCAGGTTCTCGGCGCGTACCTGGTAAAACACCGGGCGCGCGTGATGGATGTCGCACAGGTCACGGAACTGCCAGATCATCTCGGCGCGCGGCTGGGTCGGGCCGATCGGGTCATACAAGGCCACCAGGCTGCGCCCACGGCGGGCGTACATCAGGAAGGCTTCATCGTTGGGGTGGAACAGCAGCGCCTTGTCGCCGGTCAGCGCCAGGCCTCCGTCGGGCTGTGAGGAGGCCATCAGGATCTTGGTGGCGCGTTCCAGTTCGTCCGGGGTTGGCAGATGAATCACCGGGCGTGCGGTGCGCAGCAGCCAGGTCAGCGAGACGATCACCAACAGCACCGCTGCACCCAGCAGCGAGCGCAGGCCGCGTGGGGCGTTGGCGTCCAGGGTGAACTGCCACCACAGCTGGTGGCTGTACGGCACGTCTTGATAGGCAAACAGCAGCAGCCAGATCGAGGCGCCCAACACACAGACGCTGGCCACCAGGTACAGCGGCGAGAACGGCAGCTCGGTCAGGCGGCTGGCGCGGTAGAACGAGCGCCGGAAGATCGCCAGCAGCACGGCGGTCATGATCATCAGGCTGGCTTCTTCCCAATCGAAGCCTTTAAGCAGTGAGAGCAGGGCGCCGGTGAGCAGCAACACCATGGTCAGCATCCAGGCGGCCGACAAACGCCGACGCAAGCCCTGGGCGAGCAACAGGCACAGCACGCCGATCAAGCTGGCACCGAAGTGCGAGGCGTCAATCAGGCGGTGGGGAATCAGGAAGCCGATGTTTTCCAGGCGTGAGTCGATTTCCGGCGTTGCGCCGGAAAACAGCAGGACCACGCCGGACAAAAAAACCAGTACGGCCAACACCGGCGCGGCCAGGCCAGAGGCAACCCGCAGGCTTTGCTGCGTCTGGAACAGGCGCTGGGCCTCGTTGACCAGCAGGAACACGCAGGCGATCAGCAGCGGCAGCACCACATAAATCATGCGGTATAGCAGCAGGGCGGCAGCCAATGGCGCGGCGCCAAGCTTGTCGGCAAATGCCGCGAGCAGAATCGCTTCGAACACGCCAACACCGCCTGGCACATGGCTGAGTACACCGGCAGCCAGGGCCAGCAGGTACACCAGCAGGAAGGGGCCGAACGGCGGCGCTTCCGGCAGCAGCATATAAAGGACGGTGGCGGCAGCGGCTACGTCCAGCGCGGTGATGATCAGTTGCAGGAACGTCAGGCGCCGGCCCGGCAGGCGCAGGGTACGACGTCCCGCCTTGACCAGCAGGTTGTCTGGATAAGGTTGCTCCGGCAGGCGACGGCGATAAATGCCGATGCACAGCGCGGCGGACAGCAGCAGCACTGCACCGGCAATACCACCGAGCACGCCTTGCGACAGGTGCAGGTAGGTCGATGCCGCCGGCAGGTTACTCAGTGTGGCCAGTGCTGCCAGTGGCGGCAGCGCCGTACCAAGGGCCAGGCTGGCGAACACGGTCATGTGCGCCACTTCCGAAGCCCCGATACCGTGACGTGCATATAAACGGTAGCGCACAGACCCGCCGGAGAGCATCGACAAACCAATGGCGTTGCCGATGGCAAACGCGGTGAAGCCACCCAGCGCCAGGGTCTTGGCCGGCAGTTTTACCCCGGCATAGCGTGCGCCGGAGAATTCATAACCCAGCAGAATGATGAAACCGGCGATGGCCGCCGCGAACGCACCCAGCAGGGCGGGTCTGGGCACTTCCAGGATCGAGTCGTGGAGCGCATACAGATCCAGTTCCAGCAGTAAGTGTCGGCAGGCGATCAGGGCGATTGCGAACAGCAACAGGGTAACGGCCAGCCCGATCGGCTGACGGTATTTGCTCAACAGATCCAGCCAACGCAAGCGGGTGGGTGTGATCGGTTGTGTCGCTGTGACGGTGTCTTGTGGTTCAGACGAGTTGGCGCGCATCAATCACCTCGTGGATTGTGCGCGACAGGATGGAGGTATCCAGCCAAGTTACCAATCCCTATGGACAAAATAATTACAAATATTAACGCGTATCGCCGGGTGCGGCGACTGCGGCCATTGGTCGTAGAGGGTAATGCTTGAGCATTCAGCATAGCTTGCAATGAGATGGACTCTACAAACCGTGTACGGTTTCATGAAAGATGCCATGCCATTGTTTCAGAAGAACTTTTTCGTCAGATACAAAAAAGGCCACTCTTTCGAGTAGCCTTTTTTGATGTTTGGTTGCGGGAGCCGGATTTGAACCGACGACCTTCGGGTTATGAGCCCGACGAGCTACCAGACTGCTCCATCCCGCGTCTGTGGGCGGCATTCTACAGCCCAACGCCGAGGTGTCAACCGTTAATGGGTCGATGGGTCAAATTAGTGTGAATTAGCGTCTTTCACCCCGACCACGTGCGGTAAGTGCGCGACGGACAAAGATTTTTCTGTCTTACAATTTGCGTACACATGCAAAACAGGCGCGCACAAAAAAGGCCACTCTTTCGAGTAGCCTTTTTTGATGTTTGGTTGCGGGAGCCGGATTTGAACCGACGACCTTCGGGTTATGAGCCCGACGAGCTACCAGACTGCTCCATCCCGCGTCTGTGTGTCGGCATTCTACAGAGGAACGCGAGTGTGTCAACCTGTGAATCGAAGAAAAGCGCTTGTGGTTCAATCGGTTAGCTCTCCAAGGCAAGCCTTGGAAGGTCGCGAGGCCAGTGTGGCCGAGGGTTTCAGCTCTATTGGCAGGCGAATTTCGATTGAGAAAATAAATTCATCAGTGAAATTTCCTACCGCTGAAGCGGAAGATTCAAACTACTGGTGCTATATACAGGGGTGAATGCGATACTGGCCGCCCGTTGGATTACACCCTCTGTTTATATGACGCAGCGCAAAATCATCCACGTCGACTGTGATTGCTTCTACGCCGCCATCGAGATGCGCGACGATCCGAGCCTGGCACAAAAGCCCCTCGCGGTCGGCGGCTCGGCCGACAGAAGAGGGGTGATCGCCACCTGCAACTATGAGGCGCGGGCTTATGGGGTGCGTTCGGCCATGTCATCGCGCCACGCCTTGAAGCTGTGCCCGGACCTGACCATCGTCAAGCCGCGCATGGATGCCTATAAGGAAGCGTCGAAGGAAATCCAGACGATCTTTCGCGATTACACCGACCTGATCGAGCCACTGTCGCTGGACGAAGCCTACCTGGACGTCTCTGACAGCCCGCACTTTGGCGGCAGTGCCACGCGCATCGCTCAAGACATTCGTCGCCGGGTCTCCAACCAGCTGCACATCACAGTGTCCGCCGGCGTTGCGCCGAACAAGTTTCTGGCCAAGATCGCCAGCGACTGGAAAAAACCCAACGGCCTGTTTGTGATCACCCCGGATCAGGTCGAAGACTTCGTCTCCCAGTTGCCGGTGAACAAGTTGCACGGCGTTGGCAAGGTGACCGCCGATAAGCTGGCGCGCCTGGGGATTGCAGACTGCCTGCAATTGCGTGAGTGGAACAAGCTGGCGCTGGTGCGTGAATTCGGCAGTTTCGGCGAGCGGCTCTGGAGCCTGGCCCGTGGGATTGATGACCGCGTGGTGCAGAACGACAGCCGTCGGCAATCCATCAGTGTGGAAAATACCTACGATGCGGACTTGCCGGATCTCTCAAGTTGCCTGGCGAAACTGCCCGAGCTGATGGAAACCCTGGCCGGACGCATGGCGCGCATCGACAGCAGCTATCGCGCGGGCAAGCCGTTCGTCAAAGTGAAGTTTCATGACTTCACCCAAACCACCCTGGAGCAGGCAGGGGCAGGGCGGGATCTGGAGAGTTATCAACAGCTGTTGACCCAGGCGTTCAATCGCGGCGGCAAACCGGTGCGGTTGCTGGGGATTGGGGTGCGGTTGCTGGATCTGAGCAGCGGTAACGAACAGCTGCAGTTTCCCTGGTAAAAACCGGGAGCCAAATGTGGGAGCGGGCTTGCTCGCGAAGGCGCCGTGTCAGTCGATACATTCATCACTGATACACCGCTTTCGCGAGCAAGCCCGCTCCCACATTTAGATCTTTACCTGTCTTGAGGTCCTAGCGTGCCCCAGGGTCCGCCACCAACCGCCCCGCATCCTTGGTCAGTGCCTGCACAAACTCCTGCTGCAACTCGGGATCATTGCGGGTCAGTTCGATCAGGCTTTGTTCCAGCTCACTGGCTTCTTCCTCAAGGCCCAACTCCGACAGGCGCTTGACCCGGTGCACCCACTGGTTGACTTCGTCGTCTTCCAGGTCGTCGTAGATCAGGCCATGGGCTTCCAGCAACTTGCCGCGCAGGGTGTTGCTGATCGCCAGGGAGGAGTCTGAGTGCACGTCGTCCTGGCCATCTTCCACGCTGATCTTCAAGGTGGTGACGCGGTTCAGGTCCTGCTCGGCAAACGGGCTGTCCAACAGGTTCAGGCGCAGCACGCCGTCGCGGTCGGTGGTCAGCTCATGGGTCTGCTTGCCGGCGGTGACCTGTACCGGGCGCTCGCTCCAGGGCAGGCTCGAATACTCCGTGCGCTTGTCACGCTGGACTTCATCGATCCCGGCCAGGTTCTGTTGCGCACGGCCGTGGGATTGCACGTTCATGAACGGGTTGATGCCGTCCACGCCGTAGCTCAGCCAATCACGCGTCATGCTGGTCGGCAGGTTGCCGAGGGCGAAGATGTTCGCCACGTTGGCCCCCGCGCCGGCCACCAGGGCGACCGCGCCCAAGGGCATCTCGTAGAGTTTGCGCCAGGGTTGGTAGGGGGTGTAGCGATCGTAACGGCGGGTGACTTCGAATTCAGTGACCTCAAAGGTCTTTTGCTCGTGAATGCGAACCCGGCGTTGCGGCAGTTCCAGCACTTTGGGTTCACCTACATCGATCTGCAGGCTGTGGTCGAGCAATTTGCGCTCGACCCGTTCCTCGTGCTCACTGCGTTGCGACATCTGGTTGGCGCAGCCGCTGACCAGCAGGGCGCCGCACAAGGCGGCGCCCCTCAGGGCTCTGGTGTTTCGCTTGAACATGACTTCTCTTGATCTGGTTTTCAGCGACGAATACGCGCCTGAAGGAAAGACAGCACGTCAGCCACCGGCAACGGTTGGGCTTCGGCTTCGGTCCGGCTCTTGTATTCCAGATTGCCATCGGCCAGGCCGCGGTCACTGACCACGATCCGGTGCGGGATGCCAATCAGTTCCATGTCGGCGAACTTGATGCCCGGGCTGGTTTTCTTGTCGCGGTCATCCAGCAGCACTTCAAAACCGGCGGCCGTCAGTTCGGCATACAGTTTGTCGGTGGCTTCGCGTACTTGCTCGGTTTCGTAGCGCAGCGGTACCAGGGCCACCTGGAATGGGGCCAGGGCGTCACTCCAGATGATGCCTTTCTCGTCGTTGTTCTGTTCGATGGCAGCTGCCACCACGCGGGAAACGCCAATGCCGTAGCAGCCCATGTCGAGGGTGATCGGCTTGCCGTTCTCGCCCAGCACTTCGCACTTCATCGCCTTGCTGTACTTGTTGCCCAGCTGGAAGATGTGCCCGACTTCGATGCCGCGTTTGATTTCCAGGGTGCCCTTGCCATCCGGGCTTGGGTCGCCGGCGACTACGTTACGCAGGTCGGCCACGGTTGGAACTGGCAGGTCACGCTCCCAGTTCACGCCGAAGTAGTGCTTGTCGTCGATGTTGGCGCCGATGCCGAAGTCGCTCATCAGTTCGACCGAACGGTCGATGATGATCGGCAGCGGCAGGTTCAGCGGGCCGAGCGAACCGGCACCGGCGCCAATCGCATCGCGCAGTTCGGCATCGGTGGCCATGACCAGCGGGCTGGCCACGCCAGGTTGCTGGGCAGCCTTGATTTCGTTGAGCTCGTGGTCGCCACGGATGACCAGGGCGATCAGCTTGCCTTCTTCTTCGGCGCGCACGATCAGGGTCTTGATGGTCTTTTCAATCGGCAGATTGAATTTTTCCACCAGCGCCGCGATGGTCTTGGTCTCTGGGGTGTCCACCAGGCGCAACTCTTCGCTTGGCGCCGGGCGGGACGTTTCCCGTGGCACGGCTTCGGCTTTCTCGATGTTCGCCGCGTAGTCGGAACCGTTGCTGAAGACGATATCGTCTTCGCCGGACTCGGCCAGTACGTGGAACTCGTGGGAGCCGGCGCCGCCGATGGAGCCGTTGTCCGCTTCAACCGGGCGGAATTTCAGGCCCAGGCGCGTGAACACGTTGCAGTAGGCCTGGTGCATGCGGTCGTAGGTGACCTGCAAGGAGGCCTGGTCGGCGTGGAAGGAGTAGGCGTCCTTCATGATGAATTCACGGCCGCGCATCAAACCGAAGCGTGGGCGGATTTCATCACGGAATTTGGTCTGGATCTGATACAGGTTCAGCGGCAGCTGCTTGTAGCTGCTCAGCTCGTTGCGCATCAGGTCGGTGATCACTTCTTCATGGGTCGGGCCGGCGCAGAAATCGCGGCCATGACGGTCCTTGAAGCGCAGCAACTCAGGGCCGTACTCTTCCCAGCGCCCGGATTCCTGCCACAACTCAGCCGGTTGCGTGCTCGGCATCAACACTTCCAGAGAGCCGGCGGCGTTCATTTCTTCGCGAACGATGGCTTCGACCTTGCGCATCACCTTCAAGCCCATGGGCAGCCAGGTGTACAGGCCCGAGGCCAGTTTGCGGATCATGCCGGCGCGCAGCATCAGCTGATGGCTGATCACAACCGCGTCGGAAGGCGTTTCTTTCTGTGTGGCGAGCAAATATTGACTGGTACGCATGGTAGGCCGTTGTCGGTTGCTTGGACTTGAAATGACTTGGGATTGTACGGGCGGTTGCTGCCGGAGTACAGGCATGAGGTCGCGGGGTGTTTCTGTGGCGACCGGGCTTGTGTAGAGCTGGCTTGCCTGCGATGCGGTGTATCAGTTACGTCGCGCTGATGCTATCGCAGGCAAGCCAGCTCCCACATTGACCGAGGTGAGTCATTCTTCGGTGGGCGGGCTCAACCGAATCCGTCGATTTTCCTGAAACCAGTGCAGGGCAATCAGGAACAGCGTCGGTACGCCTAGCAGGCAGGTGATCAGGAAGAAGTTGTGATAGCCGAACTTCTCCACCATTACCCCTGAATAACCGCCAATCAGGCGCGGCAGCAACAGCATGATCGAGCTGAGCAGCGCATATTGGGTGGCGGAGAACTTGAGGTTGGTCAGGCTCGACAGGTAGGCGACAAACGCCGAGGTGGCAAGGCCGGAACTGAAGTTGTCCAGCGAGATGGTGAAGATCAGCATCTGCAGGTCGGGGCCCATGTCCGCGAGCATCACGAACAACAGGTTGGTGCCGGCCGAGGCCACGCCGCCGATAAACAGGATCGGCAGGATCCCGAAGCGCACGATCAGCAAGCCGCCCATGCCGGCGCCGAGCAGGGTCATGATCAGGCCGAAAATCTTGCTCACTCCGGCAATCTGGTCCTTGGTGAAGCCCTGGTCGATGTAGAACACGTTGGCCATCACGCCCATCACCGTGTCCGACATGCGATAGGTGGCGATCAGCCCGAGCAGCAGCAAGGCCTGCCAGCGGTAGCGCAGGATAAAGTCGTTGACCGGCGTCAGCACCGGTGCCAGGCCGCGTCGGCCCATGGTCGACAGGCACAGCGTGGTCAGGATGATATAGAGGATGGCGCGCAGGAAGGCGCGGTCTTCCATCAGCAGTTCCCACAGGCTGACGCCGTGGAACAGGACGCTGGCAAAATCGGTGTTGTAGAGCTGGGTGAACATCGCCGGGACGGACACCAGCAACACGATCAGTACAAACACCGAGACCAGCTGATGCACGAAGCTGTAGCGGCCGGCCTGCAACTGCGTGCGCAGTGGCACATTGGGCTCGCGCATGAACAGGGTGGTCAGCAGCGCCGGAATCATCAGCAGGCCGAACAGCACGTAAGTGCCGGTCCACGCCGAGTGCTTATAGTTGAAACCGGTCGAGCCGAAGCCCTCGGCAAAGAACAGTGCACCGGCGGTGGCCAGCAGGGCGGCGATGCGATAACCGGACATATAACTGGCGGCGAGGGCAGCCTGGCGGCTGTCGTCGGCGATTTCCAGGCGATAGGCGTCTACCGCGATGTCTTGGGTGGCCGAGGCGAAGGCGACGATCACAGCAATCGCAATCAGCCAGGACAGGTGTTTTTGCGGGTCGCAAAAACCCATGCCGATCAACCCGAGGATCACCAGCGTCTGGGCCAGCACCAGCCAGGAGCGACGTCGTCCGAGTTTACCGAGCAGCGGCAAACGCCATTGGTCGAGCAGCGGTGACCAGACCCATTTGAAGGCATAGGCCAAGCCGATCAGGCTCGCATAACCGATGGTCTCGCGGGCCACACCGGCCTCGCGCAACCACACTGAAAGCGTCGAGAACACCAACATGTAAGGCAAGCCGGCGGCGAAACCGAGCAACAACAGCACTAACGTCGAGGGGCTGGCATAGGCGGCGAGCGCGGCGCGCCAGGTTTTACGGGGCATGGGCTGGAGTCTGCCTCAGATTTGCGGAAACAAAGCGCGCACTCTAACCGCTGTGCTCTACCGGGCGCCAGCCATGACGCTGAATATCAACGCGATTGTTCAGGATACTGACACCTTCGCTGCGTAAACGCGCACGTTGCTCGTCGCCTGAGGCACTGCCCACTGGCAGACTTATCCGACCACCGGCACCCAGCACTCGGTGCCAGGGCAACCGGGTGTCCTCGGGCAACTGGCTCAGCGTGCGCCCGACCCAGCGGGCCGCGCGGCCCAGCCCGGCCAGGTGCGCCAATTCGCCGTAACTCACTACGCAGCCTTCGGGCACTTGCGCCAAGGTCAGGTACAACGCCGTGCGGCGCATTTCTGCCGGGCTTTGCGCAATATCGGCGGGTTGATTCACTGTGGGCATCGTCAGGGTCTTTGTAAGAAACGTCTGTAATCATGCTGTTGAGAATTGAACTCAATATAAATACTTGAGTCAGTCGTAGCTATCTAACACGATAGCGCCCCTTTTTCGCCAACCCTGAGCCCCGAATACGCTTATGTTGTCCAGAACCCTGCTGTGCCTCGCTGTTTTCAGCGCCTCCACGCCCCTGCTCGCTGACACCGTGTGGTTAAAGAACGGTGACCGCCTGACCGGCAAGATCAAAGTCTTCGACGGTGGCAAGTTGCTGATTCAGACCAGCTACGCAGGGGCCATCCCGGTGGATTGGAAGCAGGTGAAAACCCTGGAAAGTGACCAGGAGCTACTGGTCAAGCAGGACGCGTACAGCGGTGAGAAGGCCAAATCCCTGAAAGCTGCGGATGACGGCAAGGTGGTGCTGGCCAATGGCGAGGCGCCCAAAACCGTGGAACTGGCCAGCATCCAGCAAATCCTCAAGCCCAAGCCGGTCATCGAAGACCTGGTGTGGAAGGGCAATGTCGACCTGGCGCTGGACTACAAGCGTGCCGACAAAGACACCAACGACTACGACGTGGACTTCAAGACCACGGCCCGTCACGGCCAGTGGCGCCATACCGCGCAGGGCGAATACAACCGCGAGTTCCAGGACGACGTCACCACCACCGACAACTGGGCGCTGGAATATGACCTGGACCGTTTCATCACCGAGCATTGGTTCTGGCAAGGCCGCCTGACCTACAAGCGCGACAAGGTGGAAGACTTGTCCCGCCAGCGCACGGTCGGTACCGGCCCTGGCTACCAGTTCTGGGACGATGAGCTGGGCGCGTTCTCCCTCGGTTCGCTGGTTAACCGCACCGATTACGAATATGCCGACGGCGGCAAATCCAATTTCTACTCGCTGGCCATGAAGTGGAACTACAACCGCTACCTGGTGGGCAAGACCGTGGAGTTCTTCACCAACGGCGAGGTGGGCAAGCCGCTCGCCGGGCCGTCCGATTATTCCCTCGATGCGCAAATGGGCCTGCGTTACAAGGTCACCGAATGGGCGTCCCTCAACCTCAAGGCTGAACGCGACATCATCAGTGGCGAATCGCAAAGCAGCCTGAGCAAGACCCGTTACACCGCAGGGTTCGGTGTGGCCTGGTAAGTGCACTCTGGCAACCTGCGCGGATATTGATTACCTTGTGTTGAGATCCATTCCCATATGCTGTGGGCGGCGGAATACCCGAGGAGTCATACGTTGAGCGCGCACGTTGCCAAGAACGCCCGAGAGCTGTTGCTCAAGGAATACCGTGGGGCTCTCTCCACATTGTCCAAAGCCATGCCCGGGTTTCCCTTCGGCTCGGTCGTGCCGTATTGCCTCGACGAGCTGGGCCGCCCGCTGATCCTGATCAGCCGTATCGCCCAGCACACCCATAACTTGCAGAAAGACCCCAAGTGCTCGCTGCTGGTGGGTGAGCGCGATGCCGATGACGTGCAGGCAGTGGGGCGCCTGACCTACCTGGCTGAAGCCGAGAAACTCGAAGATGCCACCGCCATTGAAGCGGCTGCCGAGCGTTACTACCGTTACTTCCCCGATTCGGCCAACTACCACAAGGCTCACGATTTCGACTTCTGGGTGCTCAAGCCGGTGCGTCACCGCTATATAGGCGGGTTTGGTGCGATTCACTGGGTCGACCACCTGACACTGGCCAACCCGTTTGCAGGCAAGGCCGAGCGCAGCATGGTCGAGCACATGAACGCCGACCACACCAAGGCCATTGCCCATTACGTCGCGCTGACCGGCTTGCCGACCTTTGAACCCGCGCAACTGGCCGGCATCGACAGCGAAGGCATGCACCTGCGCATTGGCCAGTCGCTGCATTGGTTGCCGTTCGCGACGCCTTGCAACACTCCGACACAAGTACGCGAAGCCCTGGTTTCATTGGCTCACGCTGAGGTCTGGCCGAAAAAAGAGCCTGCCAACGCTTGAATTCACGAAATGGCGACGTCATCTAAGGTGGACTGGCAAGGCATTCTTGCGTTGAGGAACCATTTGATGCGCCCTTTTTTATTGCTCTTTCTGCTGTTCCCGGTGCTGGAGCTGTTCGTATTCGTTCAAGTCAGCAGTGCAATCGGGTTTTTCCCGGCACTGTTATTGATCATTCTCGGCTCGATGCTCGGCGTTCTGGTGCTGCGCGTCGCCGGCTTGGCTACAGCGTTGCGTGCGCGTGAAAGCCTGAACCGCGGCGAGCTGCCCGCTCAAACCATGCTGGAAGGCCTGATGATGGCCCTGGCCGGTGGCCTGTTGATCCTGCCGGGTTTTATCAGCGACGTGGTCGGCCTGGTGATGTTGCTGCCGGTCACTCGCAAGCTGCTGGCCGGCAAGATGCGTCAGCGCGCCGAAGAAGCGGCGATTCGCCAGCGTGCGTTCGCCGATGACCTGCAACCCCGTGGTGGCCCGGCTCCGCGCCCGCCGTTGGGACGCGAGGGCGATGTGATCGAAGGCGAATTCGAACACCGCGACAGCAAATAACCGCTTTATTGGCACGGCACCTTCGGGTGCCGTGTTGCTTTTGTGCGTCGGCAAGCATAAAAAATTTCCGCCGCGGCCCCTTGTAATAAGCTTATGCGCCCTTATGTAACGGTCACCGCAAGGTTTCTGGTGGCGACACCAGACAGACTTCCGCGTCTTGCTTGGCGAGGCGCGACCGGCACAGCCGGAATACAACCCGCCGGTACCGATACCGGCCGATGAAAAACACAATTAGGAGAGATCGACAATGAGCAAGCTTCGTCCTCTGCACGACCGCGTCGTTATCCGTCGCAGCGAAGAAGAAAAGAAAACCGCTGGCGGTATCGTTCTGCCAGGTTCGGCTGCTGAAAAAGCCAACCACGGTGTGATCGTCGCTGCAGGCCCAGGCAAGACTCTGGAAAACGGTGAAGTGCGTGCGCTGGCCGTTAAAGTCGGTGACAAGGTTGTTTTCGGCCCTTACTCCGGCAGCAACACTGTGAAAGTTGACGGCGAAGACCTGCTGGTAATGGCTGAGAACGAAATTCTCGCTGTACTGGAAGGCTGATTTTCCCGCTCATTTTTCCGTTACTCCAAAGAATTTAAGGAATATCGATCATGGCTGCTAAAGAAGTTAAATTCGGCGATTCCGCCCGCAAAAAAATGCTCACCGGTGTCAACGTCCTGGCTGACGCAGTAAAAGCGACCCTGGGCCCTAAAGGCCGTAACGTGATCATCGAGAAGAGCTTCGGCGCTCCGACCATCACCAAGGACGGCGTTTCGGTAGCAAAAGAAATCGAACTGGAAGACCGTTTCGAGAACATGGGCGCGCAGCTGGTCAAAGACGTTGCCTCCCGTGCCAACGATGACGCAGGCGACGGCACCACCACCGCTACCGTTCTGGCTCAAGCTATCGTCAACGAAGGCTACAAAGCCGTCGCTGCCGGCATGAACCCGATGGACCTCAAGCGCGGCATCGACAAGGCGACCATTGCTGTTGTTGCTGAGCTGAAAAACCTGTCCAAGCCATGCGCTGACACCAAGGCTATCGCTCAGGTCGGCACCATCTCCGCCAACTCCGACAGCTCCATCGGCGACATCATTGCCGAAGCCATGGAAAAAGTCGGTAAAGAAGGCGTGATCACCGTTGAAGAAGGCACTGGCCTGGAAAACGAACTGTCGGTTGTAGAAGGCATGCAGTTCGACCGTGGCTACCTGTCCCCGTACTTCGTCAACAAGCCAGAAACCATGGTTGCCGAGCTGGACAGCCCGCTGATCCTGCTGGTCGACAAAAAGATCTCCAACATCCGCGAAATGCTGCCAGTGCTGGAAGCCGTTGCCAAAGCCGGCCGCCCACTGCTGATCGTTTCCGAAGACGTTGAAGGCGAAGCCCTGGCGACGCTGGTTGTGAACAACATGCGTGGCATCGTTAAAGTCGCAGCCGTCAAGGCTCCAGGCTTCGGCGACCGTCGCAAGGCCATGCTGCAGGACATCGCTGTTCTGACTGGCGGTACCGTTATCTCCGAAGAGATCGGCCTGAGCCTGGAAAGCGCCACCCTGGAAAACCTGGGTAGCGCCAAGCGCGTGACCATCTCCAAGGAAAACACCATCATCGTTGACGGTGCTGGCGTAGACCAGGACATCCAGGCTCGCATCACTCAGATCCGTGCCCAGGTTGCCGAAACTTCCTCGGACTACGATCGTGAAAAACTGCAAGAGCGTCTGGCCAAGCTGTCCGGCGGCGTTGCAGTGATCAAGGTTGGCGCTGGTTCCGAAGTTGAAATGAAAGAGAAGAAAGCCCGCGTTGAAGACGCCCTGCACGCAACCCGTGCAGCCGTTGAAGAAGGCGTGGTACCTGGCGGTGGCGTTGCGCTGATCCGTGCTCTGGAAGCTTTGGTTGACCTTAAAGGCGACAACGCTGACCAGAACGTGGGCATCGCTGTACTGCGTCGCGCCGTTGAAGCGCCACTGCGTCAGATCGCTGCCAACTCCGGCGACGAGCCGAGCGTTGTGGTCAACGAAGTCAAGAACGGCAAAGGTAACTACGGTTACAACGCTGCAACTGGCGTCTACGGCGACATGATCGAAATGGGCATCCTGGACCCTACCAAGGTGACCCGTTCGGCATTGCAGGCAGCGGCCTCCATCGGCGGTCTGATCCTGACCACCGAAGCTGCGATCGCTGATGCACCGAAGAAAGAAGGCTCGGCTGGCGGCGGTATGCCAGACATGGGCGGCATGGGTGGCATGGGCGGCATGATGTAAGCCAGCCTTACCCGGCACCTGAAAAACCCCGCCTGCAGTGATGCAGGCGGGGTTTTTTTATGCGCGGTATTTGCCGCCGGCACGCCGGTCAGCGCGTGCTCACCTGCGGGATGACTTCCTTGGGTGCCTTCCAGCTCAGCAATTGTTGCTTGAAGCCGTAGCTCGCGCCTTGGTAGTAGGTGATTGCGCGCTGGATCAACGGGTCGTCACTGCCCACACGCAACTCCTGGCTCTCACCCAGCGCCTGGTCATGGCGACGCAGGCCCTGGCGCGGGCTGAGGATCGCCAGGTCATTGCCGTCAAACAGCCCGAGGTGTTGATAGTTGCCGATGACGACACGCGGCGGCAGCGGATTGTCCTGCAACAGGTTGCGGCCGAAGAAGGTCGACTCGTAGCTCAGGTTGATCAGGCCCAGCAAGGTGGGCGCCAGGTCGATCTGGCTGGCCAGTTGTGCGGTTTCACGCGCTTCAATCAGCTTGGGTGCATAGATGAACAGCGGGATCTGGTAGTTGGCGACAGGCAGGTCCTCTTTGCCTGCGCTGCCGGCGGTGTGGTCGGCGACAAACACGAAGATCGTGTTATCGAACCAGGGTTTCTGGCGTGCCGCATTGAGGAACTCGCCGATGGCGTGGTCGGTGTATTTCACCGCACCGTCCCGGCCATTGCCGGACTTGATATCAATGCGCCCTTCCGGATAGGTGTAGGGGCGATGATTGGAGGTGGTCATCAGTTGCAGCAAAAAGGGTTGCTGTTTGGCGTAATCGGCGTCGGCCAGCTTCAGGGTTTGCCGGTAGAGGTCTTCGTCGGCCATGCCCCACGCGTTTTTGAACGAGATTTCTGATTCGGCCACGCTGCTCTGGTCCACCACCCGGTAACCGTTGCCACTGAAAAACGCGTTCATGTTGTCGAAGTAACCACGCCCGCCGTAGACAAATACGCTGTCGTAGCCGATGGCACTGAGGTGTTGGCCGAGGCTGGCGAAACCGCTTTCACGCCCGATACGTTTGACAATCGAGCGGCCTGGCGTTGGGGGAATCGCCAGCGTGATCGCCTCCAGGCCACGGTCTGTACGGGTGCCGGTGGCATAAAAGTTACTGAAGTACAGGCTTTGTTTACGCAAGGCGTCCAGATTGGGCGTGAGGTTGCGCCCATCGCCGTTGCTGCCCATGTACTTGGCGCTGAAGCTTTCGATGGTCACCAGCACGATGTTGGGTTTGCGCAATGTGCCGGGGTTGGTGATTGCCCTGCGTATGTCCAGCGGGTCAGTGCCGACGAAGCGCGCATTGGGCTCACTGAGCTCGGCGCGCAATTGCCTGGCGACGACGTCGTCAGGCAGGCTTTTGTAGAACTGTGTGTAATCGAGCTCGTTGTTTCGGAACGCGGCGAAAAACTGATACGGGCCATTGCTGGCTAATTCATTGTTGTAAGCGTTACCGCCCTGGGCGCGTGGGCTGTCCTGGCTGATCAATTGCAGGCTGAGCCCGGCGGCGATCAATAAGCCCAAGGCATTCAGCAGCCGCCCACGCATCGGCGGCAGAGGCGCGCGCATCGCCGCGTTGAAGGGTTTGCGCAGGGCCAGGCTCAACACAATCGCCAACATCGCCAGCAAACTGAGCAGCTTGCCGATCGGGTAGGACTCCAACAGGTTGTTCAATACCTCATTGGAGTACACCAGGTAATCGACGGCGATAAAGTTGAAACGCACGCCAAACTCATCCCAGAACAGCCACTCCGCAACCGAGGTGAACAGCATCGCGAACAGGCTGACTGTCAGCACGGCCTGCAGGAACCAGCGATGGCCGCGGCGATGCCACAGCGCGGGCGGGCACAGCAGCAAGTACAGGCCCAGCGGCAGGGCGGCGTAGGTGAGAAAGCCCAGGTCGTAGAGCAAGCCGACGCCAAACACCGGCAGCAGGTTGCCACCGACTTCGTCCAGGTGCGTGAAGAGCAGCACACCGCGGGTGATCAGGAAAATAACCAGCCAGGTGCCGGTGACGAGCAGCAGAAAGCGCATAGGCGCTGTTTTGAGAAACCCCATGTCTATGTTCCTTATATCGATGGGCGGTGATCTTCGGCCTGACACTGTAGTCAGTTTGTGAAGCTATAGTGAAAAACTTGTTGGTTTATCTTATTGGTTGAAAACCTTTATCGACACGGCTCTGAGGTCTATCCCTGAGCCACACTTGGCCTTAAGCTGCGCGAGCCAACACGGCCGTTACCGCGTACGGAGACACTGCCCATGCGAATTTTATTGGTTGAAGACAACCGCGATATTCTGGCCAACCTGGCCGATTACCTGGGGCTAAAGGGCTACACCGTGGACTGTGCGCAGGACGGTTTGTCGGGCCTGCACCTGGCCGCTACCGAGCATTACGACTTGATCGTGCTCGACATCATGCTGCCTGGCATCGATGGCTACACCTTGTGCAAACGCCTGCGTGAAGACGCGCGCCGCGACACGCCGGTGATCATGCTCACCGCCCGCGACCAGTTGGATGACCGGCTGCAGGGCTTCAAGTCCGGCGCCGATGATTACTTGCTCAAGCCGTTCGCCCTGTCGGAGTTGGCCGCCCGCATTGAAGCCGTTCTGCGCCGTGCCCAGGGTGGCGGCCGCCGCGCCCTGCAAGTCGGCGACTTGAACTATGACCTCGATACCCTGGAAGTGACCCGCGAGGGGCGCCTGCTCAAACTCAACCCCGTGGGCCTGAAGTTGCTCGCGGTGTTGATGCAAAAAAGCCCGCATGTGCTGCGTCGCGAAATTCTTGAGGAAGCCTTGTGGGGCGATGACTGCCCGGACAGCGACAGCCTGCGCAGCCACGTCCACCAATTGCGCCAAGTGATCGATAAACCCTTCGCCAAACCGCTGCTGCAAACCGTGCACGGTGTGGGTTATCGCCTGGCCGAGGGTCGTGATGGAGTTTAAGCAAAGCCTTGCCCAGCGGATCATCATCGCCTTTGCCTTGATGAGTGCGTTGGTGGCAGGGGCGTTCGCCATGGGCATTGTTGCGACCGTGCACCTGGTAGAAGAAAAACTGATTTCGGCGGGCTTGGGCGGCGACCTGCAACGGCTGTTGTTGATGGACAGCGTCGAGGACTGGAGCCACCGGCCGGAGCCCGATCAGCTGTTCTATTTCAGTGGCGGGCGCGGGGATTTCGAGCTGCCCAAGGATTTGCGGCACCTGGAACCCGGCTTTCATGAGGTGTTCCGCGAGGCGCTGTCTTACCACGCCATGGTCGAAGTGGTGGATGGCCGTCGGTATGTGCTGCTGCAGGACCAGAGCGACTTCGAGGAGCGCGAGCGGGTTTTATTTGCCGTGGTGCTGGTGGGCTTCGTGCTTAGCCTGGCGCTGGCGGTGTTCCTTGGTTGGGTGTTGGCGCGCAAAGTGATGGCGCCGGTGGTGCGGCTCGCTCGCCAGGTGCGTCATCGCGACCAGTTGCTGGGCCTGGCGCCACCGCTGGCACCCGATTATGCGGCGGATGAAGTCGGCGAACTGGCCGTGGCCTTCGATGCCACGCTGGGGCGTCTGCGTCAGGCGTTATCACGCGAGCAGTTGTTTACCAGTGACGTCAGCCATGAATTGCGCACGCCTTTGATGGTGCTGGCCAGCTCCTGCGAACTGCTGCTGGAAAACCCGGCGATCGATCAGCGCGGCCGCAATCAGGTTGAGCGCATCGCGCGCGCCTGCGAAGAAATGCGCGAGCTGGTGCAGACCTTCCTGATGCTGGCCCGTGCCGAACACGATGAAGCCGCCATGTCGCCGCAGGTCACGCTGGCGCAGGTGGCGGACGATTTGCTCGGCATCTGGCGCGAGCCGATCGAGCGCAAAGGCCTGGCGTTGATCTACCAGCCAGGCAACCCTTCGGACGCGCGCTACAACACTACTTTTCTCCACGCCGTTATGGGCAACCTGTTGCGCAATGCCCTGCATTACACCGAGCAGGGCTTCATCCGCCTGACCCTCGAACCCAGCGGTTTTGTGGTGGAGGACACCGGTGTGGGGATTCCCGAAGACAAGCGTGAGGCGATGTTCGAGCCGTTCGTACGTGGCAGCGAAAAGCGCGGCGAAGGGCTTGGCCTGGGTTTGTCGCTGGTGCAGCGTATCTGTGAGAACCAGGGGTGGACGGTCAGCCTCAGCACGATGGAACCCAACGGCTGTCGTTTTCACGTGCAGTTGAGTCAGGTCAAGCCCTGACACTTGCCCCTGCCGTTATCCTGCCAGACATCCCCGTAAATCGGCGAAGATGGCCCCATGCTATTGCTTGTATCTGTAAAGTCTTGAAATGTATGAGATTGGACAGGACAAGTTTTTCACAACGGGTTGACCTGTTGATCACAGTTCGCTGCATAAGGTTGTAGGCATCAGTTACCGGAGATCCGTTGATGTCTACCCCGATCAAGCTCGATTTTTCTGAAAAGTACGACGATCAGCACGCGCAAAATTATTTGCTCAAGCATCAGGACAATCTGGCTCGCCGGTTGTCCCACAAGCGCGACGAGCAATTGGCGCGGGGTGCGCTGGCCATGGCCGGCGAACCTGGCCTGGTGCTGGACCTGCCGTGCGGCGCCGGGCGCTTCTGGCCGCTGTTGGCTGAGAAACCCAACCGTGTGATTATCGGGGCCGATAATTCAGCGTCGATGCTCAAGGTCGCGACCGTTGCTCAGCCAGCGGACGTGGTGAAACGGGTACGACCCTTGCAGACGTCTGCCTTTGATATCGATTTACCGGATAACTCGGTCGACAGTATTTTCTGCATGCGCTTGCTGCACCACATTGGTGATCCGGCGCACAGGATGACAATACTGCGAGAATTTCAGCGGGTTACCCGCGACAGCGTGATTATTTCGCTGTGGGTGGATGGCAATTTCAAGGCCTGGAAACGCAAACGCGCCGAAGTGAAACGTCGCAACAAAGGTGAGCAAGAAGGTTACCAAAACCGGTTTGTGTTACCGGCTGCTACTGTCGAGGCAGAGTTTGAGCAGGCCGGTTTCCGTGTTCAGGAATCCCTGGACTTCATACCGCTCTACGCCATGTGGCGAGTATATGTATTGCGTAAGAGGTAACAGGATGGCAGTTGAGTGCGTAGTAGGCAGTCATGTAGCTCCCGAGGAACGATTCGATTTTTTCTGGCGCCTGCAGGGCGAGTGGGTTGAAGAACCCAATCGCCGACGTGGCGGTGAAAGTGGTGTGCAACGCGTGATGAGCCCCAACGGCCGCTTGCTTTACAGCAAGCGCCAGACCGGTCACATCTATCGCAGCTGGCTTCACCCGTTCGGGCGCCCGACCGTATTGCGTGAGCGTGATGCCCTCAGGGGGTTGCGTTCATTGAATGTACGCGTGCCGGAGCTGGTGTTCTGCGAGGCACGTCGCGACCCTGAGCATCAATGGAAAGCGTTGTTGGTGACTGCGTCGCTCGACGGTTTCGACGAAATCGAAAACTGGTACGCCGCCGGTGGTCGTGAGCAATACGGTGAGGCGGTGCATGAGCGCCTCCTCAAGGAATTGGCGGGCACCCTGGCACGTATGCACAAAGGCCGCTGGCAGCATGGCTGCCTGTACATCAAGCACGTGTTCGTACGCGTAACCGGCGAAGGCGACTCGGCCAAAGTAGAAGTGGCGTTGCTGGATTTTGAAAAATGCCGGCAGCGTTTGACCGCTTATCGGGCGGCGTCCCATGACATGCTGCAACTGCGGCGCCATTCGTCGTGGAACGATACCGACTGGAAAAAACTCAGCTACTTTTACGAGACGGCGTTTGGCAGCGCTATCAAGGGTTTAACCAGATGAAGCTAGAAATAGCACGAGGTTTGTTCCTGGTCGGCGCGTTGGGCATTTCAGCCCTGGCGCTGGCTGCCTGGGAGCTGCCTCGGACACAAGTGCTCAGTGCGGTGCAAGGGGGCGGGCAGTGTCCGTTACCGCGCATCGCCAAGGCGAATGTGGCGGTCAAGCCTGATCATGAGTTGTTGTTGTTCATGTTCGGGATGTCTCAGGGCATGAGGCCGCAGAGCTGAATACAGCGTTGAATAGATTCAAACCCCCAAAAAAGGCCTTGCGATGCGAGGCCTTTTTTTTGGCTGTTGATTTGGGGCCCGGCACCTGTCCGTTACCGCAGTCACGGACAGGTGCCGATTTCAAATCACGTGCAGATGGTTATCCCAAAACCCGGACGGCAGCTCCAACGGCTTAGCCACCAACTGCTTTTGGCGACAGTCGTAGAAGCGGCAGCGTCCCTGGCCTGAAGTCACCACAAACCCGTCCGCTACCGCACCCACGCCGGCACAGTCGGGCAAAGGCCCATCCAGGCGCAGTTCGCCGCTGTCCATGTCCCAGATAAAAAAGCGATTGCCCCGTGGCGCCGTCAGCGCGACCAGGCGTAACTCACTGTGCACTGCGACGCTGGCGGTGTAATGCCCCATCGCCTGCAGCTGCTCATCCGCCACCGGGAACGCCACAAACGGCTGCCCCGGTCGCTTGATCGCCAGCAACTCGGATCGCTCCTGAGACGGCCCCATGAACTGCTGCCCCGTGAGAATTGTGCCGTCGCCGGCAATCCCCATATGACGCACGCTGTTCATCTGCTGGGCCAGGGTTTCCTTGCTGATCAACCGGCCATCGCGATGCATCAATACCAGGCTCGGTTCCATCGCATTGAGGTTCATCTCAACCCGGCTTTCAGCCTCGGTGCGAATCCCGCCGTTGGCCACCACCAGGGTTTCTCCGTCGGGCATCCACGAGACTTGGTGCGGCCCGATACCGTGGGTGGACATCTCGCCGCTGTGCACCAGCCGTTCGCCTTCGAACTTATACACACCCAGCAACCCACGGCCTGGGTCGGACGTGTCGTTCTCGGTGGCATACAACCAGTCGCCGCTCTTGTGGATCACCGCATGCCCATAGAAATGGCGATTGGCATTCGACGTGATGGTCTGCAGCAGCGCGCCATCACGCAGGTTGATCAGGTAACTCTCAGTGCCCGGGCGACGGGCCACAAACAACGCAATTGGCAACGTCGGGTGGTTGATGATGTCGTGGCAACGCTGGCCAACCTGGGTGGCAAACACCTGCTTGCCGTCCAGGTGATAACCCACGGCGTAGTGCTTGCCGTCCGCATCATCCCGTGCGGACAGCAGCAGCGGGCTGTTCGAGCCCTTCTGCTTGAACAGCGTCCAACCGCCCAACGTGAGCGCGCTGAGCAGCACGCTGCCCACCGCCAAAGCCTGTCGCCTGAGCATCATCAGTCACCGTCGTTGGCGTTAAAGCCCAGTTGGATGCCCAGCGCTTTGGCCAGCTCACCTTCGTGCAGGCGGTGGACCACGTTGAGGCTGTCGTAAATGTCGTTGAGCTGCTGGCGGCCGGCGTCGTCGGCCAACATTTCATTGAGCGTGCGCTGATTGCTGGCGAACAGCTTCAAAGACGCGGCGTAGGCGGCGTCGATCTTGTCGGCCAACGACTTCTGCTCCGACGGCAACAAGCCACGCAGGCCTTTGTTGTCGACGCCAGCCCACACGGTCTGGGCCGCGGCCAGGCTGGCTTCCAGGCTTTGCAGGGACGACTGGCTGCGCCACGCATCGGCCTGGAACGGTTGCGGGATGCCCTTGGTCTGGCGACCCATCGGCGTGCCGAGTTTTTTCTTCAGCGTGTCCAGCGCAGTGACTTGCACGCGCAGCAGGTCAGCGATGGCTTCGTGGGAATCGGCGTAGCGCTGGTTGGGGAACTTGGTCATCTGCGCGAGCATGCCGTCGGTGCTGTTCCAGCTCGCCAGGATCTCTTCAGCCAAGGCTTTCTGGCGCTCGCCGATGGCGACCAGCAGCGGGCAGTAACGGGCTTTCTGCGCTTCGTCGGCGACGTCGGTCTTGGCGTCGTAGAGGATGTATTCGTAGGCCGACAGGCCTTGTACCACCACGCTGGACTTGGCCAGGGCGGCGCCGTCGATCTGCGGCTGGGCGGTGACCAGTTGTTCGACTTGGCGGCCGACCAGGTTTTTCTTGTCCGGCCAGAACTGCACTTGCCACGAACGGTTGCCCTCGGCCAGCGGGCCGATCAGCAGCGGTTGCAGCTCGGCCCAGGCTTTTTGCGCGTGGAGGAAGTCGGCGCGGGCGGTCTCCAGGCTTTCTTTGCCCTGGCAGTAGGCGAGGGCGCTGACGGCCAGTTGGCGGTCGGCTTCAACCCAACGGCTGTAGGTCGGCAGGATCACTTGCTTGGCGATGGCCGCCGAGGTCACCGCTTGCGGGTCCTGCGGCGAGCAGGCGCCGAGGGCGAGGGCGGCCAGGCTGGTGAACAACAACTTGGGACGAAACATGTCGAGCTCCCTTCTGTAAGTGCGGCAAAGCTTATAAAGAATTCAGGAACGCCAGCAACGCGGCACGCTGCTCGGCATTAAAGGACAGCACATGCTGCTGCGCCGCGTGTGCTTCACCGCCATGCCACAGCACGGCTTCGAGCAGATTGCGGGCGCGGCCATCATGTAAAAACTGGGTGTGGCCACTGACGGTCTGTGTCAGGCCAATGCCCCACAACGGCGGCGTGCGCCAGTCGCGGCCACCGGCCTTGAATTCGCTGCGGTTGTCGGCAAGGCCTTCGCCCATGTCGTGCAACAGCAGGTCGCTGTAAGGGCGAATCACTTGGTTGGCCAGTTCGGGTTCGGCGGCGGCTGCGGCCGTGGTGAACGTGGGTTTGTGGCAGCCCTGGCAACCGGCTTGGTAGAACAGGTTTTTGCCGGCCAGTACCTGCGGCGTGTTGACGCCACGGCGCACCGGCACGGCGAGGTTGCGGGTGTAGAACAGCACCAGGCGCAGGATGTTATCGCTGACTTCCGGCTCGCCATCGGGGCCATTGCCGTTGGGGGCCTGTTTGCAGGCGACTTGGGCGTCGGTGCAGTCATCAAAGGGTCTCAGGGACGTGGTGAGGCCCATATCACCAGAAAACGCGTGAACATTTTGTTGATTGAGGTTGGGTTGCCCGGCTTTCCAGCCAAAGCGCCCGAGCACGGTTTTCTGCTGGGCGTCATCCCAGACCCAATTGGCGCGGCCGACGAGGGCTTCTTTGTCGGCCGTTTTCGGGTCGGTGTTGCGCAACACATCGGCGTCGCTGATGGCTTCGAGCAAGCCCAGGCCGATCATGGGCGGGGCGACGCGCGCCGAGAAAAGTGTATCCGGATGCATCGGGCCGTAGCCGAGCTGGGTGATGTGCAGGTCGGGCTTGCGCAGCTCGACCACGGTACCGTCCTTGAACGTCACGTTGACCGCTGTGTAATCCACGCGCACCTTGCCTTCCGGCGCCACGCCCGGCACGGCCATGTCCTGCAATTGCCCGCCGTAGACCGGCTCGGGCACTACGCCGAGCTGCTCGATGATTTTGGCGTAGGGCGCCGGCTCTGTCATCGGCACGGGAATCGACAGGCGCACCAGCATCGACACCGCATTGGGCGCGTCGGGCAGTGGTGGGTGACCCCGGCCGTCCTTGATGTGGCAGTTCTGGCAGGCGTTGGTATTGAACAGCGGGCCCAGGCCGTCGCGCGCGGTGGTGGTGGACGGCGCGATCACCCACGGGCTGCGAAAGAAGCTGTTGCCGACGCTGAAGTCCAGGCGACGGGTCGGCGCCAGGTTGGCCGAGGGCAGGGAAAAGGCGTTCTGGTCGCGCTTGTTCACCGTCGTCGCGCCGCCGGCTCGCGCTTCACCAGGTTCGGCCTTGGTGAAACGTGGGGCGTCATCGCAGGCGGTCAGGCTCAAGGCCATCAACGCTGCGGACAGGCGAAAAAGCGAACGGAACATCAAGTTTCCTGAAGCAATGGCCAAAATTAGGCCGCAAAGTCTAACAGGGCGGGGCTCAATGAATAAGAGCAATTATCGTTTGGTCGAATCCGATTCATTCCCGCTAGAATGGCCGCACATTTTTCTCTGGAGGTGACCAATGCAGGCTCTCGACGCTTTGCTCAACCGTGTTTCCGTGCCGCGTTTGCTGGAACCGGCACCGACCCAGGAGCAGCGCGATGTGCTGTTCGCCGCCGCCATGCGTGCGCCGGACCACGGCCAGTTGCGCCCATGGCGTTTTCTCACCGTCGAAGGCGCGGCCCGCGAGCAGATGGGCACGCTGTTGGCCGAAGCGGCGCGCCTGCAGGACGCCGACGCGCCGCAAGCCGCCATCGATAAAGCCCAGAACGGTCCACTGCGCGCGCCGTTGGTGGTGGTGGTGATTGCCCGCCTGCAAGAACACTTCAAGGTGCCGAAATCCGAGCAACTGCTGGCGGCTGCGTGTGCGGCCCACGGTATTCTGCTGGCGGCTTATGCACAGGGCATTGGTGCCGTGTGGCGCACCGGGGAATTGTCTTACTCGGCTCACGTCGCCAAAGGCCTGGGGCTGACGGCGGATGAGGAGGTGATTGGCTTCCTTTATCTGGGCACGCCGCAGAACCCGCCGCGTGTTGCGCCGAAGGAAGATGTGGCGGCGTTTGTTCAGGCGTGGACTGGCCTCTAAGCCACCACAGTTCTGCTCTTCGTGGGAGCTGGCTTGCCTGCGATAGCGGTGTGTCAGCCATAAAGGTATGGACTGACCCACCGCTATCGCGGGCAAGCCCGGCTCCCACAGAGACCTCTATCGGTTTCAGCAGTGGTGTTACACCTTGAACTGATCCATCAACTTCATCTGCTGGCTGGCCAAGGCATTCAGTTGACTGCTGATGGCCGCCGACTCGGTGGCCTGGCCAGTGAGGGTTTCAGTCACGGTACGAATTGCCGAAACATTGCGATTGACCTCTTCGGCCACGGCGCTCTGCTGCTCGGCGGCACTGGCGATTTGCAGGTTCATGTCGCTGATGACTGTGACCGCGTCGCTGATCTTGCCTAACGCTTGCACGGCCTGATGGATCTGCCCTGCATTGCTCTGGGCCTGATGCTGGCTGGAATGCATGGTTGCCACCACGCCACGGGTGCCGCTCTGGATGCGCTCGATCACCAGGCGAATTTCTTCCACCGAATCCTGTGTGCGTTTGGCCAGGTTGCGCACTTCGTCGGCCACCACCGCAAACCCACGCCCGCTTTCCCCGGCGCGCGCCGCTTCGATGGCGGCATTGAGGGCCAGCAGGTTGGTCTGCTCGGCAATGCTGCGGATCACTTCCAGCACCGAACCGATCTGCTCGCTGTTCACCGCCAAGGCCTCGACCTCGCTCACCGCCTTGCTGACTTCTTCGGCGAGGGTGGTGATGTCGCGGGTGCTCTGCTCAATGATCGACATGCCCTCGCGCGCCGACTGGTCCGCGCCGCGTGCCGCGCTGGCTGCGTTGGACGCGCTGTTGGCCACGTCGTGGGCGGTGGCGCTCATTTCATTGGACGCCGTGGCAACCTGGTCGATTTCGCGGAACTGCACCTGCATGCCTTCGCTGGTCTGGCGCGCGATGGCTGATGACTGATCAGCCGTGCCGCGTGCTTCGGTGATGCTTTGTTTGATCTGCGCGATGGTTGGTTGCAGCTTGTCGAGAAAGCGGTTGAACCAGTTCGCCAACTCGCCCAGTTCATCTTTTTTAGCGTAAGTCAGGCGCTGGGTAAGATCGCCTTCGCCGCTGGCGATGTTCTTGAGCATTGCGGCCACGGTGTTGATCGGGCGGGTCACGCCGGTGGCGGTCAGCCAGATCAGCACCAGGCCCAGCAATGCGGCAGCGGCGCCGACCAGCAAGGCCTTGAGCGTGCCGGCTTCCTGGGCGTTGTCGAGGACGCCTTGCAGTTTCAAGGTGTCAGCCAGCATCACGTTCTTGGGCAGTTTGATCACGATGCCCCAGGACTTGGCGTCGGCAATCGGCTTGACGGGGTACACGGCGCGGATCGTATCGTCTTGCTCGCGGATCGTGCGCGTGTCATTGGCCAGCAACTGCACAATCTCTTTGCCCTCGGCGCCCAGGGTGTCGATCAGGTTTTTGCCGACCCGCGCCGGCTCGCCGCTGTAGGCGGCGATCAAGCCGGTGCTGGAGAGAATCTCCAGGTGCGCGGCGCCGTCGAAGAGTTCTTTTTGTGCTGCGTCGGTCACCGCCTGCAGGGTGTTGAGGGCCAGGTCCACGCCGACCACGCCGATGACCTTGCCGTCGACGATCAACGGCAGCGAGAGGGTGGTCATCAGCACCTGCTTGCCGGCCACGTCGTCGGAGTACGGGTCAAGCAGGCAAACAGTGCGCGTGTCCCGTGGGCAGGTGTACCAAATGTTGTAGGGCGTACCGCTGAGATTGAGGGTGGTTTTGGTCAGGTCTTCCTCGACCATCACCGTGTTCAGGCCTTCACCGGCGGCGCGGCTCCAGTAGCTCGAAAAGCGGCCTTTTTCATTCGAGACGCGGGCCTTGTCGTTGACAAACTCGCTGTCCTTGCCATCCAGGCCATTGGGTTCGAACGACAGCCAGATTCCCAGCACCTTGGTGTTGCGCTCAAAGGCGGTCTTGAGGCTCTGGTTGAGCTCTTCACGCAGGGCACCCGCTTCCAGCCCGCGCTTGGCGGCGGTGGTGCGCAGGCCCTTGATCTGGTCGGCCAGTGCGGTGACCACCACCAGGCTTTCGCCAAAGGTCTTCTGCAGCTGTACCGCCTGTTCACCGGCCTTGGCTTGCAACAGGTTCTGCACACTGTTGGTGAGCATTCGCGAGCTTGAATCGCTGACCAGTCGGTTGTTCTGATCGGCTTCGTAGAGGTTGACGCCGACGACCAGTGCAATCACCCCCAACAGGCAGAGGCCGGACAGCAGCACGATTTTCAAGCGGATAGAGAGGGTGTCGAACATAGGTTCACTCGCGATTGGACTTGTTGACCTGCAAGCAGGGCGAGCCAAGTCCATTCGGCGCTATGTCCGGAACATCGGCGTAACGAGATGTTTCATGAGGGAAAGGCGATGAGCGGTAGGAAAAAGACTACACGCCGCGCTATACGGGGGCTGCAAGCCGTTCCGGGCGTGACCATATCCACAGATTGCCCAGGCTCATGCCGGCGATCGCCAGGTAGATCGGCCAGCCGTGATCGAGCATCACCAGCATCAAACCGGCGCACAGCAGCATGCTGACGGTGGCGCTGACTTTGGCACGGCGCGCGATGATCTTGCCGTTGCGCCAATTGAACAGGATCGGCCCGAACAGCCGGTGGTTTTCCAGCCAGGCACTCAGGCGCGGCGAGCTTTTGGTCGCGGCCCAGGCGGCAAGCAGGATGAATTCAGTGGTGGGCAAACCCGGTATGACAATCGCCACCAACCCAATGCCCAGGCTGACGTAGGCCAGCAGGCCGAAGAGGATCTGCGCGATTTTTGAGGTGGATTGGGTTTTGCCGGTCATAGGTTGGGTGATCACAGAAAATCAGGTTGAAATGAGATCCAAATGTGGGAGCGGGCTTGCTCGCGAAGGCGGTGGTTCAGTCATGCATATGTCGACTGACACACCGCTTTCGCGAGCAAGCCCGCTCCCACATTTTTAATCGCATTCCAGCAGTCAGGCCAATTCAGGGGCGCTAGCGTACGCCTGTTCCAGCAGCACGGTGAAGCGCACAAACGCGTCGATTGCACCTTTTTCTACTGCGGCTTCTTCTTCGGCGCTGAACTCAAGGCCGTCGAGGGTACGGGTAAAGCTTTTCCAGCCTTCAGCACGACCACCGGCCGGCTCGCCGAGGTGGCGGGCGCCGAAGGTTTCGCTCAGGCCCAGGCCCACGGCGCGTTTGATCAGGAACGCGGCGCCCAGCTTGGAGCCTTCGGAGACGAACAGCCAGCCCAGGGCTTCGGCCTTGCTCGGGTTCTTAACAGCGCCGGCGACCGGTGCAGGCACTTCGGTGTCCAGGTCGCCGAGGTCCAGCTTGGCGGCTTCGGCGCGGCAGCGTTCAGCCAGATCGGGGACGATCTTGATCAACTCAGGGTCGTTGTACAGGGCCACCAGTTCCGATTGGAACAGGTACTGCGCGACCACGAAGCGGGCGAAGTTGGCTTGGGTTTCGAACGGGGCGTGGGCTTTGACCAGCGCATCGAGCTTGGTGTGGGGCGCGTTGGTGATCTGGTTCAGGCGCTGGGAGCGCAGGCTTGGGCGTTCTGCGGTAGGGGAAGCGGTCATCGAAAAAAGTCCTTGAGAAGAGTAGCGCCTGGGTGCCCTAAAGAGAGCTGTTATCAACTAGACGAACAAGAAGACGCGGCACAGTAAAAAATCCTCACCTCGCCGGTGAAATTCCGGCGAGGTGAGGAGACGGCATTTGGGTGAAGTGCTGTCAGATGTCCCAGATCAGGTTGATCGCGAAGTTGCGGCCGGGCTGGGTCAGGCGGTCGAGGTTGGCGGGCGCTGTCACGCCGGCTTCGCCGACGCCGTCGTAGCTGCGCACGTCATCCCAGTTCCAGTACTTCTTGTCGGTGAGGTTGTAGAGGCCGCCGTTGATGGTCACATCGTCGGTGACTTTGTAGTAACCGGTCAGGTCGACGATGCCGAAGCCTGGCGTTTTGAACGGCGCACTGGTGCTGCCATCCGGTGCGTGGAAGGTGGTGCTGTCGACGCGGTTCTGTTTTTTGACCAGCGTCCAGCTGACCAACGCGCCATATTGCTCTTGCTCGTAGCCCAGGCCAAACACGCCTTTAAGCGGGTTGACGCTGTTGAGCGGCTCGCCGTTGTCGTCGTTGCGGCCGTAGGTGTAACCGACCGAGCCTTGGGTGTAGAGGCCTTGCGGTGCGCCGAACGCGTCGAGGTTCAGGCGGCCCTTGGCTTCAACCCCTTTGATGGTGGCGTGCTTGATGTTATTGGCTTCGAAGGTTTGTATGTCACCGCCGGCGACCGAGGCGTCTTCGTCGATAAAGTTGCGGTACTTGTTGTAGAACACCGCGATGTCGAAAGAGCCCTCGTCGAAATTGCCGCGAATCCCGGTTTCGATGCCCTTGCTGGTTTCCGGCTTGAGGTTCGGGTTCGGCTCGACGGTATAGCCCAGGTTAAGGTTTTCAAAGCGGCCATAGAGCGCCTTGGCCGATGGCGTGCGGAAACCCTCGGCGTATTGACCGAACCAGGTGTATTGCTCGGTCAGCGCATAGGTCAGGCCGAATTTGGGCGTTACACGGTGCCAGGTTTTTTCTTTGTCGCTGACCGGGTAGGCGCCGGTCGGGTTTACGGTGTTGAGGAATTCCTGGGTCAGCTTGGGTTTGAGCTGGGTGTAGTCATAGCGCACTGCCGGCAGGAAGGTCCATTTGTTCCAGGTGATCTGGTCCTGGGCGAACAGCGAGTAGGTGTTGATGGTCGGGTCCGGGAAGTCGCTGGATTTTTTCACGCTGTCGCTAGCTTGTGGGCTGGGTGCGCCGATGGCTGTGCAACCCGAGCCGACGGCGAGGCAGGAGGCCGAGCCTTCGCGCGAGCCGGTGACTTTCTGCTGTTTGAGTGTGGTGCCATAGGTCACTTGGTGATCGGTTTCACCGAGGTTGAAAGCCTTGTCCAGTTGGGCGTCAAAGACCCACTGTTTTTCTTCGTAAAGCGTGTCACGGGTGCGTAATACGCGACGGCCCGCCTGGTAGATTTCGGCGGTGGTCTGGTCGGTCTTGGCGATCTGGTAGTTCAGGCTGGTCTTGATGCGATCGGCAATCGGCGACTCGAGGGCAAAGGTGTTTTCCAGGCCGAAGCGCTCGCGAGTGATGGTGTCGTTGCCGGAGCGGGCGCGGTACAAATTCATTCCTCGACCGCCGATGAACGGGCCGCCCACGGCGTTTTTCAGGTTAACGTCGCGGTCATCCTTGAACTTCTCGTAGGTCAGGCCCAGTCGGTTGTCATCGCCATAGTTCCAGCCCAATTTGGCCAGGATATTGGTGGTGCGCGCATCTTCCGGGTTGGCGCCGGTGCGGGCCAGGCCGGTGGCGTTGTTGCCGTCGTAGGATTCCATTTCATGGCCATTGCGCTGGCTCAAGTGCAGCAAACCGTCGAAGTCCTGCACGCGGCCGGCAACGGTGCCGGAGGTCAGCCAGCTGTCGTCGGCGGAGCTGTAGCCGGTTTTCAGGCGGGCGCCGACGTCCTGGCCGGGCTTGATGATGTCGTCCGGGTCGAGGGTGAAGTAGCTCACTGCGCCGCCGATGGCGCTGCTGCCGTACAAAGCCGAGGCCGGGCCACGCAGGATTTCCACGCGCTTGACGATTTCCGGGTCGACGTAGTTGCGGCGCGTCTTGGCGTAGGGGCCGTTGAAGAAGTTGTCCGGCACTTCGACGCCGTCGACTTGGGTGAGGATGCGGTCGCCGTCGATGCCGCGAATGTTGTAGCCCGCGTTGCTGGCGCGGGTGCCTGCGCCGCCGACTGAAACGTTGGGCTCGTAGCGCACCAGTTCACGGATGGTGTTGACGTTCTGGCGGTCCAGTTCCTGGCGATCATGCACAGTGACCGTGCTGGGCACGCTGTTGACGTCCTGTTCGTTACGCGTGGCGCTGATGGTCACCTGTTGCAGGTTGAGCACGCTGCCGGCTGCGCGTTTTTCCAGCACGATATTGTTAGTGCCCAGTTTGCGATAGCTCAGGTTGGTCCCCACCAACAACCGGTCCAGGGCTTTTTCGGGTGACAGCGGGCCGCGTGCGCCAGGGGACGACACACCTTGGCCCAGCTCTGCCGGCAGGCCGACTTGCCAGCCGGTCACGGCGGTAAACGCGTTCAGCGCCGAGACCAACGGCTGCTGCTCGATGCTGAAATTGTAGTTGCCGTGGCTGCGGGCGACCGGCTCGGCGGCAGTGGCGGCCATGACTGGCGCGCTGGCCAGCAGCATGGCAGCGGTCAGCAATGACAGGACGGGCGAGGAAGACCGGCGATTGAAACGAGAGGACATCGAGAGCGCTCCGGAGTACGAATCTTATAGTTGCGAACCGAATCAAATAGGAATCAGTTGCATTGGCTATAACGAGACGTACCGCCGGTTAACATCGAGTAAAAATAATTCTCATTTAGTTCAAAATGACCAGCGCCGGGTATTCCGAAAGCGTGGCCGAGGTGATGTGCGCCAGCGAGCGCACCACGTCCAGCGGCTGGTCGAGGCGGTAGTTGCCGGTGACGGCTGTGCTGGCGAGCTTGTCGTTGGTGTTGATGATCCAGCCCGGGTAATAGCGGCGCAGCTCGGCCAGCACGTCGCTCATCGGGCAGTTTTCGAACACCAGCCGACCTTGAACCCAGGCCAGGTCCTTGCTCACATCCAGCTTGGCGGGTTGGCCAAAGCCTTTGGGGCCGATGCGGATGCTCTCACCGGCACGTAGGCGCACACGGGCATCGTCGAAGGTATTGCTCAGGTCGACGTCACCGCGCTGCACCTGCACCTGGGCCTCGCCGTTGAGGTAGCGCACGGCGAAGTCGGTGTCGCTTACGCTGGCGCGTACTGGCCCGGCGTCAATCTCCAGGGGCAGGCCGCGGTTGGGCGCAACTTCAAAAAACGCCTCGCCCTGGTACAGGCGGGCGATGCGCTGGTGGTCTTTGATGCTGCTGGAAAACGCCGAGTTGGTGTTCAGCAGTACTTTGGAGCCGTCGTCCAATTGCACGCGCTGGCGTTCACCGACGACGGTGAGGTGGTCGGCTTGCAGGCGCACGGGCAGGTTGCTGAAGCTGAACAGGCCGATCAACAGCGCGGCGGCGGTGGCCAAGGGTTTCCAATGCGGTTTTACCCGGCGCCAGACGCTCGGTTTGCGCGGCGCTGCCAGGGCCACGGCGGCGCTGTGCACTGGCGCTCCGCCCCAGGCGGTCTGGGCTTTGTTGAACGCGTGTACGTGTGCCGGGTCACTGGCCAGCCAGGCATCGAACTGCGCTTGCTGCCCGGGTTGCGGGCACTGCAAGACGATCAGCCAATCAAGGGCCTGGTCCATGGCAGTGTCTTGCAACACCTCATGAGCCAGCTCATGGGGGCGCAGTTTATTCGGGTCTGTCACGGTGTTCCTCGGGTCTTCGCCACGTTCTATTCATCTTTCCTACAGACTGGATCGCCACATCTGTCGGCTGAAGCTTAAGGCTGATCCAGCCGTTCAGCCACTCCTACACAGATGGCCATGATCAATTTCAGTTCCTTTTGCACGGTGCTCAAGGACACTTGCAACTGATCGGCAATCTCTTGGTAACTGCAACCGTGCAGGCGGCTGAGGATGAATATCTGCTGTTGGCGAGCGCTCAGCTGGCCGAGGCTGATGCTCAGGTGTTCGAGCAATTGCTCGGCCTGGGTGGCGTCTTCGGGCGTGCTGATGGGCGCGGCGACACTTTGCAGCACGTCCAGCGGGACATCTTCCTGCAGCGTGCGGGCTTGAATGCGCCGCGAACGCAGGTGGTCCAGCGCCAGGTTGCGGGCAGTCTGGTAGACGAAGGGTTCGAGGTGGTCGATCGGCCGCTCACTGAGGGCCCGGGTGACGCGCAGGTAGGTTTCCTGCAGCAGGTCCTCGGCGGTGCTGTGGTTATTCACCATCCGCTGCAAGGTGCGAAGCAGAATCACCCGTTGGGTGATAAAGACTTGGTTGAAGCGAGATTGGCTCACAGTGCCACCAGATCGATTTGCAGTTAATGATAATGCTTATCATCAACGGAAATGGCAAGTGGCTATTGCTGTGAGCCTAAAAGGGGTTGAGTAGCGCGCAAAACTCATGTGGGAGCGGGCTTGCTCGCGAATACGGGGTGTCAGTCAACGAAGATGCCTACTGAACCACCGTCTTCGCGAGCAAGCCCGCTCCCACAGAGAGTTTCGTTGCCTGCTTACTCCGCGTTGCAGAGTGCCAGGCAGTTATCCAGCATCCGGTTGGAGAAACCCCACTCGTTGTCGTACCAGGCCAGCACTTTCAGCAATTTGCCGCTGACCTTGGTGTGATTGGCATCGAAAATCGACGACAGCGGGTTATGGTTGAAGTCACTGGAAACCAGCGGCAGGGTGTTATAGCCGAGGATTTTCGAGTGCTGGCTGGCTTCTTTGAGCAGCGCGTTGACCTGCTCGGCGGTGGCTTCTTTCTTCAGCTCCACGGTGAGGTCGACCAGCGACACGTTGATCACCGGTACACGCACCGCCATGCCGGTCAGCTTGCCCGCCAGTTCCGGCAGCACCAGGCCTACCGCTTCAGCGGCGCCAGTCTTGCTTGGGATCATGTTCTGGGTGGCCGAGCGCGCGCGGTACGGGTCGGTGTGGTAGACGTCGGTCAGGTTCTGGTCGTTGGTGTAGGCGTGAATGGTGGTCATCAAGCCGTTCTCGATGCCCAGCTCGCGGTGCAGCACCTGAGCCACAGGCGCCAGGCAGTTGGTGGTGCAGGAAGCGTTGGAGATGATCTGGTGCGATTGGCGCAAAATGTCATGGTTCACCCCGTACACCACCGTGGCGTCTGCGCCTTTGGCGGGGGCCGAGATGATTACCTTGCGCGCGCCGGCGGTAATATGAGCGGCCGCCTTGTCACGGTCGGTGAACAGACCGGTGCATTCGAACACCACGTCGATCTTGTGCGCAGCCCACGGCAGGTCAGCGGGGTTGCGAATGGCACTGACGGCAATCCGGTCACCATTGACGGTCAGGCTTTCCTGATCGTGGGCAACCTCTGCTTCGAAAGTACCGTGCACGGTGTCGTATTTGAGCAGGTGGGCATTGATCGAACTGTCGCCCAAATCATTGATGGCGACGATCTGCAAATCCTGGCGGTAGCCTTGGGTATACAGTGCGCGCAGGACATTACGGCCGATACGGCCAAAACCATTGATTGCGATACGAAGAGTCATTGGAAAGTGCCTGTCGTCGATTTGTTGTAAGAATTACAAGATTATTCGCATAAAAATAGAAAACAAGCCTTTTTAGTGGCAATATTTTGTTCAATCTACAACGAGTGACCTGAATCAACTGGTCCGATGATACAAACGACACCCTGCCATCCCATGAGCTGCGGGCGTTTGATCAGCATAGGAACGAGGGTCGCCACATCCGTTAGCCTGGAGTTCTACACATGCATCCCCGCGTAATTGAGGTCACCGAACGGCTTATCGCCCGCAGTCGTGCAACCCGCGAGGCTTACCTTGCGCTCATTCGCGGCGCCGCCAGCGATGGCCCGATGCGCGGTAAGCTGCAATGCGCCAACTTCGCCCACGGCGTGGCGGGCTGCGGCACTGAAGATAAAAATAGTCTGCGCATGATGAACGCCGCCAATGTGGCGATTGTTTCCTCATATAACGACATGCTCTCGGCGCACCAGCCGTACGAACATTTCCCTGAACAGATCAAAAAGGCCCTGCGCGAAGTCGGCTCGGTCGGCCAGTTTGCCGGCGGCACGCCTGCCATGTGCGATGGCGTGACCCAAGGCGAACCCGGCATGGAGCTGAGCCTGCTCAGCCGTGAAGTCATTGCCATGTCGACGGCGGTAGCGCTGTCCCACAACATGTTCGACGCCGCGCTGATGCTGGGCATCTGCGACAAGATCGTCCCCGGCCTGATGATGGGCGCGCTGCGCTACGGCCACCTGCCGATGATCTTTGTGCCAGGCGGCCCGATGCCCTCGGGCATCTCCAACAAGCAGAAGGCTGACGTGCGCCAGCGCTACGCAGAAGGCAAGGCCACCCGCGAAGAGCTGCTGGAATCGGAGATGAAGTCCTACCACAGCCCCGGCACCTGCACCTTCTACGGCACCGCCAACACCAACCAGCTGCTGATGGAAGTGATGGGCCTGCACTTGCCGGGCGCCTCGTTCGTCAACCCGTACACGCCGCTGCGTGATGCGCTGACCCGCGAAGCCGCGCACCAGGTCACGCGCCTGACCAAAGCCAATGGCAACTTCACGCCGATCGGCGAGATCGTCGACGAAAAATCCATCGTCAACTCCATCGTCGCGCTCAACGCCACCGGCGGTTCCACCAACCACACCCTGCACATGCCGGCCATCGCCATGTCGGCGGGCATCATCCTCACCTGGCAGGACATGGCCGACCTCTCCGAGGTGGTGCCGACCCTGTCCCACGTGTATCCAAACGGCAAGGCCGACATCAACCACTTCCAGGCGGCGGGCGGCATGTCGTTCCTGATCCGCGAACTGCTCGAAGCCGGCCTGCTCCACGAAGACGTCAACACCGTGGCCGGCAAGGGCCTGAGCCGTTACACCCAGGAGCCGTTCCTGGTCGACGGCGAGCTGATCTGGCGCGACGGCCCGATCGAAAGCCTCGATGAAACCATCCTGCGCCCCGTGGCCCGTGCGTTCTCGCCGGAAGGCGGCTTGCGCGTGATGGAAGGCAACCTCGGCCGTGGCGTGATGAAAGTCTCCGCCGTTGCCCCGGAGCACCAGATCGTCGAAGCGCCGGCCGTGGTGTTCCAGGATCAACAGGACTTGGCCGACGCCTTCAAGGCCGGTGAGTTGGAAAAAGACTTTGTCGCGGTGATGCGCTTCCAGGGCCCGCGCTCCAACGGCATGCCGGAATTGCACAAGATGACGCCGTTCCTGGGTGTATTGCAGGACCGTGGCTTCAAAGTGGCATTGGTAACAGACGGGCGTATGTCCGGCGCGTCGGGTAAGATCCCTGCCGCGATTCACGTCAACCCCGAAGCTCAAAGCGGCGGGCCGCTGGCGCGGGTCAAAGATGGCGATATCATTCGCGTGGATGGCGTGAACGGCACCTTGGAGCTTAAGGTGGACGCCGAAGAATTCGCAGCGCGCAAGCCTGCCACGGGCCTGTTGGGCAACAACGTGGGGGCGGGGCGTGAGCTGTTTGCATTTATGCGCTTGGCCGCAAGCTCCGCAGAGCAGGGCGCCAGCGCCTTTACCTCTGCCTTGGAGACGCTTAAGTGAAGCTTGCGCTGGTCGGTGACATCGGTGGTACCAACGCCCGTTTTGCGTTGTGGCGGGATCAGGAACTGCACTCGATCCGCGTGCATGCCACCGCGGATCACCACAGCCCTGAGGAGGCCATCAAGGTCTACCTCAAGGAAGAAGGCCTGGAAATCGGGGACATCGGCGCGGTATGCCTGTCGGTGGCCGGGCCAGTGAGTGGCGATGAATTTAAATTCACCAACAATCACTGGCGCCTGAGCAAAACTGCATTCTGTAAAACCTTGCAGGTGGATGAGCTGCTGTTGGTCAATGATTTCACGGCCATGGCCCTGGGCATGACTCGCCTCAAGCCCGACGAATTTCGCGTGGTCTGCGAAGGCACGCCGGAACCGCTGCGCCCGGCGGTGGTGATCGGGCCGGGCACCGGCCTTGGCGTCGGCACCTTGCTGGACCTGGGCGAAGGCCGATATACGGCGCTGCCGGGCGAGGGCGGCCACGTCGACCTGCCGCTGAGCAGCCCGCGTGAAACCCAGCTGTGGCAGCACATCTACACCGAGATCGGGCACGTCAGTGCCGAAACCGCCTTGAGCGGCGGCGGCCTGCCACGGGTGTACCGCGCGATTTGCGCGGTCGACGGGCACACGCCGGTGCTGGACACGCCCGAAGCCATTACGGCAGCCGGCCTGGCCGGGGACCCGGTGGCGATCGAAGTGTTGAACCAGTTCAGCATCTGGCTGGGCCGCGTGGCCGGCAACAACGTGCTGACCACCGGTGGACGCGGTGGCGTGTATATCGTGGGCGGGGTCATCCCACGCTTTGCCGACTTCTTTATCAACAGCGGTTTCGCCAAGAGCTTCAGCGACAAAGGCTGCATGAGCGATTATTTCAAAGGCATTCCGGTGTGGTTGGTGACCGCGCCATATTCCGGGTTGACTGGGGCGGGTGTGGCGCTGGAGCAGGCTTTTGCATAGGCAGTGATGGCCTCTTCGCGAGCAAGCCCGCTCTCACATTCAACCGCATTCATCCAGTTGGAATGAGTTTAAATGTGGGAGCGGGCTTGCCCGCGATAGGGCCTCAAGAGCAACAGATGACTCAAGCTTGGCCATAACAACAAGGAGGACCCCGTGAGCGTAATCAGTAAATCGATTCTCCTCGTCGACGACGACCAGGAAATCCGCGAATTGCTGCAAACCTACCTCAGTCGCGCCGGCTTCCAGGTGCGTGGCGTGCCGGATGGTGCAGGGTTTCGCCAGGCGATGAACGAGGCGCCGTGCGATCTGGTCATCCTCGATGTGATGCTGCCCGACGAAGACGGTTTCAGCCTCTGCCGCTGGATTCGCCAGCACCCGCGCCAGGCGCAGGTGCCGATCATCATGCTCACTGCCAGTTCCGACGAAACCGACCGCGTGATCGGCCTGGAGCTGGGCGCCGACGACTACATCGGCAAGCCCTTCAGCCCGCGCGAGCTGCAAGCGCGAATCAAAGCCTTGCTGCGCCGCGCCCAGTTCGGCCAGGAGCGCAGCAGCGGCGGCGATGTGTGGGTGTTTGATGAATGGCGACTGGACATGATCAGCCATCGCCTGTTTCACGTGGACGGCGAAGAGGTGATTCTTTCCGGCGCCGACTTTGCCCTGCTCAAACTGTTTCTCGATCACCCGCAGCAAATTCTCGACCGCGACACCATTGGCAACGCCACCCGTGGCCGCGACCTGATGCCGCTGGACCGTATCGTCGACATGGCCGTGAGCCGCTTGCGCCAACGCCTGCGCGATACCGAAAAACCCCCACGGCTGATCCGCACCGTGCGCGGCAGCGGTTACCAACTGGCAGCCAGCGTGGTTGCCGGCAATGCCCACTGAGCATTTAAGCGAACGCCGCCGCCGTTTCCCGGTGCCGCGCTCGCTGCTGGGGCGGATGTTGCTGCTGACCTTGCTCGCGGTGCTGTTCGCCCAGGCACTGTCCAGCGTGATCTGGGTCTCGCAATTGCGCGCCACCCAGCTCGAGGGCCTGGTCACGAGCGCCCGCAGCCTGGCGCATTCGATGACGGCCAGCGTGAGTTATTTCCGCTCGTTGCCAGTGGCCTACCGCCCGCTGGTGCTGGACCAGTTGCGCAGCATGGGCGGCACCCGTTTTGTGGTGACCCTCAACGACCGACCTCTGGATATGCAGATATTGCCGCAGACCCCGCGCAAACAGGCGGTGCTGCAAGCGGTAGACGAAGTCTTGCGCCAGACCCTGGGCGGCGACGTGCATATCTCGGTGGAGTTCGTCAGTGCCGAAGACCTGCGCATTTTCAACGCTGGCCTGAAGCTCGATGAACTGCCGCGGTCCTGGGCGCATTACGCGTTGACCCTGGAACCGGTGAATCCGCCGGTGCTGGTCACGCAGATCCAGCTGGCGCCGGGCGAATGGCTGTACATCGCCTCGTTGTTGCCCGAGCCCTACACCAGCCTTGAAGAACAGGGCCTGCCGTCGCAGCAGGTGTGGTTTATCGTGCTGACCAGCGGTTTTCTATTGTTGTTTATCGGCCTGCTGGTGCACTGGCAAAGCCGACCGCTCAAGCGTCTGGCGCGGGCGGCGCGTGATATGTCCCTGGGCGCGGATGTCGAGCCGGTGGCCGAAGGCGGCGGCAGCGAAGTGGTGGAAGTGGGCCGTGCGTTCAACGCCATGCGCGAACGCATCAGCCGTTACCTGACCGAGCGCAGCCAATTGTTCAGCGCGATTTCCCACGATTTGCGCACGCCGATCACCCGCTTGCGCCTGCGCGTGGAACTGCTCGAAGACGAGAACCTGCAAGCCAAGTTCGGTCGCGACCTGGATGAATTGGAGTTGCTGGTGAAGGGCGCGCTGCAATGCGTGAAAGACACTGACATCCACGAAAACATCGAGCCGGTCGACCTAAATCACGTCCTTGATTGCCTGGTGGAGCCGTACCTGGCGCCAAACGGCAATGGCCGCATCACCCAGGATGGCCGCGCCCTGGCGCCGTATGCAGGCAAGCCGCTGGCGCTCAAGCGCTGCATCGGTAACCTGATCGACAATGCGTTGAAGTACGGTCAGAGCGCGCATTTGCACATTGAAGACGATGGCGCGGAATTTATCCTGCACGTCGACGACGAAGGCCCCGGCGTGCCGGAGCAGCGGCTGGAGCAAGTGTTTGAACCGCACTTTCGGTTGGCCGGGCAGCAGCAGGGTTATGGCTTGGGGTTGGGCATTGCGCGCAACATCGCCCACAGCCATGGCGGTGAGGTGAGTTTGCAGAATTTGCGCGAGGGTGGTTTGCGCGTCACTTTGCAGTTGCCCCGGACCTTGGACTAAAGCACTCCGAGGATCAAATGTGGGAGCAGGCAAGCCAGCTCCCCCAATGAGACTTGTGGTGGGTCAGATACTTTGGCGCATTCTGGCCAAGTCTCTCAACGGCGGCGCCCCAAACAGCCGGCTGTACTCGCGGCTGAACTGCGACGGGCTTTCATACCCCACCCGATACCCCGCCGCCGAGGCTTCCAGCCCTTCGGCAATCATCAAACGCCGCGCTTCCTGCAGGCGCAACTGCTTCTGGTATTGCAGCGGGCTCATCGCGGTAATCGCCTTGAAGCGGTGGTGCAACGTCGAGACGCTGAGGTTTACTTCGCGGGCCAGGTCATCAATACGCAGCGGCTGTTCATAGTTGCCGTTCAGCCACTTGATGGCCTGGCTCACCCGATGGCTCTGACTGTTGGCCACGGCGATTTCATACAGCCGGTAACCCTGCGGCCCACGCAGCAAGCGGTAAAGAATCTCGCGGTTGATCAACGGCGCCAGCATCGCGATGTCTTTGGGCGTATCCAGCAGGCGCGCCAGGCGCAGCACGGCGTCGAGCAATTGGGTGTCGATGCGGTCGACGTACATGCCGCGCGAAGTCGGACGCGAGGGCACGCCCATCGGCCCGGCCTCGGCGATCAGCGCCGTCAGTTGCGCCGGGTCGATATTGATGCGCACCGACAGGTTGGGATCTTCCGGCGTGGCATCGATGATCCGCCCGGCCACCGGCATCGCCACGGAGAACACCAGGTAGTTGAGCGGGTCGTAGGCGAAGATTTCGTCAGCCAGGCGTACTTCCTTGCTGCCGCTGGCGAGGATGCACAGCGCAGGTTCCACCAGCACCGGCATGAAGTCGCGCGGCGTGTTGTGGCGGTTGAGGAACAACGAGGTGATCGCCGTGCCGTAGGAGCCATCTTCCCAGGTATGCCGGTGCACGATGCTGGCGAGTTCGGCGCGCTGTTTTTCCGTCTCGGCATCGAGAGGAATGGACTTATGTTCCGACGACATGACGTGTTCTCTACAAGCTTTTTTGATGGGATCAGCTTAGCGGCGGCTTTTGAGAAAGTGTTACGTCGATCCTGCACAATCCTTGCCTGATCCTGCGATAAGTCGCGAATCAGGCAAGTGCAGTGCCTGTCATCTGCCTGAAACACTGAACATGGCCATGGAATAAACCCCCGGGGCCAAACGTCTTATCTACGCCTCTGGCAGGATTGTGCAATAAGCCGGCAGGAATTGACTAACCGCGCCCGCACCCGCGCCGTTATCTTTGATCCTGTGGCAGCACGCCCTCACAGTGCTTGCCGAGCATCACTTCTCAACGGGAGAGTCGAACATGTCCACCCCCATTCCCGCGAGCCATATGGCCTTTATCCGTGCCCGTACCGGGTGCAGCACCGAACTCGGTGCACGCTTGAGCAGTTTGATCGAACCGGGCCGTCAGGCTCAGGGTTGCCTGCAATTCTCGTTGCAGCATTCCCAAGTGGATCCCGATGTGTGGCTGGTCTGCGGCTTCTGGAGCAGCGAGCAGGCGATGAGCGCCTACTTCAACTCGCCCGCCTTGATGGTCTTTACCGAGCTGTTGAACGACATGGTGGTACGCAGCATGGACTTCCAGACCTTTACTGATGCATCCGCGGCGCATGCCTACGGCGAGTACCTGCAACTGGCCGGTTGAGAAGGTTAGAATGGCCAACTTTCCCATTGGCCAGGACCTGCAACATGGCACGTAAAGAGTTTGCCCACCACGAAGCCGTTTCCGCCTTGGTGCGTGAAGAAGAGGGTGGCTACAGCGCCGCCATCGCCGTCAAGGCACTGGATGGCATGGGCGCCCCCAGGTTTCACAAGATCCTTGAAGGCCACACGTTCAAGACCGCTGACGACGCCGACGATGCGGCTGCCGCGCAATTGCAGCGGTTGGTCGACGTGGACGAAGAAGGGCAATTGACCTGGTCACCTGCCGCTGACTAATCAACCCCACCGATCCAAATGTGGGCGCGGGCTTGCTCGCGAAGGCGCAGTGTCAGTCACCGAAAATATCGACTGATTCACCGCCTTCGCGAGCAAGCCCGCTCCCACATTTTTTTGCCTTTCACTCAGCGCTGAGTGGCGCCTGGGCGATACATCTTGAACAGTGCCTGCGGCCCCAGCTGGAAGTAATCCGCCGGGCCACCGCCGCGCAAGATCGGCTCCGCGGCGGCCGTGTCATAGATCCCATCCTTGAGCAGCCACTTGGCAATGTGCACCGCGACCACCTCGCCCAACACCAGCCAGCTCGGCACCAACTCTTTGTCGGCGCGCTGCAACTGAATAATCTGCGTCACCTTGCATTCGAACGACACCGGGCTTTCGCCCACGCGCGGCACGCCGACAATTTTCGAGGCGACTGGCGTCAGGCCGGACAGCTCGAACTCGTTGACCTCTGGCGATACCGCCGCGCAACTCTGGTTCATCTGCTCGGCCAACGGGCGAGTGGCCAGGTTCCACACAAACTCGCCGGTCTGTTCGATGTTGTTCAGGCTGTCTTTGCGCCCGACGCTGGAAAACCCAATGATCGGCGGAATGTAATTGAATGCATTGAAAAAGCTGTAGGGCGCCAGGTTCAGGCGGCCTTCGCGGTCGTGGGAAGAAATCCAGCCAATCGGCCGTGGCCCGACGATGGCATTGAACGGGTCATGGGGCAGGCCGTGGCCATTGGCGGGTTCGTAGAAGTGGATATCGTCAGACATGGGCCGGGGTTCCTGCTGCGGGGGGCTGTGAGGTAGCCATAGTGCAATCCATGACGGTGAATTTCCATTGGCCGGATGGAATTTTCATTGATTGCCCACCTATTTTTCACAGCGTCCCGTTCAGTCTGCGCGCCAGGTCGACACCCCCTATACGTCGGCCCAATGCACGACTGAGCTTCGGAGCCTTGCGCACAATGAACAAACTTCCTCAGATCACCCTGGCGTTCTGGGTCATGAAAATCTGCGCAACCACCCTGGGCGAAACCGCCGGGGATTTGTTGTCGATGACCCTGAATGTCGGCTACGCCATCAGTTCGATGATCTTGATCAGCGTGTTTCTCGTCACCCTGATGACGCAGCTCTGGTCGAAAACCTACAACCCGGTGTTGTACTGGATCGTGATTCTGTCCACGAGTACCGCCGGCACCACGATGTCGGATTTCATGGACCGCACCTTGGGTCTCGGGTACGCCACCGGCTCGATGATCCTGATCGTGATCCTGATGATCATCTTCGCGTTGTGGCACCTCAGCGGTGATTCGCTGAACGTGAACAAGGTCCAGACCTTTCGAGGCGAGCTGTTTTACTGGATGGCGATTCTGTTCTCCAACACCTTGGGCACCGCGTTGGGTGACTTCCTGGCGGACGACTTCGGGTTGGGTTTTGCCGGTGGCGCCTTGCTGATCGGCTCGGCCATTGCGGTGGTGGTAGCACTTAAATACTTCACCCAGATTTCTTCGGTGCTGTTGTTCTGGGTGGCGTTTGTGCTGACTCGGCCGTTCGGTGCGACCCTGGGCGATTTCCTCACCAAGCCCCATGAAAAGGGCGGGCTGGATTTCGGCACCATCGGTTCATCGGCGGTGTTGGCGGGCGTGTTGGTGGTAATGATTGCCGGGGCGTCGTATGCGCAGCGCCGTTACGGGCGCCGGCAGCCCGTAGAGCTGACCTGACGCTGTTTATGAAACGCTGAAGACCAAAATGTGGGAGCGGGCTTGCTCGCGAATGCGGTGGATCAGTCAGAGCAACATTGACTGACACTGCGCTTTCGCGAGCAAGCCCGCTCTCACACTGTTTAGTCCGTGGTAATCCGTGAATGCTTGCGGGTGTCTTTCATGGTCACGTAGACCACCAGCGACACCGCAATACAGGCCGTCACATACCAGTAATAGCCGGTTTCCATGCCAATGCTCTTGAACCACAGCGCGATGTATTCAGCCGTACCGCCGAAGATCGACACGGTCAGCGCATACGGCAGGCCCACGCCCAAGGCACGGATTTCCGTAGGGAACAGCTCGGCCTTCACCACCGCGTTGATCGAGGTGTAGCCGCTGACGATGATCAGTGCCGCCATGATCAGGAAAAACGCGCCCCACCAGGTCTGGATGGTGTGCAGGGTGGTAAGGATCGGCACGGTAAACAAGGTGCCGAGGATACCGAAGGCGATCAGGATCGGCCGGCGGCCAACCTTGTCCGACAGCCCGCCGACAATAGGTTGCAGGCACATGAACAGAAACAGCGTGGCCGCCGAAATGGTGGTGGAGTCGGAAATGCTCATGCCCACCGTGTTCACCAGGTATTTCTGCATGTAGGTGGTGTAGGTGTAGAACGCCAGGGTGCCGCCCATGGTCAGGCCGACCACGGTCATCAGTTCCTTGGGGTGGCGCATCAAGGTGCGCATGGCGCTTTCCTTGGCCTTTTCCTTTTTGGTGAACGACTCGGTTTCTTCCATGCCACGACGCAGGTACAGCGCGACCACTGCGCACAGGGCGCCGATGGCGAACGGGATGCGCCAGCCCCAGTCGTACAGTTGTTCGGTGGTGAGCACCTGTTGCAGCACGATCAATACTGCCAGCGCGATGAGTTGGCCGGAGATCAGCGTCACGTATTGGAAGCTGGAGAAGAAGCCGCGACGTTCCTTGGTCGCCATTTCGCTCAAGTAAGTGGCCGAGGTACCGTACTCGCCACCCACCGACAGACCTTGCAGCAGGCGGGCGAACACCAGCAGGATCGGTGCGCCGACGCCGATGGTTTCATAACCCGGGCTCAGGGCGATGATCAGTGAGCCGAAGCACATCAACAGCACCGAAGCCATCAAGGCCGCTTTGCGACCGGCACGGTCGGCATACAGCCCCATCAGCCAGCCACCGATCGGGCGCATCAGGAAGCCCACGGCGAAGATCGCGGCGGTGTTCAGCAGTTGGGCGGTGGTGTCGCCTTTCGGAAAGAAGGCTTTGGCGAAGTACAGCGAGAAGGCGGCGTAGACGTACCAGTCGTACCACTCGACCATGTTGCCGACCGAACCGCTGAAAATCGATTTGATCCGGCTGGAAGTACTGCGTTCTTTTGCCGGCGCAGCCGCCGACCCCAGAGGCAGGGAGTTGGAGTTATCCATTGAAGGATCCTTCATCTAGTTGTTTTTATGGAGCGTGCTTGAGCACTGCCTGGCTGGGGCTATAGCAGGAGCTGTGCCAGGTGGGTGAAGGCCCGGAATAGAAGGGTTACAAGATTTTATTGAGCGGAAATTTGCTGATGATTTTCAGGTGATGAGCGGAAATCCGCTTATGGCTGCTGTCCTTATCGGGGGCAAGCCCCCTCCCACATTTTGATTTGTGAACACGCTCAAGTGTGGGAGGGGGCTTGCCCCCGATAGCGGCCTGCCAGTCAACACAACGATTGGCCTAGAGAAACATCTCCCGCACCAACCCATGCCGCTGCATCTTTTCATTCAAGGTTCTGCGCGGCAGTTGCAACTCCGCCAGCACCGCCTTGATATCGCCTTTATGCCGGGTCAACGCGGCCTTCAAGCAATGAGCCTCGAACGCCTCCTGCTGCGCCGCCAGGGATTGCCCGGCCTCGACGCCTTCCGGTTCCGGGTCGCCAAGCCCCAGCACCTGGCGCTCGGCGACGTTGGCCAGTTCACGCACATTACCCGGCCAATCATGGCTGAGCAGCCGCCCCAGTTGCGCGCCGCTCAAGGGCTCGGCGCTGCGGCCCAGGCGCTCGGCGGCGCTGTGGGCAAAGTGGTCGAACAGTAGCGGAATGTCTTCACGGCGCTCGCGCAGAGGTGGCAGGCGCAGTTGTGCGACGTTCAGTCGGTAGGCCAAATCTTCGCGAAAACGCCCGGCGCGCGCCTCTTCCAGCAGGTCCGGCTTGGTGGCGGCAATGATGCGCAAGTCCACGTGAATGCTTTGGTTGGAGCCCAGTCGCTCGAGCTTTTGTTCCTGCAATACGCGCAGCAACTTCACCTGCTGGGCCAGCGGCATGCTTTCGATTTCATCCAGGAACAGCGTGCCGCCATGGGCATATTCCAGCTTGCCGATACGCTTGCCTTGGGCTCCGGTGAACGCGCCACTTTCGTGGCCGAACAATTCGGCCTCAAACAGCTGCTCGGGGATGGCGGCGCAGTTGAGCGCGACAAACGGCTTTTTTGCGCGCGGGCCAAAATCGTGCAGGCAGCGCGCGACCAGCTCTTTACCGCTGCCGGTCTCGCCACGGATCAACACATTGACCGGCAGGTTCGCCAGATCCAGGACCTGGCGTCGCAGGTTCTGCAAGCCTCGGGACACGCCCAGCAGGCTCGATTCGAGCTGCGCGCGATGGTCGGCCTGTTGATGCAGACGACGGTTTTCCAGGATCAGCCTGCGTTTGTCCAGGGCACGGCGCAGGCTGTTGAGCAAGGCGTCGGGGCTGAAGGGCTTTTCCAGAAAGTCATAGGCGCCGTCGCGCATCGCTTCCACCGCCATCGGCACATCGCCGTGGCCGGTGAGCAGAATCACCGGCAAATCGGCATCCCGGCGTTGCACTTCGGCCAGCAGTTCCAGGCCGCTGAGCCCGGGCATGCGCACATCGCTCAAGATCACCCCGGCAAAGTCCCTGGGCAGGTGCGCCAGGCATTCCTCGGCGCGGCTGAACAACTGCACGTCAAACCCTGACAGGCTCAACCACTGTTCGACGGCCGTGCGAATGCTGGCTTCGTCATCGACCACAATCACGGCGTTCAACATAGGTCGGGCGTCTCCAGCGCAATCGGTAAGGTCAAGGTGAATATTGCGCCGTCGCCACGGTTGCCGGCGAGCAGGCGCCCGCCCAGTTCATGCACGATAGCGTAGGACACCGCCAGCCCGAGGCCGAGGCCGTCTCCGACGGGTTTGGTGGTAAAGAACGGGTCGAACACGTTGCTCAAGTGTTCCTCTGCAATGCCGCCGCCGCTGTCGCTGACGGTCAGTCGCCATAACTGCTGGTCGGCGTGCAGGCGGATCTCCAGGCGCTTGCGTGGCTTGTCGGCCATCGCATCCAAAGCGTTGCGCAGCAGGTTGATCAACACCTGCTCCAGGCGGATGGCATCACCGCGAACCCACGCGGGGCGGGCCAAGTCCAGCACCACGCCGATGGCTTCCTCGCGCAGGCGCGCGTCGAGCAAGTGCAGGGATTGGTCGACGACGGTGGCCAGGTCGAGCTTTTCGCGCAAGCCGCTGGGGCTTTTGCGCGCGAAGGTCTTGAGGTGGCCGGTGAGTGCGGCCATGCGCGTGAGCATGTCGTCCAGCGGTGTGAGCGCTTGGTAGGCATCGTCCACGCGGCCGTGGTCCAGCAGCAGGCGCAGAGTCGCCAACTGCATGCGTTGGGCGGTCAGCGGCTGGTTGATTTCATGGGCGAGTGCGGCGGACATCTGGCCCAGTGCCGCCAGTTTGGCCGATTGCACCAAGCCATCCTGGGCCGTGCGCAGCTCCTGGGTGCGCTCCTCCACAAGCTGTTCCAACTCTTCGCGGCTGCGCTGGCGCAGGCGGGCCAGGCGCCAGCGTTGGGTCAGGAACAGCACCAGAAACACCAGCGCCAGCCACGAGCCAGCAGCGGCCAGGCCGGCGTTGCGCTGATCCTCAAAGGCGAACTGCGGTTTGCGCAGCAGGTGCAGGGTCCAGCCTTCGGCCTTCAGTGGCAAGGATTCCCAGATGTAGTTGGCATTGCCGTCAGGGCCATTGACGCGCATCAGGTGGCTGTTTTCGTCGAAGCGCTGCAGCGTCTGGGTTTGCAGCGGCTGCAATTGCTTTTTATCGTATTGGCGCTTGGCCTTGAGTTCGGCAAGGTCGCTGGCCGACAGCGGCCGCAGGTTGCGATAACGCCAGCCCGGCTGGTTGGCGATAAACACGATGCCGCGCGCGTCGCTGACCAGCAGCAGGTCATTGCCCTGGGCCCACTCACGTTCAAGTTCGGAGAGTTCGAGCTTCACGACCATGGCGCCGAGAAACTGCTCATGTTCATCGACCACCGCGCTGGAGAGGAAGTAACCCGGAATGCCGGTGGTTACGCCGACCGCATAAAAACGCCCGGTGCCTTGGCTCAAGGTCTGGCTGAAATAGGGGCGAAAGGCGTAGTTGTGGCCGACATAACTGCTCGGCAAGTTCCAGTTACTGGCGGCCACGGCCAGGCCGTTGCGGTCCATCAGTTCCAGGGTTGAGGACTGTGCTGCGCCGTTGATGCGCTCCAGTTTGCGGTTGAGCAGGTCTTGGGTGGTGGCGTCGAGCGGGCCTTTCAAGGCGCTGATCATTTCCGAATCCAGCGCCAGTACGGCGGGCAGGGCGCGGTAGCGTTCGATCAGGGTGTGCAGGGAATTGCCATAGAGCGTGAGCTGTTGATTGGCGCGGGCGGCGTCATCCACCAAGGCTTGGCGTTCGGCATGGCGAGTGGCCAAGGCAGCGGCCAGCACCGCTCCGGCGATGATCAACAGGGAATAGAAGGTCAGGCGCAGGGGGCGTGGGATCGCGATCATACGGTGATGAACAGGCACGGTAAGGGGTGAGCACCATAGCATGCACGCCGTTCAGTTTGTGGCGAGCGGGCTTGTTGTGGCGAGCGGGCTTGCCCCGCGTAGGGGGGGCGAAGCCGCCCTAAAAACTGCCCCCGCGATAGGCCTGGCACACTGCGGTGGCCTTATTGGGGCGGCTTCGCCACCCAACGCGGGGCAAGCCCGCTCGCCACAACCAATCCCTCTAGCCACAACATGCCCACCAGCCGCAACAGACCCCACTGGCCCAAAGGAATGAGCAAGCCATAAAAAAGGCGACTGGGCCATGGGCCGCAGTCGCCTTTATCCTCGCAGTGAAGTGCTTACTGCACTTCTACCGCCAGGCTTTCACTGATCTTTTTCTGCCAGATGGCAGGACCGGTGATGTGTACGGATTCGCCCTTGCTGTCCACCGCAACGGTGACCGGCATGTCCTTCACGTCGAACTCGTAGATCGCTTCCATGCCCAGTTCGGCGAACGCGACTACGCGCGACTTCTTGATGGCTTGCGCCACCAGGTACGCCGCACCGCCCACAGCCATCAAGTACACGGCTTTGTGGTCCTTGATCGCTTCGATGGCGGTCGGGCCGCGCTCGGATTTGCCGATCATGCCCAGCAGGCCGGTCTGCTCGAGGATCTGACGGGTGAACTTGTCCATCCGCGTGGCGGTGGTCGGGCCAGCCGGGCCAACCACTTCTTCGCGCACCGGATCAACCGGGCCGACGTAGTAGATGAAGCGACCCTTGAGGTCTACCGGCAGGGTTTCGCCCTTGTTCAGCATCTCGACCATGCGCTTGTGCGCCGCGTCGCGGCCAGTGAGCATCTTGCCGTTGAGCAACACGGTTTCGCCCGGTTTCCAGCTTTGCACTTCTTCCGGGGTCAGCGTGTCGAGGTTGACGCGGCGGGCCGATGGGCCGGCTTCCCAGACGATTTCCGGGTAGGCGTCCAGCGATGGCGCTTCCAGCGACGCCGGGCCCGAACCGTCGAGCACGAAGTGTGCGTGACGGGTGGCGGCGCAGTTGGGGATCATGCACACCGGCAGCGAGGCGGCGTGGGTCGGGTAGTCCATGATTTTCACGTCGAGCACGGTGGTCAGGCCACCCAGGCCCTGGGCGCCGATGCCCAGTTGGTTGACCTTCTCGAACAGCTCCAGGCGCATCTCTTCGATACGGTTCTGCGGGCCGCGCTTTTTCAGCTCGTGGATGTCGATGGATTCCATCAACACTTCCTTGGCCATGACCGCAGCTTTCTCGGCGGTGCCGCCGATGCCGATGCCCAGCATGCCCGGTGGGCACCAGCCGGCGCCCATGGTCGGAACGGTCTTGAGCACCCAGTCGACGATCGAGTCGGACGGGTTGAGCATGGCCATTTTCGACTTGTTCTCGGAACCGCCGCCCTTGGCTGCCACGTCCACTTCCACGGTGTTACCCGGGACGATGGAGTAGTGGATCACGGCCGGGGTGTTGTCCTTGGTGTTTTTACGCGCACCTGCCGGGTCGGCGAGGATCGATGCACGCAGGACGTTTTCCGGCAGGTTGTAGGCGCGACGCACGCCCTCGTTGATCATGTCGTCCAGGCCCATGGTGGCGCCATCCCAACGTACGTCCATGCCCACGCGCACGAACACGGTGACGATACCGGTGTCCTGGCAGATCGGGCGATGGCCGGTGGCGCACATGCGCGAGTTGATCAGGATCTGCGCAATGGAGTCACGGGCTGCCGGCGATTCTTCGCGCAGGTAGGCTTCGTGCATCGCCTGGATGAAGTCAACGGGGTGGTAGTAGGAAATGAATTGCAGGGCGTCGGCAACGCTCTGAATCAGGTCGTCTTGCTTGATCACGGTCATGAGTCGCGCTCCTCTATAAGGGAACATTCAATAAAGGTGGCTCAGTGGGGTACATCGGTCGGCTGAGTCCACCTTTCCAAGGCACGCCGTAGGTGCAGGCGCGACGCTAAAAAGGCGCGGCAGTATAACCCGGCGCGGTGGCCGATACACCCGACTATGGTCAAACTGTCGCAGGCATGATTCCCTGTGCGCGCCTCTTCTGATTGAGACCTTATATGCCTGAACTGCACGTCGGCGAACGCCACTGGTCGGTAGCCACCGGCAGCAACTTGCTGGATGCCCTGAATCTGGCGGGTGTGGCCGTGCCTTACAGTTGTCGGGCGGGCAGTTGCCATGCGTGCCTGGTGCGCTGCCAGGGTGCGGTCGAGGACAAACAACCCGACGCCTTGAGCCCGGCGCAACGTCAGCAGGGGTGGCGTTTGGCGTGCCAATGCCAGGTTGTCGGGGACGTGCAAGTCGAAACGTTCGACCCGCTGCGTGACGGTTTGCCCGCCAAGGTGGTGGGCGTCGACTGGTTGAATGCGAGTGTGTTGCGCCTGCGCTTGCAACCGGAGCGTGGCCTGCGTTATCGCGCCGGGCAGCATCTGGTGGTGTGGGCGGGACAGGTGGCGCGGCCCTATTCCCTGGCGAGCTTGCCTCAGGAAGATCCCTTCCTGGAGTTTCACCTCGATTGCCGTCAGCCCGGTGAATTCATAAATATTGCCCGCCAGTTGCAAGTGGGAGACGACCTGCGCCTGGGCGAGTTGAGGGGCGGGGCGCTGCAATACGATCCCGACTGGCATTCGCGGCCGCTATGGCTACTGGCCGCCGGCACCGGGCTTGGGCCGTTATGGGGCGTGCTGCGCGAGGCGTTGCGCCAGGATCATCAGGGCGCTATCCGTGTGATTCACCTGGCTCATGATGCCGACGCGCATTACCTGGCCGAGCCCCTGGCGCAGTTGGCTTTGCAGCATCCGAACGTGACCGTGGAGCTGTGGACTGCGGCTGAGTTGACCCAGGCATTGGCGCAACTGCGGCTTGTTTCGCGGCAAACTCTGGCCTTACTCTGCGGGCACCCTGTCAGCGTCGAGGCGTTTTCCAAGCGCTTGTTCCTGGCCGGTCTGCCGCGCAATCAACTGCTGGCCGATGTGTTTGTGCCCCGTGGTTGAGCGCTGATTTCTACAGCCGCGAGATCCACCATGACCGACGCCATCCTGCTGCAACGCGAACGCGGGCTGCTGACCTTGCAGCTCAACCGCCCGGACAAGAAAAACGCCCTGACCCGCGCCATGTACACGCAATTGGCTCACGCGTTGGAGCAGGCCGATGCGGACCCAGACATCCGTGCCGTGCTGATTCAGGGCAGCCGTGAGTGTTTTACCGCCGGTAATGACATCGGCGATTTCCTTGAACAGCCGCCCAGCGACCTCGACAGCCCGCCGTTTCACTTTATGAAAAGCCTGCTCAATTGCCGCAAGCCAGTGATCGCCGCTGTGGCCGGCGCGGCGGTGGGCATCGGCACGACCCTGCTGCTGCATTGCGACCTGGTCTATATCAGCCGCGACGCGCGCTTGCGCATGCCATTCGTCAACCTTGGGCTGTGTCCGGAGTTTGGCTCAAGCCTGATCCTGCCGCGATTGCTCGGGCATGCCAAGGCGGCTGAGCTGTTGCTGCTGGGCGAGGGATTCACCGGTGAGCAGGCGGCCGCGTGGGGCATTGCCACGCAGGCGTTGAGCAGCGGTGAAGCGGCGCTGGCCAAGGCGCGGGAAGTGGCTGAACGTTTTGAGGCGCTGGCGCCGGGCGCGGTGCAAGTCAGCAAACACTTGATGAAAAGTGTGGATCGCGAGCAGTTGCGCCAAGTGATTGAAGAGGAGGGGGCTTTGTTTACGCAGCGGTTGAAATCGCCGGAGGCGATTGCGGCGTTGTCGGCTTTTGTCACCAGGCGCTAGATTTTTGTCGATTGTTCTGACGTCTTCGCGAGCAAGCTCGCTCCCACATTCGAGCGTGTTTCTTCAGGGTGTGTGCGGTCAAATGTGGGAGCGGGCTTGCTCGCGAAGAGGCCAGTGACGCCAACACAACCGCCAGCCTGACATGCAAAAAGCCCCGCCATTCACATGGCGGGGCTTTTTGCATGTCAGGCTGTCACTCAGACCATTGGGTCGCCAACGTGCAGGATCTTCATGCCGTTGGTGCCACCGATGGTGTGGTAGCTGTCGCCCTTGGTCAGGATGACCCAGTCGCCTTTCTCCACAACGCCGCGCTTGATCAGCTCGTCGATGGCAGCCTGGCTGACTTCATGCGGCGGCAACGAGGCCGGGTCGAACGGCACGGTGTACACGCCACGGAACATCGCTGCGCGAGCCTGGGTGTCACGGTGCGGGGAGAACGCGTAGATCGGCACCGAGGAACGGATGCGCGACATGATCAACGGCGTGTAGCCACTTTCGGTCAAGGCGATGATCGCTTTAACGCCCGGGAAGTGGTTGGCAGTGTACATGGCTGCCAGGGCGATGCTCTGGTCGCAGCTTTCGAACACTTTGCCGATGCGGTGGCTGGAGGTCTTGCTGGTCGGGTGCTTTTCGGCACCGACGCAGATCCGCGCCATGGCCTGTACGGCTTCCAACGGGTACGGGCCGGCAGCACTTTCAGCCGAGAGCATCACGGCGTCGGTGTAGTCGAGCACGGCGTTGGCTACGTCGGACACTTCGGCGCGGGTTGGCATCGGGTTCTGGATCATCGACTCCATCATCTGGGTCGCCACGATCACCGCTTTGTTATGGCGGCGGGCGTGCAGGATGATCTTTTTCTGGATGCCGATCAGCTCGGCGTCACCGATTTCCACGCCCAGGTCGCCACGCGCAACCATTACAGCGTCGGAAGCCTTGATCAGGCCGTCGAGGGTTTCGTCATCGGCAACGGCTTCGGCGCGTTCGATCTTCGCTACCAGCCAGGCAGTACCGCCGGCTTCGTCGCGCAGTTTACGGGCGTACTCCATGTCGGCAGCGTCGCGCGGGAAGGACACGGCGAGGTAGTCCACTTCCATTTCTGCGGCGAGCTTGATGTCGGCTTTGTCTTTTTCAGTCAGCGCCGGCGCCGTCAGGCCACCGCCGCGACGGTTGATGCCTTTGTGGTCGGACAGCGGGCCACCGATGATCACGGTGCAGTGCAGTTCGGTCGGGGTGGCGGTGTCGACGCGCATGACCACGCGGCCATCGTCCAGCAGCAGCTCGTCGCCGACGCCGCAGTCCTTGACCAGATCCGGGTAGTCGATACCCACGACTTGCTGGTTGCCTTCGGTCAGCGAATGGCTGGTGGAGAAGGTGAACTTGTCACCGATCTTCAGCTCGATACGCTTGTTGGCGAATTTGGCGATACGGATTTTCGGGCCTTGCAGGTCACCCAGCAGCGCCACGAAGCGGCCGTGCTTGGCGGCCAGGTCACGCACCAGCTTGGCGCGAGCCTTGTGCTCGTCCGGGGTGCCGTGGGAGAAGTTCAGACGGGCAACGTCCAAACCAGCCAGAATCAGCTGTTCGAGGACTTCCGGCGAGTTACTGGCCGGGCCAAGGGTGGCGACGATTTTGGTACGACGGACGGACATGCACAGACTCCTGAGTTCAAGCGCTGGAGAAGGCTACTATGCTCTTTCGTTGTAGTCATTGTTCGTTTGCACTACTTATCGACGATTGGCTTGTTTTTGCAGCGGTTGAATAGACGAACATCCTTGAAGATTTTCGACGAGGGGTCGATACACTGCTCAAGACAGGAGAACCCCCATGCGAATTTTGCTCGTTGCTGCCCTGGCCGTCAGTGTTGTCGGCTGTACCCGCTGGTCGATGGACCACCATTTGAACAACGCTTACCGTGCCTATGGGGTGGGTGATTGCGAGCGCGTCACGCTGGAATTGTCCCAGGTTGACCGCGAGAGCCGCACCCGTCGCTACGTGCAACCGGAGGTCTCGATGTTGCGCGGCCAATGCCTGGAGCGGCAGAAATTGTTCGTGGATGCCGTCCAGACCTACCAATTCATCATCAGCCAGTACCCGACAAGTGAGTACGCCTACCGTGCGCGAGCCAGGCTCGACACCCTGCAGCAGTTGGGGCATTACCCCGGCGCCAGTGCTGCACAGACACGGCCGGCGTCGTTGTAATGATATTTGTCATGCTATAGCTGGCCCGTCGCCAGTCTTGAGCTATCCTTTGGGTGTTCGTTTGTACAAGTTTCTATTCGAACGAATGCGAGGCCCGGATTCGGCAGTTGTTTAGTGACCATAGCGACGTCTGTTGGCACACCGAGATCCAGGGAGAGCGAGCCATTGGCTCGTTCCGAATCACTGGACCGGCCAGGGCATGGCCATTGGATGGCGATCTCACATGTTTACCCACCGACGGATCGAGCGGCACCAGCTACCTTGCTTCCTGCAGGTATTCAACCGTGTTACCGATAAACCTATCGGTTTTCTGGGCAACGCGTCCGAAAGTGGGCTGATGTTGATCAGCCAGTTGCCCATGATGGTCGACGTGGATTTCGAGTTGCGTCTGAAAATTCCTGGCCCGACCGGCGAGTGCCAGGCAATTGACCTGACCGCGACCTGCTTGTGGAGCCATGAAGACATCAACCCGCAGCACTACGACTCGGGGTTCAGCGTGATCGAGGCGGGCGAAGAGTACAGCCAGCTGATCAGCGCCTTGTTGAATTACTTCAGCTTCGATCCGTTACAGGCATCCGCTTAGGCATTGAACGTGTTGGCCCGGGTTGGATCGTTAGCCCGGCCTTGGAAATGTGTTTGTGTCAGCACGCGTTTAGAACACTCCGGCTTTTTTCCAACCCAGATAACGCGTGACGAGCGCGGCCCCCAACGCTGATGGCGGCGTGTCCAGTACGGATAACCCATGGGCGCTCAACCGGTCATGGAGTTCGTTGCGTGCATTGAGGTAGTCGACCGTCCCGCAATAAGCCAATGCTTCGGGCAGGGTTTGCACCGGGGCCTGGCGCAAATCATCGAGTACTTCCTCCCGCAGGCTGGCCACCAGTACCCGATGCTGTCGGCTGATGCGCTTGACCGCTGTCAGCAGAGCTTCATCGTCCTCATCGCGCAGATTGGTGACCACGATCACCAGCGCCCGGCGTTTTTGCCGGGCCAGCAGTTGGCTGGCCGCAGCTTGATAGTCGGCCGTGCGGCGGGTGGTATTCAGGTCGTACACCGCATTGAGCAGCAGGTTCAGCTGGCCGCTGCCCTTGACCGGCGCCAGGTAACGCGGCTGGTCACTGGCAAAGGTGCTCAGCCCCACGGCATCGCCCTGACGCAGCGCGACATAACTGAGCAACAGGCAGGCGTTGAGTGCATGGTCGAAATGTGACAAATCGCCGTCCTGACTGCGCATGCGTCGACCGCAATCGAGCATGAACACAATCTGCTGGTCGCGCTCGTCCTGGTATTCACGGGCGATGGGTGTGCGTTGTCGTGCGGTGGCCTTCCAATCGATCTGGCGCAGGCTGTCACCCTCGCGAAATTCGCGCAGTTGGTGGAATTCCAGCCCCAGGCCCCTTCGCTGGCGTTGGCGCACGCCGAGTTGGCTGAGCCAGTTATCCACACCGAGCAACTGTGCGCCGTATAAGTGAGCGAAATCCGGGTAGACGCGAGTCGTATCGCTGACCTCGACAAATTGCCGTGCCGACCATAGCCCAATGGGGCTGGGCAGATGAATTTCACAGCGGCTGAAGCTGAAGTGTCCACGGCGCAAAGGCCGCAGGCGGTAGCCCAGTTCGCTGTGTTCACCGGGGCGCAGTTCAATGCTTTGGGGCAGGTTTTCCATGCTCAAGCCGTCAGGAACATGATCGAACACCTTCACTGTGATTGGTTGCGAGTGATCGTGCGTCAGGGTCAGGCGCACTTCCCCCCAGCGTCCGAGTGCCAGGCTGCCCGGCATTTGCCGTTGTACTTGCACACCGGGGCGACGCTTCAGGCGCACGGAATCCAGCAGCGCCAGCAGCAACAGCGCCAGTAACAAGCCCCAGGCTATCGAGTGCAGCGTGTCGGGCACTTTAAGCTGCAGCGCCGTTGCGGCGCCGAGCAGGATGTTCAGGCCCAGCAGCACGCTCAGCCAGCTGAGCAACAGGCGGGTCGGCTTCATGGACGAGTCACTGCCGGGGCGCCGCGATCTGGTCCAGCAGTTGCTGGAGCACTTGGTCTACCTCGAGCCCGTCGATGTCCAGTTCCGGCGCAATGCGCACCCGGTGACGCAATACAGCCAGCGCGCACCCCTTGATATCGTCAGGGGTGACGAATTCACCGCCACGCAACAAAGCGCGTGCCCGTGCCCCGCGAACCAGGGCGATGGAGGCCCGAGGGCCGGCGCCGATGGCCAGCCCAGGCCACGTGCGGGTGGCTCGCGCCAGGCGCACGGCGTAGTCGAGGACTTGCTCATCCAGCGCCAGTTCGCTCGCAACCTGCTGCAGGTGCAACACGTCCTGGGCCTGCAGCACTGTACGTAGCGGGTGCACATCGAGCATGTCTGCCCGGGACGAGCGAGTCACTTCGCGCACCATCTCCAGTTCTTGCCGAGCATCGGGGTAGTCCATGCGCACCTTGAGCATGAAACGGTCGAGTTCGGCTTCGGGCAGGGGGTAAGTACCTTCCTGTTCGATAGGGTTCTGGGTCGCCAGCACCATGAAGGGCTGACCGATAGGCAGCGCCTCGCCTTCGAGAGTGACTTGGCGCTCCTGCATGGCTTCAAGCAAGGCGGCTTGAGTCTTGGCCGGAGCGCGGTTGATTTCATCGGCCAGCAGCAAGTGAGTGAACAGCGGCCCCTTGCGCAGCTTGAACTGCTCGGTGTGCAGGTCATACACGGCGTGGCCGGTGACATCGCTGGGCATCAGGTCCGGTGTGAACTGGATACGTGCGAAATCGCCACCAAAGCAACGCGCCAGGGCACGCACCAGCAACGTCTTGCCCAGGCCGGGTACGCCTTCGAGCAGGACATGCCCGCCAGCGATCAGCGCGGTCAGTACGTCGTCGATCACCTGATCCTGGCCAATCACCGCCTTGCGCAGTTCAACGCGCAGGGCCTGTGCCTGCTGGCTGGCGTGTTGAAGGCTTTCGGCGGTAGGGGCAGTGGCTGCAGGGAGTTCGCTCATAGGGCATTCCTGAGAGTTTGCAGGCATGCCACCTGACGGCTGAAATCGGCGCTGGTGAGCCGTTTTGCCGGGAGTGGGCCTAGGGCCTGACTGATGATGTGGGAGGGTTGGCGCGTCAGGCGTTCAAGTACCTGCCACTGTTGAGCGGTGTCGAGGTGTTCAAAGCCAGGGTGACGTCGGCGGGCAGCGCGCTGAATGTCACGCTGCAGGGCGTGCAAGAGCGTGCCCTGGCCGGTGCGGCGCAGCAGGAAATCGGCGCTGGCCTTCAAATGCTCCTGCAACTGCCGACGTGCCCTGGGCGCAGGCGCCTGGATCGGGCCCTGGCGCATGCCGGTCTGCCAGAGTGCCAGGGCAATCAGCGCCAGGAGTGCCACCAAGGCTTGGGGGAAATAGCGCATCAACAGGGTCAACAGGCTGTCTACGTCGCTGTTGAACAACAAGGTCACGCCAGTACCTTGGTTGAGGTACCACAGCAGCCAGGCGTTATCGTGTTGGCCGATGCCCGGGGTTTTCCACAGCTCGCTGTCGGTTACCACGGTTACGGTGCCGTGCCCGAGGTTGCGTTGCATGAGATGGCTGGATTTGGCGCTGTTGGCTGAAAACTGTGCCAGGTGTTTGGGATCGGTGAGGTTGAAGTCGGTATCGAAACTGAAGTACGCCGGGGCGGTTTCATTGTCGACGTAGAGTTTGGTCAGGTCCGGCGTTTTCTTTTTGCGCGTCGTGGCTGGTTCATCGAAGGTTTCGCTCAATGTCTGGTGGATGTTCAATCGATCAAGCAGCAGGTCGCCGCTTTTACCTGTCTCTTCATCCCACAGCGCTTCGGCGACCAGCAGCAAATGGCCACCGGACTTCGCCCACTCCAGCAGTTGATCCACCTGACGTGGCGTCATGTTGGCGCGATCACCCAACAGCAGAAGGCTGTGGCCTTGTGGCGGGAGGTGAGCGAGGCGTTCAAGGCTATTGGCATGCTCGACGCTCAGGCCTTGCTGGCGCAGAAAGTACTCTGCTGCCAAATAGGGATTCTCCCGCGCTTGGGGCGATGGGCCGCGATCAACCACTTCGTCATAAGGGATCGCCTTGTGCCAGGCATAAAATGCACCGGCCCCCAGCAGGCACGCCAGCAGTACACCTGCCCACAGTAACAGGCGGTTCATTGCCCGGCGTCCGACTTGAACAACGCACGCCAGTCGCTGCAGAGCTTTTGCTGGGCGGCGAGCGGGGGCAGCCGGTGGCCGTAGGCCAGGTTCTGCCAGTGGCGTGTCAGCTCATCACTGAACACCAGCAGCTGTGGTTGTTGTAATTGGTGAACACGCTCCAGGACCTGGCCTTCGGTGTCGGCGGTTTTCAGTTGCATGTTGTAGTCATGCAACAGGTGGCTGAGCAGGCCTCGGTACAGAAGGCTGAGGGCTTGCCGTGGTTGTGTGGGCCATAAGTGTTCGGCAGTGCTGGCGATGTCGTCGGGCAAAGTGTCTATGCCCAGTTCCAGGCCGAATAACTGCGTTGGAGCGGGCTTGGTAACCCTGGGTTGACTGATTGCGCGCCGACTGACAAAAGCCTGCAACCCGTCGCGGTAGTGCCAGCCGAGCAACGCGAGGCCTCCAATCAACAGGCTCCACAGGAGTATTTCCAATCCTTGGCCTAGGTGTTTGAAGGTGTTGCTGTTGAGATGATCGAGCAGTGCCTGTAACCATCCGGGTAATTTGCCATCACCGTGCGCGGTGCCTTTGGCCGCAGGCTGGTCTTCGCCGAAGCGATAGCGGGTGACGGTTTCCGGGTTCTTGAACGGGGGGAGGGCCAGCAGAGTCTTGATGGATTGACTCGCGGCCGGGGTGCTCAGTTGCTTTGGGCTACTGGACTCATCCGCCATGACCTGTGGGCTGGCCTGCAGCATCAGTCCGACCGCCAACAGCAGTAGCGTCGCCACGCTGCCCAGGCGCTGGCGTAAACGCCGGAATACCAGTTCCAGGTCCCAGGCCTCCAGCACGGTACGGCGGTTGAGGTACAGGCTGAAACCGCAGGCGACGTAGATAGGCTCCCAGAACACCAATATCAGCGCATAGAACGCGTTGCCCAGATGCTCCAGCCACAGCGCTTGCGAACGGGTGGCGAGCGCCAGCCGTTGCCAGTCCCAATCCCGTTCAAGTTGTTCAGGAATGAAGAGGTAGAACAGCGCCATGCAGCCAAACCACAGGCCGATTTCCAGGTGCGTGCCAATGATTGTCAGCCAGCGCGCGGCCCCTGCGTTGCGTTGTAACAGCACGCCAAGGCGGTGTTGACGCGCCTGGCCACCCAGGCCTTCGAGTTGGCTCACTGGCAGCACGAAACTGCGGCTCAGGCTCAGACGCCGCCAGGTCAGGCTGACCAGCAGCTGGCTTTTTAGCAGTCGTGGCCAATGGCGCACGGCTTGTTTGACGCTGGGTGTTTCACCAAACAGTGCCTTGGACAGGATGTACAACGGCAGCCGATCGAACGCCGGTTTGAGCCACCAAAACAGAAAAACAGCGGCAAAGGGAGACTCCCATAACAACACGGTGAGCAAGGCGAATATCGGCAAGCTCACCAGCGCCCAACTGCTCATCAACAGCCAGCGATGCTCCCTGGCCATCAACACGCCAAGGTCCATGGCCTCCCAGGCAGTGCGGGGGCGAATTACCACGCTGGCGTCACTCAGGCGCATGGTGAGCCCGCCCTGCAAGAATCAGGTAAGCGGCCACCAGCAGCCAAAGCGCGGCGCCCACCAGGTATTTGATCCAAGGTGTGATAGCGGTGGTGGAAGACCAATACGCCTCTATCAACGCAGCGATCAGCAGGAACACCATCACACCGCAGAGCATCTGCACGCTTTTGCGCGCCGCCAACCGCAGGGATTCGCTGCGAGCGAGCGGTCCCGGCGCGATCAGCGACCACCCCAGTTGCAAACCAGCAGCGCCGGCCAGGGCGATGGCGGTCAGCTCGAATGCAGCGTGGCCGATGACAAACGACCAGAAGGTCTGGCCATAGCCAATTTCGGTGAGATGGCCGCAGATTGCGCCGATGATCAAACCGTTGAAAATCAGAAAAAACACGCTGCCCAGGCCAAACAGCAAACCGGCTGCAAAGGTCTGGAAGGCGATGCCGATGTTGTGCATCACGTAGTAGCCGAACATCATCCAGTTTTCGCTGGAGGCTCGCTCGGCGGCGCGCCCAAGGCGGCTGGCAGCGGGGTCGTACATGCTTTGCATCTCGGCGACCTGCTGGGCGCTGACGATGCTGTAGATCAGGTCGGGAAACAGGTAAACCAGCAGGGCTATTCCCAGCAGGCTGCCGAAAAACAACAGGCCGGCGATTAACACGAAGCGCCATTGCTCTCGTACCAGGCGCGGGAAGTCGGCCAGGACGAAGCTCAGAACCTTCGCTCCCAATTGACTGCGATGGCGATAGAGCTGCTGGTGGCCGCGCAGGGCCAATTGCTGCAGCGGATCTACCAGATAACTGCTGTAGCCACGCGCCTGTGCCAGCGCGAGGTGCTGGCACAGGCGTCGATAGTGATGGGGGAAGTCCGCCACGTCGCTGGCCTTGGCCTTGCCTTGCTCCAACTGTGTCAGTTGCGCCGCAAAGGCTTGCCACTGGGGCTGGTGACGGCTTTCGAACAGGCTCTGCTTCATGTCGGCCCCAACAAGCCACGGGCCACACCATTGAGTTGCTCTACGGCGCGTACAGGGGACACCTGCAGAGGGGCCGCGAGGATGGACGCCAGTTCATGCACCCGTTCGGTAGAGAGTTCGCCCTGGCGTTCGGCGAAGCCGAGAATGGCGCGCTGCTCGCTCAGGTCAAGGGCGAAGGGCAGGCGCAACGCAGCCGCTTGGGGTATCCGAGGGCGGGCCAGTGATTGTTCGCGGTAGATCACCAGGGTGCCGGCGGCGAGGTCGCCGAGCCGTTTGAAATGAGGGTGTTGCAGGCAACTGATGGCGCCGAGGAAGTAGCCGAAGGGCAGCATGTCGACAAAGCGCAGCAGGTTGCGGATCAGCGAGGCGGACCAGCCGACAGGCGTGCCATCGTCCTGTACGACCCGCAGGCCCATGACCTGCTTGCCTGGAGAGCAGCCTTGATTGAGCACTTCGAACAAGACCATGTACCACCAGCTGACCAGAAACAGCAGCAATGAACCCAGGCCAATACCAATATTGCCCAACAGGGCCAGCGGCACGAGCAGGATGCCCATGACCAAGCCACGCAAGCCCAGGTCGAAAGCAAAGGCCAGTACCCGCGGCGGCAGGCCTGCCGGACGCAAGGGCAGATCTATGCCTTCAGGGGTCTCGATCTGGTAGCGGGTATCCAAAGGGTTTTTCGGCATTGCGATCCCTGGCAGTGCGAAGCGGCTAAGAGACACGGATGCTAGCAGTGTCGCCGGTGGAAGCAACCATTCAAGGTTTTGCTGGATATTTGTACAGCCAAGGTATCGCTGGCCCCGGACGGCCAACAGCGCCTAGACTTTGCCGGTCTTCAGCACAGGAATAACCCGTGACCTCCATTTTCTGGTACGACTATGAAACCACCGGCATCAACCCGCGCAGCGATCGCCCGCTTCAGGTTGCCGGTATTCGTACCGACCTCGAACTCAACGAGATCGGCCCGCCGGTCAACCTTTATTGCCAGCTCAGCGACGATATCCTGCCTCATCCGGCCGCCTGCGCGATCACCGGCATCACCCCTGACATTCTGGCGGACAAAGGTCTGGCCGAAGCCGACTTCATGACCCGAGTGCATGCCGAACTGGCCGCACCGGGCACTTGCGGTGCCGGTTACAACACGTTGCGTTTTGACGATGAAATGACGCGCTACAGTTTGTATCGCAATTTTTTCGACCCTTACGCCCGTGAATGGCAGGGCGGCAACAGTCGCTGGGATTTGATCGATGTGGTGCGCACGGCCTACGCACTTCGCCCGGAAGGGATCGTCTGGCCAGAGCAGGATGGGCGCGTCACTCTCAAGCTTGAGCGTTTGACCGCCGCCAACGGAATCGATCATGGCGAGGCCCACGACGCGTTGTCGGACGTGCGAGCCACGATCGCCCTGGCGCGTCTGGTCCGCGAGAAACAGCCCAAGTTGTATGAGTGGCTGTTTCAACTGCGCAGCAAGCAGCGGGTAATGGATCAGGTACGCCTGCTGCAACCGATGGTCCATATATCCGGACGCTTTTCCGCCGAGCGTCACTACTTGGGCGTGGTGCTGCCGCTGGCCTGGCACCCGCGCAATCGCAATGCATTGATCGTCTGTGACCTTGGGCTGGACCCGCAGGGGTTGCTGGATCTGGACGCCGATACCTTGCGCCAGCGCCTCTACACGCGCCGTGGCGATCTGGCGGAAGGCGAACTGCCAGTACCGCTCAAGTTAGTGCATATCAACCGCTGCCCGGTCGTTGCCCCATTGAACGTGCTGCGGGCGCAGGACCGCGAGCGACTTCAATTGGATATGGACACGTGCCAGGCACGTGCACTGCGACTAACTGACGCACACGAAGTTTGGCGCGATAAGTTGGCGGCTATTTATGCCGAGGAAGATTTTGCGCCGAGTGCGGATCCCGAGCAGCAGCTCTATGACGGTTTTATTGGTGATCGCGATCGTCGTTTATGCGAACAAGTCCGGGCAGCCGAGCCTTTACATCTGGCCCATCAGCAGTGGCCATTTGATGATCATCGTTTGCCGGAATTATTATTCCGCTACCGCGCGCGTAACTTTCCTGACACCTTGAACAACGAGGAGCAACAGCGCTGGAAACTTTTCTGTCAGCAACGGTTGTCGAGTTCGGAGTGGGGCGCGCCGACTACCCTGTTGGCATTTAAACAGGCGCGCGAGGAGTTGGCTGTTAGTGCTACATCGTTTCAGTGTCAGGTGCTGGATCAATGGCAGGAGTATGCCGACTCTTTAGCCGCCCGGCTGAACCTGTAGTCAGGCATTGGAGAATATTCGGACAATAAAAAACGCCAGCAAGCTGGCGTTTTTTATTGTGTCGCTTATCAGGCGAGAGCCCGACCAGGCTTAGCCCAGCAGGGTAGCCCAGCCTTCAACCACGTCGCCGCCCCACTTGGCTTTCCACTCTTTCAGCGTCTTGTGGTTGCCACCTTTGGTTTCAATCACTTCACCGTTGTGTGGGTTCTTGTATTGCTTGACCTTGCGAGCGCGCTTGGTGCCGGTAGTTTTCACAGCGCCGCGGGGTGCTTTAACTTTCGACTCTGGATCCAGCAGCGCGATGATGTCACGCAGGGATTTGGAGTATTCACCCATCAGGGTGCGCAGTTTGCCTTCGAATTCCAGCTCGGTTTGCAGCTTGTCGTCTTGGGACAGGTTCTTCAAACGGGCTTGCAGCTCTTTGATAGCTTCTTCGGTGGCACGGTATTCGTTGATCAGAGACATGTGGACTACCTTATGTAGAGCGCGGATTGGCAGGAGAGTGGCCCAATAATAGTCAGGCACTAACCCCAAGTAAACATTTAAGGATGCATTTATGTGAATTACTTTGAATGTTTGTAGCGCTGCTACGCAATCGAGTTAATTAGTAGGTGGTAGACGTAAAGATAATCTCGTTTATTTTCCGACAATTGCCCGTGCATCACGTTGGACACGCATATAGCGTTGGTAAAACCTTACGCTATTAAGGGCTGTAGCCTGAGGGTGGGGGCAGAATAAGCCGTAAGGAATACTGCAGTTTTTCTGCGCAATCGCTAGAATGGCCGCCTTTGCGAAGTTCTGGAGTTTCCCCCTAATGCGCACTTTTCGGCTGGTGATTGCTTGCCCGGACCGGGTTGGCATCGTTGCCAAAGTCAGTAACTTTCTGGCCTCCCACAACGGCTGGATCACCGAGGCGAGCCATCACTCGGACGATCTCAGCGGTTGGTTTTTCATGCGTCACGAAATTCGTGCCGACACGCTGCCCTTTGGTCTTGAAGCTTTTCGTGAGGCGTTTGCGCCGATCGCCGAAGAGTTTTCGATGACCTGGCACATCACCGACACCGAACAGAAAAAACGTGTCGTGCTGATGGCCAGCCGCGAGTCCCATTGTCTGGCCGACCTGCTGCACCGCTGGCACAGCGATGAGCTGGACTGCGAGATCGCTTGCGTAATCTCCAACCATGACGACCTGCGCAGCATGGTCGAATGGCATGGCATCCCGTACTACCACGTGCCGGTCAACCCGCAGGACAAGGAGCCGGCCTTTGCCGAAGTTTCCCGCCTGGTTAAGCAGCACGAAGCGGATGTGGTGGTGCTGGCGCGCTACATGCAGATTCTGCCGCCGGAACTGTGCCGCGAATATGCCGGCAAGGTGATCAACATTCACCACAGCTTCCTGCCGTCGTTTGTGGGTGCCAAGCCGTACCACCAAGCCTCCCTGCGTGGCGTGAAGCTGATTGGCGCAACGTGCCACTACGTCACCGAAGAACTGGACGCCGGCCCGATCATCGAGCAGGACGTGGTACGCGTCAGCCACAGCGACAGCATTGAAGACATGGTGCGTTTCGGCCGTGACGTCGAGAAGATGGTGCTGGCCCGTGGCCTGCGTTATCACTTGGAAGATCGCGTGCTCGTGCACGGCAACAAGACCGTAGTGTTCTGATACAGGTCTTGAAGAAGCACAGGCCTGGGCGTTAAATCGTCCCAGGCCTTTTTTTTTGCTGCTATTGGGGATTGATCAATGAGCGATCCACTCGACAAAGCCACCTCCCAAGCCCCGGCGACGCTGGGGGAGGGGTGTTTAAGTCGATATGACCCGGATGACCTGGATGCTGAGGACGGCACCGAGTTTCCGGGTGCCGCTGAGTTGTGGGAGCGCGAACAGGCCAAATCCGAGCCTCCGGAAAAATAACGGCCCGCCGCTCTAAAAAAACGGCGGGCACTGGGCTCAGATTCGGAAACTGCCCACCAACTGTTTCAAGCGAGCGGCCTGTTGTTCCAGGTCGGTGCAGGCGCGCAGGGTGGATTGCAGGTTTTCCACGCCTTCCTGATTGAGGGTATTGATCTCGGTAATGTCCATGTTGATCGACTCCACCACCGAGGTTTGCTCCTCGGTGGCGGTGGCCACTGACTGGTTCATGCCGTCGATCTCGCCAATGCGCTGGGTCACGCTGTTCAAGCGCTCGCCGGCCAGGTTGGCGATTTCCACGCTGTCCTGGCTGTGGCGCTGGCTTTCACTCATGGTGCTGACCGAGTCGCGCGCGCCGACTTGCAGTTCCTCAATCATCTTCTGCACTTGCTGCGCCGACTCCTGAGTGCGATGGGCCAGGTTGCGCACCTCATCGGCCACGACCGCAAACCCGCGCCCGGCTTCCCCGGCACGCGCCGCTTCGATGGCGGCGTTCAGTGCCAGCAAGTTGGTTTGCTGGGAGATGCTGGTGATCACCTCCAGAATTTGCCCGATGTTCACAGTCTTGCTGTTCAGCGCTTCTATATTGCTGCTCGAAGCACTGATCATCGCTGACAGTTGGGTCATTGCCTTGATATTGCGATCCACCACCTGTTGGCCGTCTTCGGCCAAGTGCCGCGCATCGCTGGCCTGGCTGGAGGCTTGTGCGGCGTTGCGCGCGATTTCCTGGGCGGCGGCGCCCAGTTCGTTGATGGCGGCGGCGACGCTGTTGGTGCGGTTGGCCTGCTCGTCAGAGTTGACCATCGAGGAATTGGAGGCACTGACCACGCGCAAAGCGACTTCGTTGACCTGTTCGGTGGCCGAGGACACTTCGCGGATCGAGGTATGAATCCGCTCCACGAAGCGGTTGAAGGCAATGCCCAGCGTGCCGAACTCATCGTTGTTCTGGATGGTCAGGCGGCGGGTCAAGTCGCCCTCGCCATCGGCGATGTCCTGCATCGCGCGGGTCATTACGTGCAGGGGTTGCAACAGCACGCGGATGAGCATGCCCAGCAGCGCAATGATGATCACCACCGCGATGATCGTGGCGATGATCGCCGAATTGCGGAACTCGCTGAGCATGGCGAACGACTTGTCTTTATCCACCGAAATGCCCAGGTACCAGTTCACCGAGGGCAGGCCCTTGATCGGTGTAAAGGTCACGATGTTGTCTTTACCGTTGGCTTGAACTTCACTGAAGTCAGTACTGATCTTCGGCGTGTGATTGGGGTACATGTCGGCCAGGGTCTTCATCACCAGGTTTTTGTCCGGGTGCACGAGCACTTTGCCATCGGCACTGACCAGGAACGCATAACCCATGCCGCCGAAGTTCAGCGCGCCAATGTTATCCACCAGCGTTTGCAGACTCAGGTCGCCGCCAACCACGCCGATGCTCTGGCCAGTTGTGGTGGTGCTGGGGGTGGCGACCGAAATGATCAGTTTCCCGGTGGCGGCATCAATGTAGGGTTCAGTCAGGGTTGAGCCATTGCTGGACTGGGCGCCCTTGTACCAGGGGCGCACCCTTGGGTCGAAGCCATCGGGCATCTTGGTGTCGGGGCGGATGGTGAAGGCGCCTTTGCTGTCGCCCACGTAGGTGGCCATGAACGAGGACGTCAGGGCTTTCTGTTCCAGCAGGCCGGCGACCACGACGGGTTCAGGGTTGATGGCAATGTTCTGTGCTGCGTTTTCCACCAGCGCTATGCGCCCGGTGAGCCAGGTTTGAATATTGCTGGCGGTGACGTCGCCCATTTCATGCAGGTAATTATTGAGGTCGTCGCGAATCGCGTTGCGTTGCAGGTAGTCGTTGTAGAGGGTAAACAATGCGAAGGCGGCGATGACGATAAGGGCGGCTGCAAGCAGGATTTTGTGGCTGAAGCGCAGGTTTTTATTCATGGCTTGAAGGGTCCGCTAAGGTCTTGGTATCCGAAGCGCGTCCTCATGGGATGCGCAAAATGGCAGCGTCAAAAAAGGTGTGGTACTTCTGGTGATAGCTCTGTGAGTCCCTGTAGGAGCCATCCGACCTGTTTTTAGACTTTGTGGGTCTTACAATTATCTGTATCGACCTTGCGGCACTAAAGATTAACCAAAGGTGACGAAATGCCTGACTCCTCGCAACTCCTTATTGGCGCCGGCCCCGACGGCCAGCCCATCGCCCAGGCCATGCGCCTGGCCAACCGTCACGGCCTGATTGCCGGCGCCACGGGCACCGGCAAGACCGTCACCTTGCAGCGCCTGGCGGAAGCGTTCAGTGATGCGGGTGTGGCCGTGTTCGCCGCTGATATCAAAGGCGATCTATGTGGTCTGGGGGCTGCCGCGAACCCTCAAGGTAAAGTGGCTGAGCGCATCGCGGGCATGCCCTTCCTTAATTACACGGCGAAGGCTTATCCGGTAACGCTGTGGGATATCCACGGGCAGTCGGGTCATCCGCTTCGCACGACCATCAGCGAAATGGGACCTTTATTGCTCGGCAGCCTGTTGGAACTCACCGACAGCCAGCAGTCGGCACTCTATGCCACCTTCAAAGTGGCGGACCGCGAAGGCCTGCTGCTGCTCGACCTCAAAGACCTCAAGGCATTGCTCAACCATCTGCGCTATCACCCGCAGCTGCTGGGTGACGATGCCGCGCTGATGACCACCGGCTCCAGCCAGGCGCTGTTGCGGCGCTTGGCGGTGCTTGAACAACAGGGCGCTGAAGCCTTGTTTGGTGAGCCGGCCCTGCAGCTTGAAGATATTTTGCAGCCGGCCAGCGACGGCCGCGGGCGAATCCATCTGCTCGACGCCAGCCGGCTGGTGCACGAGGCGCCCAAGGTGTACGCGACTTTCCTGCTGTGGCTGCTGGCCGAACTGTTCGAGCAGTTGCCGGAGCGCGGGGATGCCGACAAACCGTTGCTCGCGCTGTTTTTCGATGAGGCGCATTTGTTGTTTGCCGACACGCCCAAGGCTTTGCAGGATCGACTGGAGCAAGTGGTACGCCTGATCCGCTCCAAGGGTGTCGGTGTGTACTTTGTCACGCAATCCCCCGCTGATTTGCCTGACACGGTCCTGGCGCAACTTGGTCTGCGTATTCAGCACGGCTTGCGGGCGTTCACCACGAAAGAGCAGAAATCCCTGCGCGCGGTAGCGGATGGCTTTCGGGCCAACCCGGCGTTCGACACCTTGTCGGTGCTCACAGAGCTGGGCACTGGTGAGGCACTGGTGGGCACCTTGCAGGAAAAGGGCACGCCGGAAGTAGTCCAACGCGTGCTGGTAGCGCCGCCGCAATCGCGCATCGGGCCGCTCAGCGAAACCGAACGCGCCGCGCTGATTGCCAACTCGCCGTTGCTGGGGCGCTATGACAAGCCGATTGATCGAGAGTCGGCCTATGAAGTGTTGATGGCGCGCAAGGAGCTCGGGCCGACTGAGGCAGCCACGCCTGCTGCCGAAGAACCGAGCTTTACCGACAAGGCCGGGGCGTTTTTGGGCACTGCGGCCGGCAAGGCACTCAAGTCAGCCATGCAACAGGCCGCCAATCAGATGGGCCGGCAGTTGGTGCGGGGTTTGTTGGGCTCGTTGCTGGGCGGCAGCAAGCGTAAGTAGCTATTCAGATTTGGGCTTGGCGTGCGCGGCCAATCGCTCCAGTGCTGCGCGCAAGCCCGGATCGCTGATCCCGTCGGCCGTTGCCTGAATGGTTTCGGCCGCATTTATCGACAGGTTGATGGTGTGCCCCACCGCGCCTTGCTGCACGGTCGGCGGCTGCACCTTGAACTGGATACGGGTCAAACTGGCAAATTCATCAAAGGCCATCAATTGTCGCTGCAGGCGTTTTTGCTGATAGCGCAAACGGGTCGCCCAATGACCGTCGGTGACAATTAACAGCAAATTTCCTTCGCGCCAGGACGCCACATGGCAATGTTCACGTGCGGCAGGTTGTAGCTGGCTTTCGACCAGGCGTTGCAAATGGCCCAAGCGTTGCGCATGGCCGAAGATGGCTTTCAACGGCTTGGCTTCGCGGAGCAACACGCTGGGCGCGCGGGCTGTAAGAGGGCGAAATGCCATGTTTAGACACCTTAAGTAACAGAGCCGCCATCTTAGCAGAAAGCGCCTGTGTGCCCCCCAGCCAATGCGTCACGCAGCGCTTTGCTCGTAAAATCAATAGGTAACTTCTGCGCCTGATGGGTTGAAGTTCCAGCAAAAGCCCTTATTTTAAACAGGCCCTCTCACAGCGCCATGCCAGCATCGGGGAATAACGCCACTTTCCTCACCCACGATTCCGGGTAGAATGCGCGTTCGCATGCGGCCGTGAGGGCTGCTCGGGCCACTCACGGTGCGCCCTCCATCCCTATGTGTGGAAGAACCTGCCGATATGTTTGCGCCTTTGTTAAAGAAACTTTTTGGAAGCAAGAATGAGCGCGAAGTTAAACGCATGCTCAAGACGGTGCAGCTGGTCAATGCTTTCGAAGAGCAGATGGTTGCCCTTTCGGACGAGCAATTGCGCGCCAAGACCCAAGAGTTCAAGGCCCGCATAGCCAAAGGTGAAACCCTCGACAAGCTGCTTCCCGAAGCCTTTGCGGTCGCCCGTGAAGCCGGTAAGCGTGTCATGGGCATGCGCCACTTCGACGTGCAGTTGATCGGCGGCATGACCTTGCATGAAGGCATGATTGCCGAAATGCGCACTGGTGAAGGCAAGACCCTGGTGGCAACCCTGGGTGTTTACCTCAACGCACTGTCCGGCAAGGGCGTGCACGTTGTGACGGTGAACGACTACCTGGCTCGCCGGGACGCCAACTGGATGCGCCCGCTGTATGAATTCCTCGGCCTGACCGTTGGCGTGGTAACGCCGTTCCAGCCGCCGGAAGAGAAGCGCGCCGCGTACGCGGCCGACATCACCTACGGCACCAACAACGAATTCGGTTTCGATTACCTGCGCGACAACATGGCGTTCAGCATGGAAGAAAAATTCCAGCGCGAACTCAATTTTGCCGTGATCGACGAAGTCGACTCCATCCTCATCGACGAAGCCCGTACCCCGCTGATCATCTCCGGCCAGGCCGAAGACAGCTCGCGCCTGTACACCGAGATCAACAAGTTGATCCCGCGTCTGGAGCAGCACATCGAGGAAGTGGAAGACGTGGTGACCAAAGAAGGTCACTTCTCCATCGACGAGAAGACCCGTCAGGTCGAGCTCAACGAAGCCGGTCACCAGTTCGTCGAAGAGATGCTGACCCAGATCGGCGAGCTGGCCGAGGGCGAAAGCCTGTACTCGGCCCACAACCTGGGCCTGTTGACCCACGTGTATGCCGGCCTGCGCGCCCACAAGCTGTTCCATCGCAACGTCGAATACATCGTCCAGGACGGTCAGGTCGTACTGGTTGACGAACACACCGGCCGTACCATGCCGGGTCGTCGTCTGTCCGAAGGCCTGCACCAGGCCATCGAAGCCAAGGAAGGGCTCAACATCCAGGCTGAAAGCCAGACGTTGGCCTCCACGACCTTCCAGAACTACTTCCGTCTGTACAACAAACTGTCCGGCATGACCGGTACGGCCGACACCGAAGCGTTCGAGTTCCACCAGATCTACAACCTGGCCGTGATGGTGATTCCACCGAACAAGCCGCTGGCGCGTAAAGACTACAACGACCTGGTGTTCCTGACGGCCGAAGAGAAATACGCGGCAATCATCAACGACATCAAGGACGGCATGGCCCAGGGACGTCCGATCCTGGTGGGTACTGCCACCATCGAGACTTCCGAGCACGTGTCCAACCTGCTCAACAAGGAAGGCATCGAGCACAAAGTCCTCAACGCCAAGTTCCACGAAAAAGAAGCCGAGATCATCGCCCAGGCCGGTCGCCCAGGCGCACTGACCATTGCCACCAACATGGCCGGTCGTGGTACCGACATCCTGTTGGGCGGTAACTGGGAAGTGGAAGTCGCGGCGCTCGAAAACCCGAGCCCTGAGCAGATCGCTCAGATCAAGGCCGACTGGCAGAAACGTCACCAGGCCGTGCTGGAATCCGGCGGCCTGCAGGTGATCGCCTCCGAGCGTCACGAATCGCGCCGTATCGACAACCAGCTGCGTGGTCGTGCCGGTCGTCAGGGTGACGCCGGTTCCAGCCGTTTCTATCTGTCGCTGGAAGACAGCCTGATGCGCATCTTCGCCTCCGATCGGGTGAAGAACTTCATGAAGGCCCTGGGCATGCAGTCCGGTGAAGCGATCGAGCACCGGATGGTGACCAACGCCATCGAGAAGGCCCAGCGCAAGGTAGAAGGCCGTAACTTCGACATTCGTAAGCAACTGCTCGAGTTCGATGACGTCAACAACGAACAGCGTAAAGTGATTTATCACATGCGTAACACGTTGCTGGCCGCCGACAACATTGGCGAGACCATTGCCGATTTCCGTCAGGACGTGCTCAACGCCACCGTCAGCGCGCATATCCCGCCACAGTCCCTGCCTGAGCAGTGGGATGTTGCCGGTCTGGAAGCGGCGTTGAAGAGCGATTTCGGTGTCGACCTGCCGGTTCAGCAGTGGCTGGACGAAGACGATCACCTGTACGAAGAAACCCTGCGCGAGAAGCTGATGACCGAGCTGCTGGCCGCGTACAACGAGAAAGAAGAGCAGGCGAGTGCCGAAGCGCTGCGCACCTTCGAGAAACAAATCGTACTGCGTGTGCTGGACGACCTGTGGAAAGACCACCTGTCGACCATGGACCACTTGCGTCACGGTATCCACTTGCGTGGTTACGCCCAGAAGAACCCGAAGCAAGAGTACAAGCGCGAGTCGTTCACGCTGTTCTCCGAGCTGCTGGATTCGATCAAGCGCGATTCGATTCGCGTGCTGTCCCACGTTCAGGTGCGTCGCGAAGACCCGATCGAGGAAGAAGCTCGCCTGCGCCAGGAAGCCGAAGCATTGGCTGCGCGCATGCAGTTCCAGCACGACGAAGCACCGGGCCTGGAAGCGCCTGAGGTGTTGGGCGAAGAGGTCGATGTGGCCTTGGCGCAAACTCCGGTTCGCAATGATCAGAAGCTGGGCCGCAACGAACTGTGCTGGTGTGGTTCGGGCAAGAAGTTCAAACACTGCCACGGCGAAATCAACTAAGATTTTTGCCTGACGCTGCAACACCCCGCGCCGCGACCGGCATCAGCCGTCGCGGCGTTTTGCCATTAATTCCCACCGTCGATAGCGACGGCACAGACATCATCTATTTTTAAGGAGCGCATTCATGGCTGTTGGTCTTGGTCCTTTGCCCACATTGCACCCGGTTGCCGGTTTTGAACTCGGTATCGCTTCGGCCGGCATCAAGCGCCCCGGGCGCAAGGATGTGGTGGTGATGCGCTGTGCCGAAGGTTCGACTGTCGCCGGTGTATTCACCCTCAATGCGTTCTGCGCCGCGCCGGTAATCCTGGCCAAACAACGCGTGGCCGGTTCGATTCGCTACCTGCTGACCAACACCGGTAACGCCAACGCCGGCACCGGCGAGCCTGGCCTGGTGGCCGCTGCCCGCACTTGCGCAAAGCTGGCCCAGTTGACTGGCGTGGACGCCAGCCAAGTGCTGCCTTACTCCACCGGTGTAATCGGTGAGCCACTGCCGGTGGAAAAAATCGAAGGCGCCCTGCAAGCCGCGCTGGATGACTTGTCTGTGGATAACTGGGCTGCCGCTGCCACGGGCATCATGACCACCGACACACTGCCAAAAGGCGCGAGCCGTCAGTTCGTGCACGACGGCGTGACCATCACCGTGACCGGCATCAGCAAAGGCGCGGGCATGATCCGCCCGAACATGGCCACCATGCTCGGCTACATCGCCACCGACGCCAAAGTCTCCCGCGACGTGCTGCAACGCTTGATGCTGGACGGCGCCAACAAATCGTTCAACCGCATCACCATCGATGGCGATACCTCGACCAACGACTGCTGCATGTTGATTGCGACCGGCCAGGCCAACCTGCCGGAAATCACCTCTACCGAAGGCCCGCTGTTCGCCGCGTTGAAGCAGGCGGTGTTCGAGGTGTGCATGGACGTGGCCCAGGCCATCGTGCGTGACGGCGAAGGCGCGACCAAGTTTGTGACCGTGGAAGTCAACGGCGGCGCCAACCACCAGGAATGCCTGGACGTTGGCTACACCGTGGCCCACTCGCCGCTGATCAAGACTGCCTTGTTTGCCTCTGACCCGAACTGGGGCCGCATCCTCGCCGCCGTTGGCCGTGCCGGCGTGCCTGACCTGGACGTGAGCAAGATCGACGTGTTCCTTGGCGAGGTGTGCATTGCCAGCCGTGGCGCCCGCGCCGAAACCTATACCGAAGCCCAGGGCTCGGCAGTGATGCAGCAGGAAGAAATCACCATCCGCATCGAACTGGGTCGCGGTGAGTGCAGCGAAACGATCTGGACCACTGACCTGTCCCACGAGTACGTGAAGATCAATGCGGAATACCGCACCTGACAGCCAAGAGGATAAGCGCGGTGAAACGAGTGCATGTAGCAGCAGCGGTGATCCGCGGTGTCGATGGCAGGATCCTGCTGGCGCGCCGCGCCGATACCCAGCATCAAGGCGGCCTCTGGGAATTTCCCGGTGGCAAGGTGGAGGCCGATGAATCGGTTGCTGCCGCCTTGTCCCGCGAATTGCAGGAAGAACTGGGCATCCAGGTCACCACGGCACGCCCGCTGATCAAGGTGCAGCATGACTACCCGGACAAGCAGGTGTTGCTGGATGTCTGGGAAGTCTCGGCCTTTACCGGCGAGCCTCACGGTGCCGAAGGGCAGCCGTTGGAATGGGTGGCTCCGCGAGACTTGATCAACTATGCGTTCCCGGCGGCGAATGCCCCGATCGTGGCGGCGGCGCGGCTGCCGGCTGAGTACCTGATTACCCCGGGCGAGCTGGAAACCCCGACCTTGCTGCGTGGTATTCAGAAGGCGATTGCCGGGGGCATCAAGCTGGTTCAGCTGCGTGCGCCCAATGGTTACGACCCTAAATACCGTGACCTGGCGGTGGACGCCGTTGGCCTGTGTGCCGGCAAGGCGCAATTGATGCTCAAGGGCCCGTTTGAGTGGCTGGGGGATTTCCCGGCGGCCGGCTGGCACATGACGTCGGCGCAGTTGCGTAAATACGCGAGCAAGGGACGCCCACTGCCCAAGGATCGCTGGTTGGCGGCCTCCTGCCACAACGCTGAAGAACTGGCGCTGGCGGAAATGATGGACGTGGATTTTGTCACGCTGTCACCGGTGCAGCCGACCCAAACGCACCCGGATGCTCAGCCATTGGGGTGGGAGCAGGCGGCCGAGTTGATCCGTGGGTTCAGCAAACCCGTGTTTTTGCTCGGCGGCGTAGGGCCGGCTGGGCGGGAGCAGGCGTGGGCCGCTGGGGCTCAGGGTGTTGCCGGGATTCGGGCGTTTTGGCCGCAGGTTTAATGTTGTTCTGACGGGCCTCTTCGCGAGCAAGCCCGCTCCCACAGTCGACCGGGTTCCAATGTTGGAATGCAGTCAACTGTGGGAGCGGGCTTGCTCGCGAAGGGCCAGATCAGTCACCCCAAAACCTCAGTGTGGCTTAGCCGCCGCCTGCCACAACACCTCAGCCACACCCTGGCGCTTGGCAATCACCCGTGCCGCCACAAACAACAAGTCCGACAACCGATTGATGTACGCCAACCCCACGCCTTCCAACGGTTCAATCGCATTCAACTGCTGACACCGCCGCTCCGCACTGCGCGCCAGGCTGCGGCACACGTGGGCTTGGGCGATCAGCGCGGAACCACCGGGCAAGATGAAGTTTTCCAGCGGCCCGACTTCCTCATTCCAGCGATCAATCGCCGCTTCCAGCCGATCAACTTCGGCCGCATTCAATGCCTTGTACACCGGCATCGCCAGCTCACCACCCAAGTCGAACAACCGATGCTGGCAAGGGGTAAGCACCTCAATCACGTCGTTCAGTTGCGGATGCTTGCCGCTCTGCTCTTCAAGGCTGGCCAGCAGTAAACCCAACTGGCTGTTGAGCGTGTCCACCTCGCCGATGGCTTCCACGCGCGGGTGGTCCTTGGGCACGCGACGGCCGTCGCCCAGGCCGGTCTCGCCTGTGTCGCCGGTACGGGTGTAGATCTTCGACAGGCGAAAGCCCATGGTTATTGCTCCAGTTGAGTCAGGTCAAAGGGTGGCATTTGGCTGCCGGCCAGCGGCAGGCGCAGGGTGAAGCAGGTGCCTTGGCCGAGGGTGGAGTGCACTTCCATCTGGCCTTTGTGGTTATTGGTGACGATGAAATACGACACCGACAGCCCCAGCCCGGTGCCTTGGCCGATTTCCTTGGTGGTGAAGAACGGCTCGAACGTGCGTTTGCGCACGTTTTCGCTCATGCCGATGCCATTGTCTTCCACCTGGATCTCCGCCCAGGGCGGGTTGAGGCGGGTACGTAAAATAATGCGCCCGGGCTCGCGGTCGTCTTCACGCAGGTGAATGGCCTGGGCGGCGTTTTTCAACAGGTTGAGCAGTACCTGTTCCAGTTCGTTGGCGGTGCCGGGCACCGGGCCGAGCTGCGGGTCGAACTGGCGAATGATTGCCTGGCCCTTGAAGTCGAAGCCGATCGTCAGGTCGAAGTCATTGCCGGCAATTTCCACCGCCTGGTCGATCAGTGCTGGCAAATCGCAAGGCGCCATTTGGCGATTGCTGCGGCGGCTGAAACTGAGCATATGCGTGACGATCTTCGCCGCGCGTGCGCCGGCTTGCTGGATGCCATCGAGCAATTGCGGGACTTCGCGGCCCTGCAGGTAGCGGTTGACCACCTCCAGTTCGATGCCCGCCTGTTCCGCGTGTTCCAGGTTCTTCGGAAGGTCGGGGGACAGGCGGCGGCGGATGTTCTGCACGTTGTGCAGGATCGCCCCGAGCGGGTTGTTGATTTCGTGGGCCATGCCCGCGGCCAGGCCGCCGACGGAGAGCATTTTCTCCGACTGCACCATCATTTCTTCCAGGGACAAGCGCTGGGTGATGTCGTCGATACGGATCACCACGCCGCGCCCGGCGCCGCCCATCAAGGGGTAAAAGGTCAGGGCGTAATGCTTGGCCTCGTCATCCTTTATCCAGGTGACGCGCTCAATGCGTTCAACGGTGTGTTGCTCAACCGTGGCCTTGATTTGCGGCAGGTAGGGCTTGAGCGGCTGGAACGCGAGGAAGATCGGCTGGTTCAGCGCTTCGTCCAGGCGCGTGCCGGAAAGCGCAGTGGCTTCCTGATTCCACTGGGTGACGTAGAGTTGTTCGTCCAGAGCGATCAGCGCAGAAGGCATCGAGTCGATTATGCTGTTCAGGTAATTCTGGAAGCCCGTGAGTTTTTTCTCGATCTTGCTGCGAACCTGCACTTCGAGTTCCAGCTTGCGGTTGGTGTGGCGCGTCTCTTCGGCCAGGCCCTGGGCTTGGGCGTAGGCGGCCTGGGAGTCGTCCCGCGCTCGCTTGAGCTGATGCTCGCGGGCTTCGATGCGCGACAGCATGGTGTTGAACGCTTCGGCCAGGCTGCCGATTTCATCATGGTTGCCGCGCCCGGCACGCAGGGCGTAGTTTTCTTCGCGGGTCACCTGGCGCGAGAGTTCTTCGAGTTCGTGAATCGGGCGGGTGATCAAGCGTTTGATCTGCCGGGCGATGACCAGCCAGAGCAACACGCTGAAAATCAGGATGCCCAGGCTGGCTGTCAGCGTGCCGGTATAGAACGCCACGGGTAGCTCGCTGCTGGCCACCAACAGTAAATGCCCCGGAGGCTGGCCGGCGCGGGGCAGGGTGATGACCTGGTTGCTGCGAAATTCGGTGACGCGCCAGGCCTCGATATGCCGGTAGTTGTCCGGCAGGTGCAGGCGGTTGCCATGTTGCATTTGGGCCAGGCGGGTGCCTTCGCCGTCATATAACGCGGCGGCGCGTAATGGCGAGTAACTGGTCAACTCGCTGAGCAGGGCGTCGGCCTTGGCCGGGGATTCGAGGGCTTCGGCGGCGAGGGCGGGATTGGACACCAGGCGACCGATGGCCTGCAACGCCTGCGGGGCCATGCTTTCCTGGGAGATCCAGTAAGCGGCGCTGATAAACGTCAGATTGGCCACCAACAACACGGTGGTCAACAACACCAGCAGGGCGGCCAGCAGTTTCTGCCCTACCGGTAGATTTTCAAGACGCTGGCGCAGTGGCATCAGGGTTTTCCCAGGTGATAGACAGGTAGGCAGGGTAGCGCGTGCCTCAGTCGGTGGCCAATCCGCGTGCGCGTAAGTGGTCGATCAGCCGCGCTTGCAGCTGTTGCAGATGCGGCAGCACCAACTGATGGCGGGCCGCCGCCAGGCAAGCGTAGCCCAGCAGGTAGCTGATTTCGGTGCGCCGGGCGTTGGCCACGTCCTGATACATGGAGGAGTAGTTTGCCGCCGTCGCGTGGATGACGCGTTCTACTTCGCTGTGCAGCGCCTCGGCGGCGGCCGGTTGACCGCAGCACTCGAGCAACTCGGTCAATTCGGCGCACAAGGTCGCGACTTCACATTGATGCGCTTGCAGGTCGCCGTTGCGGCATTGGTACAGCACGGTCAGTGGGTTGATGGCGCAATTGAGGGCCAGCTTGCGCCACAGGCGGGTGAGAATATCGGTGCTCCATTCGTGGGGAATGCCGGCGGCGTGCAGGTCGTCCAGCCACAGCGGTGGCGTCGGGTGGCCCGCGTCCCCCAGCCAGGTGTAGCCATGACCGGCGAAGACCACGCGCCAATCGCCGTCGCGGAACGCGCCTTCGGTGCTGGAGGCAAAGATGCAACGGGCTTGCGGCAGCTGCGCGGCCACGGCGTCCTGGCTGCCCAGGCCGTTTTGCAACAGGATCAGTTCGGCGTCCGGTACCAGCCGGTGTTGCAGCTGTGCGATGGCGGTTTCGGCGTCGTAGGCTTTGCACGCCACCAGTAGACGATGAATGGGTTCTTGGCTGTGGGGCGTTTCGCCGATCACTGGGTAGGTGTGTGCTACGCCATGCTCTACCAGCGTCAGGCCTTTTGCCTGCCGGTAGCTGGAAAGGCGCGCCTCATCCCGCAGGATCAGCCGCACGGGCACGCCCGCGCGCGACAGGCGTGTGGCCCACAGTGTGCCCAGGCTGCCGGCGCCGAGAATGTGCCAGGTAGTCGACATGAGTTTGTGCTCCGTAGGGTCGCTCACAGTGAACAGGGCGAAAGAACCGCTATAATGCCTCGGCATTTTAGCTTGGGCGCGCTCCATCTCTACTGAGCCCGCCCCTTATATTGGAGAAATGACATGCCTTCGTTCGACGTGGTATCCGAACTGGACAAACACGAAGTCACCAACGCCGTCGAGAACGCCGTCAAGGAACTGGACCGTCGCTATGACTTGAAAGGCAAGGGCAGCTTCGAGTTCAAGGAAAAGGAACTGACCGTCAACCTGACCGCTGAAGCCGATTTCCAGCTGGAAGCGATGATCGAGATTCTCAAGCTGGCCCTGGTCAAGCGCAAGATCGACGTGCAGTGCCTTGAAGTCAAGGACGCCTACGCCTCCGGCAAGCTGATGAAGCAGGAAGCCGTGCTCAAGGAAGGCATCGACAAAGAGCTGGCAAAGAAGATCGTCGCCCACATCAAGGATGCCAAGCTGAAAGTCCAGGCCGCCATCCAGGGTGAACAGGTTCGCGTGACCGGCAAGAAGCGTGACGATCTGCAAGAGGCAATCGCTGCCCTGCGCGCCAAGACCTTCGACATGCCACTGCAGTTCAATAACTTCCGCGACTGATGGCACTTCGCGGAACCTGTGGGTGTTTTTGACGTCCCACGCCCCAGACTCTGTGCCTACACTTGAGCCCCACGGGGCTCATTTGCGTTTTATGGCAGTCAATCAAGCCGCACATCCGCGCAACAGGAGAAGATAGATGGATTTGAACGCTGAAATGGATCACCTGATCAAGACCTCGCAGTCCTGGATCCCGATGATTATGGAATACGGCAGCCGGGTGTTGCTGGCAGTGATAACCCTGGCCATTGGCTGGTGGCTGATTAACGTATTTACCCACCGCGTGGGGCGCTTGCTGGCCATCCGCAATGCGGACCTGGCGCTGCAGCACTTCATCACCAGCCTTGCCAACATCGCATTGAAAGTCATGCTGATTGTCAGCGTGGCCTCGATGATCGGCGTGGCAACCACCTCGTTCGTCGCCGCCATCGGTGCGGCTACCCTGGCCATCGGCCTGGCGTTGCAAGGCAGCCTGGCCAACTTCGCCGGCGGCGTGCTGATTCTGCTGTTCCGCCCATTCCGCATCGGTGACTGGATCGAGGCCCAGGGCACATCCGGGACCGTCGACAGTATTCAGATCTTCCACACCGTGCTGCGTACCGGCGACAACAAAACCGTGATTGTGCCTAACGGCATCCTGTCCAACGGCATCATCACCAACACCAACCGTCAGCCGACCCGCAAGGTGGTGTTTGACGTGGGTGTCGACTATGAAGCCGACCTGCAGAAGGCTCGCGAAGTGCTGTTGGAGCTGGCAAAAGACCCGCGTGTATTGGCAGATCCTGCGGCAGTTGCTGTGGTGTCGACCTTGGGTGACAGTTCGATCACCGTGTCTTTGCGCTGCTGGACCAAGACGTCAGATTACTGGGACGTGGTGTTCATGCTTAATGAACTGGCGCGTGATCGTTTGAAAGGCGCGGGCATTGATATTCCGTTTCCACAGCGCGTTATTCGAGTAATGCAGGAACCGGCTGCGAAATAACTAAGCGCAACGTATCGAACTTGGCCGAATGGTCAGGTTCGATGCGCGCAGTTAATCTCGTTAGTTAGCTTGCTAGTTATTTTTCAGAGAAATAAAACTGCAATAAAAAAGCCGCTCCCTTGCAAACAGGGGAGCGGCTTTTTATTTAAGGCCGAGGCCTTAAGCCATCGTTGTAATCAAACTGGCAATTACAAGATGTTCAACGGGTATTGCGCGATCAGACGCAGTTCGTCGATAGACGCCGAACCGTAGTACACGCCATCAGACGAACGATAGGTCGCTTGACGCACGCGCAGGCTCAGGTCTTTTGCTGGACCGCTCTGAATCACGTACTTGGCTTCGATGTCACGTTCCCACTCTTTGCCGTTGGAGGTCTCTGCGGTGTTAGCGCCGGTACCTTTAACGTAGCGAGTCATGAAGCTCAGGCCTGGCACGCCGAAGGTGGCCATGTTCAGGTCATAACGAGCCTGGAACGATTTCTCGTCTTCTGCGTTGAAGTCGGAACGGGCGATGGAGTTGGCCAGGAAAATCGTGCCGCCGCCGTCTACGCCGTAGCCGTAGTCACCGTCACCGCTGACTTTTTGGTAGGCCAGGGTGAACGTGTGAGCCTGGATGGTGTACGCGCCTTGCAAGCTGTAGGCACGGTTGTCCAGTTTGGTGGTGCCGTCTTTTTCTGCGCGTTGCAGGCCGGCGCCGTCGCTCTTGGTGCTGTAGATGTTGAAGTCAACGGCTAGGGACTGTTCGTTGCTCAGCGCGTGAGTCCAGTTCAGGTTGGCGTAGGTTTTCTTCCAGTAGTCTTCAGTCTTCGCGTAGTAAAGGCTGGCGCTGACTTCTGGAGTCAGGGCGTACACACCACCGATGAAGTCGGTTTTGGTCAGGCCCAGGCTGTCACGGTAAGTCTGTGCTTGTGCCACGCTGGAGGTGAAGTGACCACCTTCGAGTTTCAGGCCCTTGATCTCGTTGCTGGTGATCGAGATACCTTGCGGCAGCTCTGGCAGCAAGCGGCTGTCATCGGAGGCGAAGACCGGCGCGGTGGTGTACTGGTCGCCGACTTTGAGCACGGTGTCGGAGATGCGGAACTTAACAGCGCCGCCGCCTTTGGAGTAGTCGTCTTGCGAACGACCGTCTGCACCGGTAGGGAACAGGCCAGTGCCCGAACGACCCTTGCCGCTGTCGAGTTTCACGCCCAGCAGGCCGATCACATCAACACCGACGCCGATGGTGCCTTGGGTGTAGCCCGACTGGAACAGGCCGTTGAAGCCCAGGCCGGTTTCGTCTACACGGCTTTTGCCGGTGTCGTTGTTACGGAAGTCGCGGCTGAAGTTCAGCAAACGAGTGTTGATGCTGAAAGTACTGTCTTCAACAAAGCCCTTGGAATCGTCCTGGGCGGACGCCATTGCGAACTGCGAGGTGCCTGCTGAAACAGCCAGGGCGATCATGCTCCACTTCATCACGCGCATCGTGATTTGCTCCTTTGGTTTTAGGAAGAGTACTGCCGTCCCACCTGTATTTTTATCTGGGCGGCTCTTTCTTTTTTGTGTCGGCGCAAAGTTATATCACGCGGACCCTATTGACGATACTTACCCATCTATCCTTTCAGCTTCTTTACGAGGCTGTCGTAAATTGCTATTTCCATGTCGCAAATTCACAGCCCGACTGTAACCAGGCTGACAACTTAAGTGCTGTTTTCAGACCGCTTTCGAAGTTTGAAATCTTCCGTGATACGCACTCAATCGCTTGTGTTTTGATCGCGAAACACCTGCTTCCAAACGGGTGCCGTTGCCGACGATAGTGGGGTGAATGCAACAAGCGTGCACAAAGCGGTAACCAAATGTCATTTTTTCGTGAAAAACGTTACGGGAGTGTAAAAACCGCATAAGCACGGGCTTTTTACGCCGTTTGGTTTGGGCTTGACGCCCAGGCGTTACACCTCTGAAGGGCTGCATAAATCCTGTACCAGGTAAAAACGTTACCGGTTGACCCTCATGAGTGGGTAATCGGCGGATCCCTTTGAGGCACGGGTGGGTCATTTTGGTGCATTCCGTCGAGGCCCGATTCAGCGTAGCTCAAATATTCGCTTGCCTCTAAAGGGGGCACGTTTTTTATCCGCATGCATCGAGGCTTTGCGCATTCGCCGTGAAGCGTTGCGCATTCAAAGGTATGCTGGGCACCTGAAATTGACCTGCCAAACGGAGTGCCCGCGTGTTCGCCTTAGACCAACGCCTGCAACAAGACACACTGGCTATTGGGGACTTCCCGCTCTGCCGCCTGCTGCTGTCCAATGACTCGAATTACCCGTGGTTCATCCTGGTGCCGCGCATTGACGGTATCAGTGAAGTGTTTCAGCTGGATGTCGCCGATCAGCAAACCTTGTGGCAGGAAACAACCGCCCTGGCGGCGTTGTTGAACGAAGGGTGGGCAGCCGACAAGATGAACATTGGTGCGCTGGGTAATGTGGTCAGCCAGTTGCACGTGCACGTGATCGTGCGCAAGCGTGATGATGCCGCCTGGCCTGCACCGGTCTGGGGCAAGCATCCGGCCCGGCCGTACACCGAAGAGCAAGTAACGGCGATACGCGCCCGCCTGCGCGCTTTATTGCCTGCCGGCTTCATCTTTAGCCAGGACTGAATTATGGATCTGCAAGAACGCGTCACCGACCTGGAAAGCCGCCTGGCCTTTCAGGACGACACCATCGAGACCCTCAATGACATTCTGGTCACCCAGCAGCGGGCGGTAGAGCGCCTGCAGTTGCAGATGACGGCGCTGCTCAAGCGTCAGGAAGAAATGGGTGGCCAGTTCGAGTCATCCGAAGAAGAAGCGCCGCCGCCACATTATTAAGGCGCGCATAAAAAAACCGCGACCCAGCAGGGCTGGATCGCGGTTTTTTTACGCCGAGAAAAGTATCAGCGACGCGGCAATGCCGCGATCACGTCTTCGGCTTGCAGGCCTTTGTCACGGTTCATGACGGAGAACTCCACGCGCTGGCCTTCGACCAGAACGCGGTGGCCTTCGCCACGGATGGCCCGGAAGTGGACGAAGATATCGTCGCCCGAATCGCGGGAAATAAAGCCGAAGCCTTTGGAGGTGTTGAACCACTTCACGGTACCGGTATCCCGGTTGGTCATGTCGTAGTTTTGCGTCGCGGCCGCTGGGGACGAACGGTAGAAGCTGATGGCCAGGTGAAGAACGATAGCGACCACAGCAATCACCAGGCTGAGCAGGATAGCCGGGTGGCCGCCGACTTCAGGCATAGGTGCCAGGAGGGTGAGGGTTTGAACGACAACGGTCAGTACCAGCAGCGCGCTGACCAGGTTTTGCAGTTGATGACGTGTGCCTTTGTTCCAGTACGGGATCACCGGTGCCAGCGTCAGGTTAAGAAGGCCGAACAAGGCCAGGTACAGAGCGTCGTGTTGTTCCAGGTAGGGAGGGCTTCCCTGTTGCAAGCTCGGTATAAAGGACAGCAGCAACGCTGCAACGCCCGTTAGCAGGTGGACGATTTTCAACATTTTGATTAACTCACGTTAAGAAGGATCACAAGGAAGAGCTGACGGGCACGGTTCGCTTCTGAACAATGGGAGGCGTTGGGCACGTGCACGGGTATCAGCCTATGTGGTGTGCCGCGCAAATTAACGGCAACCACACGCCGTCTATTTAACAGCAAAGGCTGTGCCTACTCAAATCAAGCATTTCGGGGTGTTGCAGGCGCGATGGCATTTCTGCTTCAAACACTTGTCCTAGACAGGTGCGGACTTTTTCGGCGGCATTTTGGGCGTTTTCCTACTTGAGGCTGAGGCCTGCGCGCCGCCGATTGAACTGGGGCTGCTGGGTGAGCAAGCCTGTCATGCAGAGGGGCGATTTGCCGCACGCCAGTTGCGTGTGTCGGGCTGCACACGGCCTGCACTCTTGCTAGAGTGGTCCTGCACCTGATCAATGAATGCTCGTCAATTGAAGGGGAAAAACATGGCAATCGATATTGGTATCAGTGAAGAAGATCGTAAATCCATCGTCGATGGGCTTTCACGGCTGCTGTCCGATACCTATGTACTGTATTTGAAGACCCACAACTTCCATTGGAACGTCACCGGCCCCATGTTTCGTACGCTGCACTTGATGTTTGAAGAGCAGTACAACGAACTCGCGCTGGCGGTGGACTCCATTGCCGAGCGTATCCGTGCCCTGGGCTTTCCGGCGCCGGGTGCCTATTCGATCTACGCCCGTCTGTCTTCGATCAAGGAAGAAGAGGGTGTGCCCAGCGCAGAAGAGATGATCAAGCAATTGGTGGCGGGCCAGGAAGCTGTGACCCGCACCGCGCGCGGTATCTTCCCGTTGCTCGATAAGGTCAGCGATGAGCCGACCGCCGATCTGCTGACCCAGCGTATGCAAGTCCACGAAAAAACGGCGTGGATGCTGCGATCCCTGCTCGAAAACCAGTAACGCTCCAGCCCCAAAAGCAAACCGAGTGGTGCCGTCCTGGCGCCGCTCGCTTGTTTCTCTGCGCTTCCTGGCGTTGTCCTACGACTATCGACTCCGCGTCTTCTGGCTGCCTCGCACGTCCTGCTGTTTTATAGGGCCACTGTCCGATGGGAGAAACCCATGGGCTGCTGTTTGGCAATGGAGTGTCAGGTGTATGTCACGCGGAGTGGGTAGTGGAGTGATGGAAACCTGTGGTTTTCATAAGATAAAAGTCGATCCTTTTGCTAAAGGGTTCGATATGGGACTGGCCAAGCCATTGTCCCGGTCGGTCAGACTCAACGGGTTTTCCACGTGCCTGCGGCTCGAGCAGATCTATTGGAATATCCTCACGGAGATAGCCAGGCTCAATGCCTGCTCAGTCAGCGCATTGCTGTCTTATGTCGATCGGGAAGTGCATTTGCGTTACGGAGGAGTGAAGAACTTCAGTGGCTTGGTCAGGGTGGTGTGCGTGGTTCACGTATTAAAAGGCAGTACGGCGTCGCACCACCCTGACTAGCCAGGCGGCACCGGGCCGGCCCGCTGCCCGGGCGGGCAAGGCCTGGGGCAGAAAGCCGGCTGCGCTGCTTCGATTTACCAGATATAATCCCGCGCTTTGCTGCGCGTGCCGGGTCTTTACCCACAGGGCGGGTGCAGCGCAGTAATGATCTGATCGCCGAGACATCTCCATGCCCATGTACGATTATCAATGTGCTTCCTGTGGTCATCAGTTGGAAGCCATTCAGAAAATCAGCGCAGCGCCGCTGGTCGATTGCCCTGCCTGCCAGGCACCTGAGCTGAAGAAGATGTTGTCCATGCCGGGCTTTCGCCTGAGCGGCGGTGGCTGGTACGAGACCGACTTCAAGACCGGCGCCAAGAAGAATCTGGCGGGCGGCGACAAAGCAGACTGAGTTGAACTCTACGCGCAGGCTCCTGCATTATCCGTCCCCTGCTTAACTGTACGGTGACGAGGCGAGCCTCCACCGAAATTCGAATTACGAGAAGTGAAACCACTATCATGATGCGCAGCCACTATTGCGGCCAACTGAACGAGACCCTGGATGGTCAGGAAATCACCCTGTGCGGATGGGTTCACCGTCGCCGTGACCACGGCGGGGTGATCTTCCTCGATATCCGTGATCGTGATGGTCTGGCCCAGGTGGTGTTCGATCCGGACCGCGCTGAAAGCTTCGCCGCCGCCGACCGTGTGCGCAGCGAATACGTTGTGAAAATCACCGGCAAGGTTCGCCTGCGTCCGGCCGGTGCCGTGAACGCGAACATGGCGTCCGGCGCGATTGAAGTGCTGGGTTACGAGCTGGAAGTGCTGAACGAGTCGGAAACCCCGCCGTTCCCGCTCAACGAATACTCCGACGTCGGCGAAGAAACTCGCCTGCGCTACCGCTTCCTGGACCTGCGTCGTCCGGAAATGGCCGAGAAGCTGCGCCTGCGTTCGCGCATGACCACCAGCATCCGCCGCTTCCTCGACGAAAACGGCTTCCTCGACGTCGAAACGCCGATCCTCACCCGGGCCACCCCGGAAGGCGCGCGTGACTACCTGGTGCCGAGCCGTACCCACGCCGGTTCCTTCTTCGCCTTGCCGCAATCGCCGCAACTGTTCAAGCAACTGCTGATGGTGGCCGGGTTCGACCGTTACTACCAGATCGCCAAGTGCTTCCGCGACGAAGACCTGCGCGCCGACCGCCAGCCGGAATTCACCCAGATCGACATCGAGACCAGCTTCCTCGATGAAAAAGAGATCATGGGCCTGACCGAACAAATGATCCGCAACCTGTTCAAGGAAGTGCTGGACCTGGAATTCGGCGAGTTCCCGCACATGACCTTCGAAGAAGCCATGCGCCGCTACGGTTCCGACAAGCCAGACCTGCGTATCCCGCTGGAACTGGTGGACGTGGCCGACCAGCTCAAGGAAGTCGACTTCAAGGTGTTCAGCGGCCCGGCCAACGACCCTAAATGCCGCATCGCCGCCCTGCGCGTGCCTGGCGGCGCGAGCATGCCGCGCAAGCAGATCGACGACTACACCAAGTTCGTCGGCATCTACGGTGCCAAGGGCCTGGCGTACATCAAGGTCAACGAGCGCGCCAATGGCGTTGACGGCCTGCAATCGCCGATCGTGAAGAACATTCCGCTGGACAACCTGAACGCGATCCTCGATCGCGTCGGTGCGGTTGACGGCGACATCGTGTTCTTCGGCGCCGACAAAGCCAAGATCGTCAGCGAAGCCCTGGGCGCGCTGCGGATCAAGCTGGGCCACGACCTGGACCTGCTGACCTGCAAGTGGGCACCGATGTGGGTCGTCGACTTCCCGATGTTCGAAGAGAACGACGACGGCAGTTTCAGCGCCTTGCACCACCCGTTCACTGCACCGAAGTGCTCGCCTGAAGAGTTGGAAGCCAACCCGGCAGGCGCGTTGTCGCGTGCCTACGACATGGTTTTGAACGGCACCGAACTGGGTGGCGGTTCGATCCGTATCCACCGCAAAGAGATGCAGCAAGCGGTGTTCCGCCTGTTGGGCATCAACGAAGCGGAACAGGAAGAGAAATTCGGCTTCCTGCTCGATGCCCTGAAGTACGGCGCTCCGCCGCACGGCGGCCTGGCATTCGGTCTGGACCGTCTGGTAATGCTGATGACCGGCGCCCAGTCGATCCGTGAAGTGATCGCCTTCCCGAAAACCCAGAGTGCTGCGGACGTAATGACCCAGGCTCCGGGCGTGGTGGATGCCAAGGCGCTGCGCGAGTTGCACATCCGTCTGCGCGAGACGCCAAAGGCTGAGTAAGGCTGCTGCGTGAAAGCGCACTGAGGTTTACGCAGTCTAAAAAGGCGCATCTTCGGATGCGCCTTTGCGTTACAAGGGTTGTGCTTTCAAGAGGAAAATCCTGCCTGGGGCGGGATTGATAAGGTTTCTAGAGAATTTCGGAGTTGTGTTATGGCTGGCCATTCCAAGTGGGCGAACATCAAGCACCGCAAAGAGCGTCAGGATGCCAAGAAAGGCAAGATTTTCACCAAGTGGATTCGCGAGCTGACCGTTGCTGCCCGCCAAGGCGGTGGTGACCCGGGCTCCAACCCGCGTCTGCGCCTGGCGCTGGACAAGGCTTTGGGCGCGAACATGAGCCGCGACATCATCGACCGCGCCGTGGCCCGTGGTGCCGGCGCCGCCGACACCGACGACATGGTCGAGCTGAGCTACGAAGGCTACGGCCCGGGCGGCGTGGCGGTGATGGTCGAGTGCATGACCGACAACCGCAACCGTACTGCGGCAGCCGTGCGCCATGCGTTCAGCAAATGCGGCGGCAACCTGGGCACCGACGGTTCGGTGGCCTACCTGTTCGAGCGCAAAGGGCAGATCACCTTTGCGCCGGGTACGGATGAAGACGCGCTGATGGAAGCTGCGATGGAGGCTGACGCCGACGACGTGGTGACCAACGAAGACGGCTCCATCGACGTGTTCACTTCCTTCGCCGGCTTCTATGCGGTGCGCAACGCCCTGGAAGCGGCAGGTTTCAAAGGCACCGACGCGGAAATCGTGATGCTGCCGACCACCAGCGCCGAACTGGACCTGGACGGCGCGCAGAAGGTGCTGAAGATGCTGGATATGCTGGAAGACCTGGATGACGTGCAGAACGTGTACTCGAACGCCGACATCCCGGAAGACGTGGCTGCACAGCTGGTCTGAAGGATGATGTAGATCAAACTGTGGGAGCTGGCTTGCCTGCGACAGCGTCACCTCGGTTTAGCAGAAGCACCGAGGTGTTTGCATCGCAGGCAAGCCAGCTCCCACAGTTGATCGATGTTGGCCGCAAATATTGTGTTTTACCCAACCCGCAGGCGTTATGACTTTAATCCTAGGTATCGACCCCGGTTCGCGCATCACCGGTTTTGGCGTGGTGCAACAGACCCCGCGCGGCTGCGTCTACGTCGCCTCGGGCTGCATTCGCACCGGTGCGGGCGAGTTGGCCGAGCGCCTGCAGATTGTCTATCGCGGCGTGCGTGAAGTGATCCAGACCTACGGGCCGGTGACCATGGGCATCGAAAAAGTCTTCATGGCCAAAAATGCCGACTCCGCGCTCAAGCTTGGCCAGGCCCGTGGCGCGGCGATTGTCGCCGGTGCGGAGGAGGGCATGGAAATCGCCGAGTACACCGCCACCCAGGTCAAACAGGCCGTGGTCGGCACTGGTGCGGCGAATAAGGAACAGGTGCAGATGATGGTCATGCACATGCTCAAGCTCACCTCAAAGCCACAAATCGACGCCTCCGACGCCCTGGCCATTGCCATTTGCCATGCGCACACGCGCTCAAGCTTGCTGCCGCACGGCCTGGGCACGGCACGCAGTCGTGGCGGCCGGCTGCGTCTCTGATAGCATCAGCGCAATCGTTATTTCCGGTCAGGCCTCAATCTGACCCCAAGCTTTAAGGATCTGAACCGTGATTGGACGCTTGCGCGGCACCCTGGCTGAGAAACAGCCGCCGCACCTGATTCTGGATGTCAATGGGTTGGGGTATGAGCTGGAAGTGCCCATGACTACCCTGTATCGCCTACCGTCGGTCGGCGAGCCGCTGACCCTGCACACCCATTTGGTGGTACGGGAAGACGCGCAATTGCTCTACGGTTTCATTGGCAAGCGCGACCGCGACTTTTTCCGCGAGCTGATCCGCTTGAATGGCGTGGGGCCAAAGCTTGCGCTGGCGTTGATGTCGAGCTTGGAAGTTGATGAGCTGGTGCGCGCGGTGTCGGCCCAGGACACCTCGGCGTTGACCAAGGTGCCGGGTGTCGGCAAGAAAACCGCTGAGCGTCTGCTGGTGGAACTCAAGGACCGCTTCAAGGCCTGGGAAGTGGTACCGAGCATGTTTGCCCTGGTGCCGAACCAGCCGGACATGCCGGCAGGCCAGGTCGCCAGCGCCGAGAGCGACGCGGTCAGCGCGTTGATCTCCCTGGGCTACAAGCCGCAGGAAGCGAGCAAAGCCGTATCGGCCATCAAGGACAAGAACCTGAGCAGCGAAGACATGATCCGCCGAGCCCTGAAGGGAATGATTTAAGTGATTGAAGCTGATCGTCTGATCGCGGCCACTGGCCCGCGCGACCGTGAAGAAGTCCAGGATCGGGCCATCCGCCCGCTGAGCCTGGCCGAATACATCGGCCAGCCCACCGTGCGCGAGCAGATGGAGTTGTTTATCCAGGCCGCGCGCGGGCGCAGCGAGTCCCTGGACCACACCTTGATCTTCGGCCCGCCGGGGCTGGGTAAAACCACGCTGGCGAACATCATCGCCCAGGAAATGGGCGTGTCGATCAAGTCCACCTCCGGCCCGGTGCTGGAGCGTCCGGGTGATCTGGCGGCTTTGCTGACCAACCTTGAGCCGCACGATGTGCTGTTTATCGACGAGATTCACCGGTTGTCGCCCATCGTCGAAGAAGTGCTGTACCCGGCCATGGAAGATTTTCAGCTCGACATCATGATCGGCGAGGGCCCGGCGGCCCGCTCGATCAAACTCGACCTGCCGCCGTTCACCCTGGTGGGCGCGACCACCCGCGCGGGCATGCTGACCAACCCGCTGCGAGACCGTTTCGGCATTGTTCAACGTCTAGAGTTCTATAGCACCGCAGACCTGGCGACGATTGTCAGTCGTTCGGCGAGCATCCTGGGGTTGCCGCTCGACCCGGAAGGCGCGTTTGAAATCGCCCGTCGAGCGCGAGGCACGCCGCGGATCGCCAACCGTTTGCTGCGACGTGTGCGCGATTTTGCTGAAGTGCGCGCCAAGGGGCACATCACCAAGGCCGTGGCCGATTTGGCGTTGAACCTGCTGGATGTGGACGAACATGGCTTCGATCACCAGGATCGACGTCTACTCTTGACCATGATCGAGAAGTTCGACGGCGGCCCGGTGGGTGTGGACAGCCTGGCGGCGGCGATCAGCGAGGAGCGTCATACCATTGAGGATGTGCTGGAACCGTACCTGATCCAGCAGGGTTACATCATGCGCACGCCAAGGGGGCGGGTGGTGACGCGTCATGCTTATCTGCACTTCGGGTTAAACATTCCGTCACGATTGGGCGAGATGCCTGTAGTAGACGAATTCCTGGATGCAGTGGACGATTAAAAAGCTCACGTCAGTCGATTTATCTGAGGTTTGTGCTGTCCTAGTGGCTGGTAGCGTCATTCAGTTGCTGCAAATGTTTCAGAGAATGAAAAAACAGTTGCCCAGCCGGATTGGCAACCTGAGGAGTAAGCACTAGAGTATGCGCGCGCAAAACGGGGATCAGTCGTTCGCACATCGCTGTCGCGTTTATTACGAGGACACCGATGCCGGCGGCATCGTTTATTACGTCAACTACCTCAAGTTCATGGAGCGGGCTCGAACCGAGCGGCTACGGGAGCTGGGCTTTGCCCAATCCCAGCTGGCAGGGGAGGACCTGTTATTCGTCGTGCATTCCAGCGAGGCGCGTTACCACGCACCGGCGCGATTGGACGACGAGTTGCTGGTCAGCGCTGAAGTAATCGAATTGAACCGTGTCAGCCTGCGCTTTAAACAGCAGGTCAGGCGGGCAACGGATGCAACGCTGCTCTGCGAGGGGCAGTTCCTGGTGGCCTGTGTGCGCACCAATAGTTTGAAACCCCGGGCCATTCCCGAAGCTCTACGTGCGGCCTTTGCCGGCGTAAGCGGCGCGGGTAAACAATCAAAGCAGGAGATTTAGCGTGGAACCTACCGTCGTCGACCATTCCTCCATGTGGAGCCTGGTCAGCAATGCCAGTGTCGTGGTTCAACTGGTGATGCTGGTCCTGGTAGCCGCATCGGTTACCTCTTGGGTCATGATTTTTCAGCGCAGCAATTTGCTGCGTGCCGGTCGACGTGCCCTGGAGAGCTTCGAAGAGCGCTTCTGGTCGGGTATCGACTTGTCCAAGCTGTACCGTCAGGCCGGCAGCAACCCGGACCCGGATTCGGGCGTCGAGCAGATCTTCCGCGCCGGCTTCAAGGAATTCTCCCGCCTGCGCCAGCAACCGGGCGTTGACCCGGAAGCGGTCATGGAAGGCGTGGCCCGTGCCATGCGCGTCGCGATTTCCCGCGAAGAAGAGAAGCTTGAGCAAAGTTTGCCGTTTCTCGCCACCGTCGGTTCCGTGAGCCCGTATATCGGCCTGTTCGGTACGGTGTGGGGCATCATGAACTCCTTCCGTGGCCTGGCTCAGGCCCAGCAAGCGACCCTGGCCACCGTGGCCCCGGGTATCGCCGAAGCCCTGATCGCCACCGCGATTGGCTTGTTCGCTGCTATCCCCGCAGTAATTGCCTACAACCGTTTTGCCGCGCGCGGCGAGACCTTGATCAGCCGTTACTACACCTTCGCCGATGAATTCCAGGCGATCCTGCACCGTAAAGTGCACACCAGCGAAGAATAAGCAGGTAATTCCCAATGGCTTTAATCGCTCGAGCTCGCAAAAAGCGCAAGCCGGTCGCCGAGATGAACGTAGTGCCTTACATCGACGTGATGTTGGTGCTGCTGGTCATCTTCATGGTGACCGCGCCGATGCTCAATCAGGGCGTGAAGGTTGATCTGCCCAAGGTTTCCAGCGAAGCCTTGCCGCAAGACAACAACACTCAGGTCCTGACCATTTCGATCAAGGCTGACAAGACCTATTACTGGAACCTTGGCAGCGAAGTCGATACCCAGAAACAGCAGGACAAGGCCATGACCTTGCCGCAGATGACCGATGCCGTGACCAAGATCATCCGGGCCGGCAACGAAGGCGGCAAGCACACCCAGGTGTTCATTCGCGGCGATAAAGTGGTCGACTATGGTTCCGTCATGGGCGCCATGGGTGGGCTGCAGAAGGCCGGCGTGGGTAACGTTGGCTTGATTACCGAGGCGCCCTGATGCAGCAACAGCGAGAGCCGTCCGCCTCGGAAAGCTACTTCTGGCCTAGCGTCTGGGCAATTGCCCTGCACGTCCTGGTGTTTGGCATGCTGTTCGTCAGCTTTGCCATGACCCCGGACCTGCCGCCAGCCAAGCCGATCGTGCAGGCGACCCTGTATCAGCTGAAATCGAAAAGTCAGGCCACCACCCAGACCAATCAGAAGATTGCGGGTGAGGCCCAGAAGTCGGCTGCGCGCCAGACTGAAGTCGAACAGATGGAACAGAAGAAGGTCGAGCAGGAAGCGGTGAAGGCTGCTGCGGAACAAAAGAAAGAAGAGGCGGCTCAAAAGGCCGAGGAATCGAAAAAGGCTGACGAAGCCAAGAAAGCTGACGAGGCGAAAAAGGCTGATGAAGCCAAGAAAGCCGACAAAGCTGCCGAAGCTAAAAAAGCCGAAGAGAAACAATTGGCTGATATAGCTAAGAAGAAGTCTGAAGAAGAAGCCAAAAAAGCTGCTGAAGAAGAGGCCAAGAAAAAGGCCGCTGAAGAAGCCAAGAAAAAGATAGTCGAAGACGCGAAGAAGAAAGCCGCCGAAGACGCCAAGAAAAAAGCTGAAGCAGACGAGGCGAAGAAGAAAGTCGCCGACGACGCGAAGAAGAAAGCTGCCGCCGACGCCAGCAAGAAAAAGGCCCAGGAAGCAGCACGTAAATCCGCCGAAGAGAAAAAGGCCCAGGCCTTGGCAGATTTGCTTTCCGACACGCCGCAGCGTCAGCAAGCCTTGGCCGATGAACGTGGTGATGAAGTCGCGGGCAGTTTCGACGACCTGATTCGGGCACGAGCAGCGGAAGGCTGGACACGTCCACCTTCGGCACGCAAAGGCATGACAGTAGTGCTGCAGATCGGCATGTTGCCGGACGGTACGGTGACTTCGGTCAGCGTGGCCAAGTCCAGTGGTGACGGTTCGTTCGACAGTTCGGCGGTTGCCGCGGTCAAGAACATTGGCCGGTTGACCGAGATGCAGGGAATGAAACCAAGCGACTTCGCTCCCTATCGTTCATTCAAGATGACATTCACACCTGAGGATCTAGCCTTGTGAGAAACCTTCTTCGAGGAATGCTTGTCGTTATTTGCTGTATGGCAGGGATAGCGGCGGCGGATGAAAAGAACATTCTGGTTACCAGCGGTAGCGATCGGGCCACCCCGATTGCCGTAGTACCGTTCGGCTGGCAGGGCGGCAGCGTGCTGCCGGACGACATGGCCCAGATCGTCAGTGACGACCTGCGCAACTCCGGTTACTACGCGCCGATTCCGAAAGGCAACATGATCAGCCAGCCTAACCAGGCCAGCGAAGTTGTGTTCCGTGACTGGAAGGCAGTGGGCGCCCAGTACCTGATGGTCGGCAACATCACGCCGGCCGGCGGTCGCCTGCAGATCCAGTACACGTTGTTCAACGTGGCCACCGAGCAGCAGGTCTTGACCGGCAGCGTTTCGGGCACCGCCGAACAACTGCGGGACATGGCGCACTACATCTCCGACCAGTCGTTTGAAAAGCTCACCGGTATCAAAGGTGCTTTCTCGACGCGTCTGCTGTATGTAACGGCTGAGCGTTTCTCTGTAGACAACACTCGTTACACCTTGCAGCGTTCGGACTACGACGGTGCACGCGCTGTGACCTTGCTGCAATCGCGTGAGCCAATCCTGTCGCCGCGCTTTGCGCCGGACGGCAAGCGTATTGCCTACGTATCGTTCGAGCAGCGTCGTCCACGCATCTTCGTTCAGCACATCGATACCGGTCGTCGCGAGCAGATCACCAACTTCGAAGGCCTCAACGGTGCGCCAGCCTGGTCGCCGGATGGTTCGCGCCTGGCGTTCGTACTGTCCAAAGACGGGAACCCTGATATCTACGTGATGAACATGGCTTCGCGCCAGATCAGCCGTGTTACCAGCGGCCCGGGCATCAACACCGAACCGTTCTGGGGTAAGGATGGTTCGACCATCTACTTCACCTCCGACCGTGGCGGCAAGCCTCAAATCTACAAAACAAGCGTAGGTGGCGGTGGCGCAGAACGCGTGACCTTTATTGGTAACTACAATGCCAACCCTAAGCTTTCGGCTGATGAAAAGACGTTGGTGATGATTCACCGTCAGGATGGTTTCACTAATTTCCGGGTTGCGGCCCAGGATTTGCAGCGCGGAACCGTAAAAATCCTCACAGATACCAACCTTGATGAGTCAGCTACTGTTGCGCCCAACGGCACCATGGTAATCTACGCCACCCGCCAGCAGGGCCGGGGAGTCTTGATGCTCGTGTCCATTAATGGACGCGTAAGGCTCCCGCTTCCTACCGCTCAAGGCGAAGTCAGAGAACCGTCCTGGTCCCCTTACCTGAACTGACGCGGCGCTACAAAAAGAAGTACTTAACACACTGGGGTTCATTAGGAGTTTCACGATGGAAATGCTGAAGTTTGGTAAGTTTGCTGCTCTGGCTCTGGCTCTGTCCGTAGCCGTTGGTTGCTCGTCTAAAGGCGGCGACAATGCCGGTGAAGGCGCAGCTGTTGATCCAAACGCTGGTTACGGCGCTAACACTGGTGCAGTTGACGGCTCCCTGAGCGAAGAAGCTGCTCTGCGCGCTATCACCACTTTCTACTTCGAATACGACAGTTCGGACCTGAAGCCAGAAGCCATGCGCGCTCTGGACGTTCACGCGAAGGACCTGAAAGCTAACGGCGCTCGCGTTGTTCTGGAAGGTAACACTGACGAACGTGGTACTCGTGAGTACAACATGGCACTGGGCGAGCGTCGTGCGAAAGCCGTTCAGCGCTACCTGGTACTGCAAGGTGTTGCTCCAGGCCAACTGGAACTGGTTTCCTACGGTAAAGAGCGTCCAGTTGCTACTGGCCACGACGAGCAGTCCTGGGCTCAAAACCGTCGCGTCGAACTGCGTAAGTAATTCGTCATGCGAACGTGCCGTCGTGCTCTAACTGTATTGGCTCTCAGCCTCGCACCGCTTGCGGTGTGGGCTGCGGTTCCTGTGGAAGATAGCAACTCTGGCTATAACAATAGCGGGAGCAGTTATCCGCCAGCGGGTTATGGCACGAACGGCGCCTATGCTGGGGGAGCGGCTACGTCCGCTCCCTCGGCACAGGGCGAGCTGTTCAACCAGCTGCAACGCATGCAGGATCAATTGTCGCAGCAACAAGGCACGATTGAGGTTCTGCAGAATCAAGTGAACCAGCTTAAGCAAGAAGGCCTGGAGCGTTACCAGGATCTTGACCGACGCATTGGAGCCGGCGTTACACCTGCCGCCACTCCTGATAATTCTTCTGCCGGTGGCGCACCAAGCGCCGCCGGTGGTGCAGCAGCAGGGGCCGCGGCGGCAAGCCAAGCCCCTGCCGCCAGCAGCGAACCGGGTGATCCGGCGAAGGAAAAGCTGTATTACGATGCAGCCTTCGACTTGATCAAAGCCAAGGATTTCGATAAGGCCAGCCAGGCCTTTACCGCATTCCTGCGCAAATACCCGAACAGCCAATACGCGGGCAATGCCCAGTACTGGTTGGGCGAGGTCAACTTGGCCAAGGGTGATTTGCAAGGTGCAGGCCAGGCTTTTGCCAAGGTCAGCCAGCTTTACCCAAAGCACGCCAAGGTGCCTGATTCGCTGTACAAACTCGCTGACGTAGAACGCCGCCTGGGTCACACCGACAAGGTAAAAGGCATTCTGCAGCAGGTGGTTGCCCAGTATCCGGGTACCTCCGCTGCCCAGTTGGCCCAGCGGGACCTGCAGCGTTTGTAAGCGATGCTTCCCGTTTAGAAGAAACCCGCGCCTGGCGCGGGTTTTTTCGTTAGAATCCACGCCCTTTTATGAAACACGCTTCCTGGGGTTTACGCGTTTGCGCAATTCCTTGAAGTGCCTGACGGAGGCGGACAGCCTGTTTAGCTGTTACGCCCGTGGCGACTATGCAAGACACATTACGTATTACCGAAGTTTTTTACTCCTTACAGGGTGAAACGCGCACTGCTGGCCTGCCTACTGTATTTGTACGGCTGACCGGCTGCCCCTTGCGTTGCCAATACTGTGACAGCGCCTACGCCTTCAGCGGCGGCACCGTGCGCACCCTGGACGACATCATCGAACAGGTTGCCGGCTTCAAGCCGCGCTACGTCTGTGTGACGGGCGGCGAACCCCTGGCCCAGCCCAATGCCATCCCGCTGCTCAAGCGGCTGTGTGACGCCGGTTACGAGGTTTCACTCGAAACCAGCGGCGCCCTGGACATCTCGGCCGTGGATCCACGCGTCAGCCGTGTGGTCGACCTCAAGACCCCTGGCTCCAAAGAGGCGCACCGCAACCTGTACGCCAACATGGACCTGCTGACCGCCAACGATCAGGTCAAGTTCGTGATCTGTTCCCGCGACGATTATGACTGGGCGGCTTCCAAGCTGATCCAGTACGGCCTGGACCGTCGTGCAGGCGAGGTGCTGTTCTCTCCAAGTCATCACGACCTGAACGCTCGCGACCTGGCTGACTGGGTGGTGGCGGACAACCTGCCGGTGCGCCTGCAGTTGCAGCTGCACAAATACCTGTGGAATGACGAGCCGGGGCGCTGATATGGCTGATCAAAAGCGTGCAGTCATCCTGCTTTCCGGCGGTCTGGACTCCGCCACCCTGGTGGCCATGGTCCGCGCCCAAGGCTTCAACTGCTACACCCTGAGTTTCGACTACGGCCAGCGCCACCGCGCCGAGCTGAACGCCGCCGCGCGCGTGGCCCGTGACATGGGCGTGGTTGAGCACAAGGTGATCGGCCTCAACCTCAATGGCATCGGCGGGTCCGCGCTCACCGACAGCAGCATTGACGTGCCCGAGGCGCCCAGTGAAGGCATTCCGCTGACCTACGTGCCAGCGCGCAACACCGTATTTCTGTCCCTGGCCCTTGGGTGGGCTGAAGTATTGAATGCTCGCGACATCTTCATCGGCGTCAACGCGCTGGACTACAACGGCTATCCGGACTGCCGGCCAGCGTACGTCGAGTCGTTCGAGCGCGTGGCTAACCTGGCCACCAAGGCCGGCGTAGAGGGGCAGGGCTTCCGTATTCAGGCGCCGCTGCAGAACATGACCAAGGCGGACATTGTGAAGACTGGTGTAGGACTTGGCGTCGATTACACGCTGACTGTTTCCTGCTATCAGGCAGACGATGACGGCCGTGCATGTGGGAAATGCGACGCCTGCCGACTGCGCGCAGAAGGCTTCCAAGCGGCCGGAATTACTGACCCCACGCGTTATTTCTGATTTATTTAAAATAAGGTGTTGAATAATCCTTAGAAATCAGTATTATACGCGCCACCACACAGCGGGTCGTTAGCTCAGTTGGTAGAGCAGTTGGCTTTTAACCAATTGGTCGTAGGTTCGAATCCCACACGACCCACCATTTTTGGCGGTTTAGAAAACCCGGAAGGCCCACGCAAGTGAGGATTTCCGGGTTTTTTTTTGCCTGTGATTTGGGCCTTGCGACGCCAGGCTCCTGCGCGTCCTTGGCGTACAGACTTATCGCGACCTGTGCATCGATCAATACATAAGCTCAGCCCGCTCGGACTGAGCCCGCCACCAAGCCCCAATGCTTTGCCACGCCGAGCGGTTACCCAAACCGCCCGGTAATGTAGTCCTCAGTCTGCTTCATCTTCGGCGTGGTAAAGATCTGGTCGGTCTTGCCGTACTCAATCAATTCCCCCATGAACATGAACGCGGTGTTGTCCGACACCCGAGCGGCCTGCTGCATGTTGTGGGTCACGATGATCACCGTGTACTGCGTCTTCAACTCCGTAATCAATTGCTCGATGCGCCCGGTGGAAATGGGGTCGAGCGCTGAGGTCGGCTCGTCCAGCAGCAACACTTGCGGGCGCAGCGCGATGGTGCGTGCGATACACAGTCGCTGTTGCTGACCACCGGAGAGGCTCTGTGCGCTCTGGTTGAGTTTGTCTTTGACCTCATCCCACAGGGCGCCGCCGCGCAGGGCTTGTTCGACGCGATCGTTCATTTCGCGGCGGGAAAGTTTTTCGTGGTGGCGCACGGCATAGGCGATGTTGTCGTAGATCGACATCGGAAACGGCACCGGCTTTTGGAACACCATGCCCACGTGGCTGCGCAGGCGGTTCATCGAGTAGCCGGGAGCGAGGATGTTTTCGCCGTTGAGCAGCACTTCGCCACGGGCTTCCTGCTTGGGGTACATCGAGTAGATGCGGTTGAACACGCGCAGCAGGGTGGATTTGCCGCAGCCCGAGGGGCCGATGATGGCGGTGATGCGTTTTTCCGGGATATCAATGTCGATGGCGTTCAGCGAGCGCTGGTTGTTGTAGAAAAACTCCAACCCGCGCACCTGGATTTTGGTTTTTTCGTGAGCAATGCCGGTAGCGTCCATCAGTGAGACCTATTGCGTAAAAGAATCAGGCGGGATGTGAGGCTCAGCACCAGCACGAACAGCGTCAGCACCAGTGCACCCGCCCAGGCGAGCGCGTGCCAGTCATCGAACGGGCTCATGGCGTACTGGAAAATAACCACGGGTACGCTGGCAATCGGCTTGAGCAGGTTGCTGCTCCAGAACTGATTGCCGAAGGCGGTGAACAGCAAGGGCGCGGTTTCCCCGGTGATCCGTGCCAGAGCGAGCAGGATGCCGGTGACGACGCCGGCCTTGGCCGCTCTCAACACAATCTGCAGCGTCAACTTCCATTGCGGTACACCCAATGCCAGGGCTGCCTCGCGCATGGTCGAAGGTTGCAACTGGAGCATTTCATCGGTGGTGCGCACCACTACCGGGATCACCAGCAGAGCCAGGGCCAGGGCACCGGCGATGGCGGAAAACCCGACCTGATGGTTAGTCAGCAGGTTCAGCGGCAGGATGACGCCGGTGTAGATAAACAGGCCCAGCACAATCGATGGCGCCGACAGCAGGATGTCGTTGATAAACCGCACCGTGGTGCCCAGGCGCGAGTGGCGGGCGAACTCCGCCAACCAGATTCCCGCCATCAGCCCGATGGGCGTGCCAATCAACAGCGCGATGCCGGACATCAGCGCGCTGCCGTAAAACGCATTGGCCAGCCCGCCTTCGGTGCCGGGTGGCGGGGTCATCTGGGTAAACAGGCGCAGGTTCAGAGCCTGGAACCCATTGATCAGGGTGGTCAGCAGAATCCACGCCAGCCACAGCAAGCCAAAGGCGGTGGCGCCGCAACTGAGGAACATGGCCACGGCGTTTTTAAGCGCGCGCTGGCGATACAGGCGTTCGTGAGTGTTCATAACCCTTCCTTACGCGACAAGCGCATCAGCATCAGGCGTGCCAGTGCCAGCACCACGAATGTCACGATAAACAGCAAGAAGCCCAAGGCGATCAGCGCGGAGCGATGCAGGTCGGTGTAGGCCTCGCTGAATTCGTTGGCGATGACGGAAGCGATCGAGCTGCTGGGCATCAGCAGGGACGCGGAAAACTGTTGCGCGTTACCCAATACAAAGGTCACGGCCATGGTCTCGCCAAGGGCGCGGCCCAAGCCGAGAAAGATCCCGCCTACGACGGCCGAGCGGGTGTAGGGCAAGACGATGTCCCACACCACTTCCCAGGTAGTGCTGCCAAGCGCGTAGGCCGATTCTTTCAGCGGCGTGGGCACACTGCGAAACACCTCATGCATCACCGAGGTGATAAACGGCATGATCATCACCGCCAGCACGATGCCGGCAGTGAGCATGCCAATTCCCAACGGCGGGCCCTGGAACAGCGAGCCAACGAAGGGCAGGGCGCCCAGGTAGTCATTGATCAAGGGCGAGAGGTGTTCGGCCATGAACGGCCCGAACACGAACAGGCCCCACATGCCATAGATGATCGAGGGGATACCGGCGAGCAGTTCAATGGCCGACGCGACCGGCATCTTCAGCCACGGCGGTGCGACTTCGGTAAGAAAAATCGCAATGCCAAAGCTCACCGGCACCGCAATCAGCAAGGCCAGAAACGAGGTGACCAAGGTGCCGTAAATCGGCACCACAGCCCCAAAGTGGTTGTTCACCGCATCCCATTCGGTGCTGGTGATAAAGCTCCACCCGAAGGTCTTGAACGCCAGGCCGCCGCCCCACAGGGTCGAGGCGGCAATGGCACCCAGCAGCACCAACACCAGCATGGCTGCGCCGAACATCGAGCGTTTGAACCACAAATCGTGGCGTTGATCGCGGGTGGCACGACGGTCGCCCGCGGTGTCGCCTGCGTGAGTACTCATAACCAGCGGGTGGACGGTGTCGTTCATATCAGATGTGCTCACCGCCTCCCTCAATCAATGAGCAAGGCGGTTGTAGGGCGAATCAGTTGGCGAAGTCAGACTTCCAGTAACCTTCGATGCGCGACACCAGGGAGTCCGGCAGGGCTACATAGTCCAGCGCTGCTGCCTGTTGCTGGCCTTTTTCCAGCGACCATTTGAAGAAGCTGAACGCCGCCTGGCTTTGCTCGGCATTCTTGGGCTGCTTGTACATGATGATCCAGGTGGTCGCCGTGATCGGCCACGCGCCTTCGCCTGGGGCGTTGGTCATGATCAGGTTGAAGTCCTTGGCGTTGGCCCAGTCGGCGGTGTCCGCGGCTGCCTGGAACGCTTTGGCGTCAGGTTTGACGAATTTGCCCGACGCATTCTTCAACTGGGTGTAGGTCATCTTGTTCTGCAGGGCGTAGGCGTATTCCACAAAGCCAATAGAGTTCTTGATCTGCTTCACGTAGGCCGAAACGCCTTCGTTGCCTTTGCCGCCCACACCGACCGGCCACGGCACAGTGGTGCCGAAACCGATCTTGGTTTTCCAGCTGTCACTGACTTTGGCCAGGTAGTTGGTGAAGTTGTACGAGGTGCCCGAGCCGTCGGAGCGGTGCACCACGGTGATGTTTGCCACCGGCAGGTTCAAGCCCGGGTTGAGCGCGGCGATGGCCGGATCGTTCCAGGCCTTGATGTCACCGAGAAAGATTTTCGCGAGCACGTCGCCGTCGAGCTTCAACTGGCCCGGCGCAATACCTTCCACGTTCATCACCGGCACGATGCCGCCGATCACGCTGGGGAACTGGCCCAGGCCGCCGGCCTTGAGTTCATCGGCGGACAGCGGGGCGTCGGAGGCGCCGAAGTCCACGGTGGCGGCCTTGATTTGGGCAATACCGCCGCCGGAGCCGATCGACTGGTAGTTGATGCGGTTGCTGGAGTTCTTGCTGTAGTCCTGCGACCACTTCGACAGCACCGGGTAGACGAAGCTGGAACCGGCACCGGTAACGTCAGTGGCGTGGGCCACGCCGCTCAGGCACAGGGCGGCGAACAGAACAGACAGACTTTTTTTAGTCGGCAACATCACGACAACACCTCAAGGGAAGGGTTAAGTGGGATAGGTCCACCTGTCTAAGACGTGACGATTTAATTCCTGAGATATGTCTGTTTAATGACGGTTTGGCTTTATGAAGAAACATTTAGAAATGTTTGCGTCGGTGAACGCGGACTTGCCCTCGTCCAGCTTCAATGTCGCGGTGTCGGCACGGGTTAAGGGTTGGTTTTGCGGGTTTTGGTTGCAGTGCCGGGGTGCGGGATGGTTTTTGATTGTTGCAGAGGAACTGCTTAATCGAAGTGTTTAGAGACGGGGCCGATGCGGCCCCGTCTCAGGCTTAGCTTTGTGCGGTGAGGTTCAGGCGACTCTTGACGACTTTTTGCAGGAGCACGGCCAATGCTTCGGTGGAGTAAGGCTTTTGCAACAGCACAAAACGCTGGGCCTCTTCCTTGGCGATACGTGCGAATTCGTCGTTGTAACCCGTGGTGAGCACCACCGGCAGCCACGGGTAGAGGGCTTCGAGCGCATCGAGCAATTCCAGTCCGCTCATGCCCGGCATGGAAATGTCGGAGAACACCACCTGGAAGCTTTCCGGGTTCGGCGCAAGGGCCTCGAGCGCACTGTTGGCGTCCGCGACCCAAAGCACTTTGAAACCCATCTGTTCCAGGGTCTGCGAGGTGTAGAGGCCGACGTCGGGATTGTCCTCAACCATCAGCACGCACAGGTCAGAGGCGATGGGTACGTCGTGACTGTCCTGGATGACGGGCATCAAACCGGCTTCGACCTTGGGCAGGTACAACATAAACTGGCTGCCTTTGCCGCACTCGCTTCGCACCAGGATTTCACCGCCCGACTGCTTGGCAAAGCCATACACCTGCGACAAGCCCAGCCCGGTGCCCTGGCCAATGGCCTTGGTGGTGTAGAAGGGTTCGAAGATCGCGTCGAGCTTCTCCGGAGCAATGCCCGATCCGGTGTCGCTCAACTCAATGGTCACGTACTCGGCGACTCGCACCGGGTGGGCACGCACTGAAGGCAGCCACGTAGCGGTTGCCACCCTGATCGCCAATTGGCCGTTGCCGGCCATGGCATCCCGGGCATTGACCACCATATTCACCAGGGCGGTGTCGAATTGGCTTTCATCGGCGTTGATAAAGCAGGGTTCCTGCGGCACCTCGATGGTGACCTTGACGCGTGAGCCGGTCAGGCTGTCCATCATTTCGCCCACACGCAATACGCTGTCGCCGACGTTGAAAACCTCCGGACGCAGCGCCTGACGGCGCGCGAAGGTCAGCAGTTGGGCGGTCAGGCGCGCGGCGCGGTCCACGGTGCTGGCGATGGCTTCCACGTACTTGATGCGCCGCACTTCGCTCAAAGAAGGCGTCTTGAGCAAGTCAGCGCAAGACTTGATCACCGTCAGCAGGTTATTGAAATCGTGTGCGACGCCACCGGTGAGTTGGCCGATTGCTTCAAGCTTCTGCGACTGACGCAGGGCGTCTTCCGACAGACGCAGGGCTTCCTTGGCTTCTTCTTCGGCCTGGATATCCCGGCCCACCGCGTGGATGTAGTCGCTGTCGGGTACGGCGGTCCAGGCGATCATGCGGTAGCTGCCGTCCTGGTGGCGGTAGCGGTTCTTGAAATTGGGAAAATTCTTGCCGTCCCCCAGGCGGCTGACCGCCGAGGAGGAGACCGCGAGGTCTTCCGGGTGCACCAAGTCCAGCAGCTGGCTGCCCACCAAGTCGTGTTCGGTGTGGCCGAGCATGCGTGTCCAGGCCGGATTCACCGCGGAGATGACGCCGTCGAGCTGGGCGACCAGCATCAGGTCCGGCGACAGGCGCCAGATACGATCGCGATCGCGGGTGCGCTCCATCACCCTTTGCTCAAGGGATTCGTTGAGTGTGCGCAGGGACTCTTCGGCTTCACGCAGGGCAGTGATATCACGCGAGACACAGAGGATTTGTTCCGGCCGGCCGTCACGGTCGAGGATCGGGCTGACCTGCACATGCCACCATTTCAGGTTGCCGGCCAGCGTCTCGGCGGGGCCGATGAAACTTGCGCTTTCACCGTTTTTGGCGGCCTGTACGGCAGCCTTGGCATCCGCGTTTCCCTTGTCCTGCCAGAAGTCGGGCCAGGGGCAGCCGCGAATCGCGTTGAAGTCACTGACTTCCATGATTTTCATGCCGCCTTCGCTCATGAAGGTGAGGCGGGCGTCGAGGTCCAGAACCTTGATGCAATCGTTGATGCTGGCCAGAACGCGCTCGGTGAACGCTTCGCTTCTGCCCAAGCCGGTGGCGGCCAGCTCGCTTGGCTCTGAGCCGATCCCGACAGTGGTATTCATTTGAGTTTGGCCGAGTGGGAGTAAATGGGCCGTATCATGTCATTACGATACCTATCTCACCAGCGACTTCCTCCCGTACGGTGCTGACTTTGCGCTGGCAAAGCATTGGTGTTGACGTTTAGGCGGTGGATACTCGCGACACGTTGGCCAGACACACTCGATGCAATCGCAGGCAACCAGCGCGCACGTTGGATTGGGTTGAGCTTACGAGGGCGGGCTGCCCTGGCGTTACGGGCAGGTAAAACCAGGCGGTCATGATCAGGTTAAAAGGTCATAAAAAGACGCCGAAAAACGGGCAAAGTCTTTGAAAACTCTAGAATTGTCCGACAATCGTGCGCATGAAAAACTCTTCATAAACCCTCGGCTCGAACGTTGGTAGTTTTCCCGGCGCTGACCAATAATTCGAGTCCTAATAATGAATAACAAAACTCTTAAAAGCGCTTTGGCGCTTTGCGTTTCGCTTGCCTCTACACAGCTGCTCGCCGGTGGCTTCGCCCTCAATGAACAAAGCATCAGTTCAATGGGCACAGGCTACGCCGGGCGTTCTTCCTCGGCCGACGACGCCAGCACGGTGTTCGGCAACCCGGCCGGCATGTCGCGCCTCAAGCACAATGAAGTCAGCATCGGGGCGACCTACCTGGATGCCAAAACCAATATCAAGGACGCCAGCTCCAGCCAGGGCGGCGTCGATAACCCTGGCACCAACAAGGGCGACATGGTCCCCGGCATTGCCGTGCCGATGGGTTACCTGGTTACGCCGATCGATGAACACTGGGCGTTTGGCCTGGGCATCTACGCACCGTTTGGCCTGGTGACCGACTATGAGCATAGCTTCCAGGGCAATGGCTTTGGGAATAAGAGCAAGATTGAAGTCCTCACCGTGCAGCCGACCGTCAGCTACGCGTTCAACGACAAGGTGTCGGTAGGTTTCGGCCCGACCTTCAACAAAATCAGCGGCGAGCTTGACTCCAAGGTGCCGGCGTTCGGGCTGGGTACGGAAACGGCCAAGATCAAGGGCGACGACACCGCGATGGGCTTTAACGCCGGTATCCTGGTGCAGGCGCTGGACAGTACCCGCGTCGGCCTCACCTACCATTCGCAAGTGGTGTATCACTTGAGTGGTCATACCGACGCCTCGGGCGTGCTCTCCGACCTGTTGGACGGCGGGGCACAGAAGTACGACGCCAAGCTGAATGTCACCACGCCGTCTTCCGTGGACCTTTCCGTTACTCACCAGCTGACCGATGCCTTGACCCTTTACGTGGGCAGCACCTACACCCGCTGGAGCCAGTTGAAGAAGATCACGGTGAACAATTCCGGCGTGTCCGAACTGACGGCTGAGCTGGCAGGCCTGGGTTCCATCACCGAGCAGGAGCACTGGCACGACACGTGGTCCCATGCGATCGGCCTGTCGTATCAGCTCAACAAACAACTGGTGCTGCGCACCGGCTTCTCGGTGGACCAGACGCCGACCAACAACACCGACCGTTCCGTACGGATTCCTACGGGCGACCGTACCGTGTTCAGCCTGGGTGCCGGCTGGACGCCGGTGGATAACCTGACGTTTGACGTGGCCTATTCCTACCTGAAGGAAGAGCCGATCAAGATTCGCGACAACAACCCTCAGTTGGCGCTGACCTACGACGCCAAATATGAAAACAGCGCCAATGGTTTCGGGGGCTCGGTGACTTACCGCTTCTGACGTGCGCCATACCGCAAAGAGCCAGTTTTTTGGCATGGCTCTTTGCCTTCCATTTAGGTCTCAGTGCTATTAATCCCGGCGCGTCTTGGTTAGATTGAACGCTACTCAGCTTTTAAGACACGGACTGTCATGACCACGCTAACGCCTGTTATAGCGACCAATCCCCTCATTGTTCGGGCTGCGACCAGCACGCCGCCGGCCACCTCGGCGAACACCCTCGATGTCTCACCGACGCGGCCTTCTTCAGTGGTCAGCCTTGGCAATCCGGCAGCCGATGTCGTCGATACTTACTCTCGAAACGGTTTGTTGCCCGGCCAGGAAAGCGTGCGGACCTGGGAAAACAACAGCGATGATTCGATCACCTGGGTCATCAACGCCAACTTCCACTCGGTCACTACGGCCAGCCGCTACAGTGGCCTGGGCGCTGCGTTAGTGGACCAATTCACCAAAGGTGGCGGTGCCGCTATTTCCCAGTCGCTGCTCAACACCACAGCTGACCGCGCTGGCGACACCGATGCAATCAAGGCGGACCAGACGCTGCTGCACAGCAAGGCCGACAACCAGGTCAGCCTCAGCATCAAGACTGCCAGCGGCAAGACCGTCACGTTCAGCCTGTCCAACCAGAAAGATGGTCTGGGCGTGCAGGCCACCGTAGAAGGCGGGGAGTTGACCGCCGATGAACTCAAGGCCGTCGGCCAGTTGGGCAGCGCATTCCAGGCCTCGGTCGACGGGCTGACCGCCGTGCCGCCGAAACTCGACTTGAGCAGGCTGACTCAGTTCGACGCCAAGCTGCTGTCGTCGGTGGACCTCAATGCCAAGGTGAAGGACTCGAACGGTGAGGACATTACTCTGGCCTTTCATGCCGACAGCGAGAGCCGTACCACGCGCATGAGTGGCCCGGCGGGTCAGATTGACCTCACGGTGGACCTGAGAAACGCGGCGATCCTAGGCAATGCCAAGCAGCAGGCCAAGGCGCTGCAAACCTACCTAGCGCAGTTCGACCGCGTCGAGCGGCGCGGCAGTGCCAACGCGGACCTGATGGCCATGTTCAAGGACGCGTTCAGCGCCATGAACAGCAACTATCCGCCCGGGGCTGGCGCTGCGAACCCGCTGACTCATAACCCGACCGACAAAGGCTTGCTGACGGGCCTGGCTGACTTCAAGGCCTCGATCAAACAGGCGGTGGGCGCGCCCAATTCGATGCGTCGGTCGGAAGTTGAGGGCTTTTCCTACAGCGTGTCGCAGAAGACCCAGGTCAATGGCCGCAGCACGGGCGACCGCAGCGTCACCCAGAACCAGCAATCGCTGCTGTCGGCCAGCTTCCATAAAGGCCTCGACGGTGGCAAACCGCCGGTTTTTGACGGCTCTCGCGAATCGCAGAATTACCTGTATGTGCAAGTGCAGGACAAGGCCAGCAGCACCGCAACCTTCGCCTATAAAGACGGCCGACTGACGAATGCGTCCGTTACCCAATCGGCTTCCCAGAACACCCACACGCAGAAGTACGTGATGGGCAACCGGGTGCAAGACAGCGTGGTGCCGAAGGAAGCCTCAACCAAGCGCGACTACCTAGCGCTGCTTGAGCACGCCGCCCAGCAGAGCAAAAAGTCCAAGGATGCCCTGGAGCAGTCAACCTTGAAGGATGCCTTGGCCAACATGCATGACTCGATCCTGTTGCAGAACGATCCGGATGTACTGATGCGCTGACGTTCGGCGTGATCAAAGCGGGAAGGCCCAGTGATGCGCCTTCCCGTTTTTTTGCCCGATGAGCGTGCCTGTGCAGGCCAGATTAGGCTTTTGAATCGATTCGATATTCTGTAGCCTTGCGCAGCTTCACCCGTGCTTGATGAACACAATCACTTCGTCCGGCGGCGCCCGAAAGGCTCCAGAGCCGGTGGTACACTCGACTTTCGCGCAACTGCGCCTGCAGGTCTTGCGAACATGACGCAAATTTCCGAACGCCTACTGGTTCAAGCTCACCTCGACGCCAAGCAGCCCAAGGCGCTCAGCGCCGAAGAAGAGGCAAGCCTGCGTGCCGCCATCGCCGCCGAGCTCAAGGCTCAGGACGCGGTGCTGGTCGCCCACTTCTACTGCGACCCGGTGATTCAGGCCCTGGCCGAAGAAACCGGCGGCTGTGTCTCCGACTCCCTGGAAATGGCCCGCTTCGGCGCAGCCCACCCGGCCAAGACCGTACTGGTCGCCGGTGTGCGTTTCATGGGCGAGACCGCCAAAATCCTTACACCCGAAAAACGCATCCTCATGCCCACCCTGGAAGCCACCTGCTCCCTGGACCTTGGCTGCCCGGTGGAGGAATTTTCGGCGTTCTGCGATCAGCATCCCGAGCGCACGGTGGTGGTGTATGCCAACACGTCGGCGGCGGTCAAGGCGCGGGCCGATTGGGTCGTTACCTCAAGCTGCGCACTGGAAATCGTCGAAAGCCTGATGGACAACGGCGAGACGATTATCTGGGGGCCGGACAAGCACCTGGGCACCTACATTCAGCGCCAGACCGGCGCCGACATGTTGCTGTGGGATGGCGCGTGCATCGTCCACGAAGAGTTCAAGTCCAAGCAGCTCGAGGACATGAAGGCGCTGTACCCGGATGCTGCGATTCTGGTGCATCCGGAGTCGCCGACGTCGGTGATCGAACTGGCGGACGCCGTGGGTTCCACCAGCCAATTGATCGCAGCGGCCCAGCGCCTGCCGAACAAGACGTTTATCGTCGCCACCGACCGCGGCATTTTCTACAAGATGCAGCAGCTGTGCCCGGACAAGGTCTTCATCGAGGCACCGACTGCCGGCAACGGCGCGGCCTGCCGCAGTTGCGCGCATTGCCCGTGGATGGCGATGAATACACTGGAGCGCACGCTGCAGTGCCTGCGTGAGGGCAGCAACGAGATCTTCGTCGAGCCGTCGGTGATTCCGCACGCGGTAAGGCCGCTCAAGCGCATGCTCGACTTCACCCAGGCGGCGCGCCTCAAGCTTGCCGGCAACGCTTAATTTAATTGTAAACACGGTTAAAAATGTGGGAGCTGGCTTGCCTGCGATAGCATCACCCTGGTCTGCCTGATAGACCGAGGTGCCTGCATCGCAGGCAAGCCAGCTCCCACAGTTGTTTTGTGTCGTTTGGAATTATTTCTTCTGCTTCGGGACGCGCACCAGCTGCGTATCCGAATAGATGTCATGCCAGCTGCGTTTTTGCTTATCAAACAGCGACCAGATAAACCCCAGCCCTACGCACAACCACGACGCAATCGACACCACAAACCGCAACAGCGCCTGCCAAAGGCTGATCCGCGAGCCGTCGGCGTTCTGCACGCGCACGCCCCACACCTGCATGCCCAGGGTCTGGCCGGAATAGGTCCAGAACTTGGCGAAAAAACCAAATAACACAAAGAACAGAATCGTCGACAGCAACGGGTCACCGTCCAGTGCGCCGGACTCGGTGAGCGCGCGCATCTTCGCCTCGCCGATGAAGGCCATCCACACCAGCTTGTAGATGAACGCCGTGACGATCAGCAAGGCAGTGCACAGGAGAAAGTCATAAAACATCGCTGCCAGGCGACGGCCCAGGCCAACGGCGGGAAACTCGCCCTGGGGGCTCAGCAGGGGTTTGGACATGGCAGTCTCTCTAGAGAAAAAAGCCATTTTACGAGCAAACGCACATAAAAAAGCCCCTGATGTCACCATCAGGGGCTTTTTGTCGCAGCAAGGATCAGCCTTCTGCTTGTACTTCGTCAGCCTGCATGCCTTTCTGGCCTTGCACGGCGATGAACGTCACTTTCTGGCCTTCTTTGAGGCTCTTGAAGCCGTTGCCCTGAATAGCGCGGAAGTGCACGAACAGATCCGGACCGCTTTCTGGAGTGATAAAACCAAACCCTTTCTCGTCGTTAAACCACTTGACGGTACCGCTCTGACGATCAGCCATTTTCTTATTTCCTTGACGCAAAAAATTAATGACAGCCCCTTTCACATGAAAGAGTACTGGGCTGAGTTGCAGGAAAGTAAGAGACGTCGAACGGGTTGTAGCAAACTTTGGCTACTGCCCAGGTCCAGGTTCAAAGCGACCCATGCAAACACAGTGGGCAAACTCTACGCCAACTAATAGAGAAAAAACAAGCCCCGCCAAAAGCCCAGCGTTTGCTCGGCTTCATGACTGTTTGATGATTAATGTGGATCCCACTTATTCGATAGAGTTGATCACTTGTTATAGGTTGTTGGCTATTACATTGACTATCGTCAGTGCACTGTTTTATGGCGGTTGCGTTACAGTTTAGTGCACGTTAACGCAACCGCGTTACTTATAGGAACAGTCAATCAGCCACGGAAGTAACGTTGTGGCACAAATGGCATTTTACTTACACGTAATGGCACCTTTTTCCCACGTACCAACGCAGACACTTCGGTGTCCAGAGCGATGAATGCGCTGTCCAGGTAACCCATGGCAAGCGGGCCGCCCAACGTCGGGCCAAAGCCGCCGCTGCACACGCTGCCGATCACGGTGCCCTGCGCATCGACGATCTCTGCACCTTCACGCACCGGGGTACGTTCCTGTGGCAGCAGGCCGACACGCTTGCGGCTCACACCGGCTTGTTGCTGGGTGAAAATCCGGTCGGCGCCAGGGAAGCCACCGGCACGCGCGCCATCGGCACGGCGAGCCTTGGAGATGGCCCACAACAGGCTGGCCTCAATCGGCGTGGTGTCGGTGTTCATGTCGTGGCCGTAGAGGCACAGGCCGGCTTCCAGGCGCAGCGAGTCACGGGCGCCCAGGCCGATGGCCTGCACTTCGGCCTCGGCCAGCAGGCTGCGCGCCAGGCTCTCGGCGTTGGCGGCGGGCACGGAGATTTCAAACCCGTCTTCGCCGGTGTAGCCGGAGCGGCTGACATAGCAGTCCACGCCCAGCAGGCGCAGGGTGGCGAACTGCATGAACGTCATCTTGGTCACTTCCGGCGCCAGGCGCGCCAGTACCTTCACCGCCGCCGGGCCTTGCAGGGCCAGCAGAGCGCGTTCTTCAAACAGCGGCTCGATCGTGCACTGCTCGCCGATGTGTTGGCGCAGGTGCGCCAGGTCCTGGTCCTTGCAGGCGGCGTTGACCACCAGGAACAGTTCGTCGTTACCCAGGTTGGCCACCATCAGGTCGTCGAGAATGCCGCCTTGATCGTTGGTGAACATCGCGTAGCGCTGCATGCCCACCGGCAGGTCGATGATGTCGACCGGTACCAGGGTTTCCAGGGCCTTGGCGGCATTCGCACCGGTCAGGCGGATCTGGCCCATGTGCGACACGTCAAACAACCCGGCCTGTTCACGGGTGTGCAGGTGTTCCTTCATCACGCCCAGCGGGTATTGCACCGGCATGTCATAGCCGGCGAAGGGCACCATGCGCGCGCCCAGCTCAAGGTGCAGCGCATGCAGTGGAGTTTTCAACAGGGTTTCGGTGGACATATTCAGCTCCTGAAAAACGTGCGGACGCGCTGTTAGGCGTCAGCACTCGATAATGTTGACCGCCAAACCGCCACGGGCGGTTTCCTTGTATTTGCTTTTCATGTCGGCGCCGGTCTGGCGCATGGTGCGGATGACTTTATCCAGCGAGACGAAATGCTGCCCGTCACCGCGCAAGGCCATGCGCACCGCATTGATCGCCTTGACCGAGCCCATCGCATTGCGCTCGATGCACGGCACCTGCACCAACCCGCCAATCGGGTCGCAAGTCAGGCCGAGGTTGTGTTCCATGCCGATCTCGGCGGCGTTCTCCACTTGGGACACGCTGCCGCCCAGCACTTCACACAGTGCGCCGGCTGCCATCGAACAGGCCACGCCGACCTCGCCCTGGCAGCCGACTTCGGCGCCCGAGATCGAGGCGTTTTCCTTGTACAAAATCCCGATGGCGGCGGCGGTGAGCAAAAAGCGCACCACGCCGTCTTCATTGGCGCCGGGGATAAAGCGCATGTAGTAATGCAAAACCGCCGGCACAATCCCGGCCGCGCCGTTGGTGGGCGCCGTGACCACGCGGCCGCCGTTGGCGTTTTCTTCGTTGACCGCCAGCGCGTACAGGTTGACCCAGTCGAGCACCGACAACGGGTCGCGCAGCGCCGACTCGGGGTTCTTGCACAGCTGGCGATGCAACGCGGCCGCGCGGCGCTTGACCTTCAAGCCGCCGGGCAAGATGCCTTCATTGCGACAACCGGCATCCACACAGTCCTGCATGACCTGCCAGATGTTCAGCAAGCCGGCGCGGGTTTCCGCTTCCGGGCGCCAGGCACTTTCATTGGTCAACATCACCTGGCTGATCGACAGCCCATAGGTGGCGCAATGCCCAAGCAAGTCCTTGGCATGCTTGAAAGGGAAGGTCAGCGGCGTGGTGTCTTCGACAATCCGGTCGGCGCCGGCCGCGTCTTCGTCCACCACAAACCCGCCACCGACCGAGTAATACTCGCGGCTGCGGATCTGGATGCCGGCGGCGTCGAAGGCCCGGAAAATCATGCCGTTGGGATGGTAGGCCAGCGGTTTGCGAATCATTGCCAGGTGTTCTTTCTCGCTGAACGCAATGCTGTGTTCGCCGAGCAGGTTCAAGCGGCCGTCGCTGCGCATCTGCGCCAGGCGTGCAGCCACGGTTTCAGTGTTCACGGTGTCCGGGTGTTCGCCTTCCAGGCCCAGCAACACGGCCTTGTCGCTGCCATGGCCTTTGCCGGTGGCGCCGAGGGAGCCATAGAGTTCCACCTTGATGCCGGTGGTGGCGCTCAACAGGTTGTCGCGCTTGAGGCCTTCGACAAAGCGGGCGGCGGCGCGCATCGGGCCAACGGTGTGGGAACTGGAGGGGCCGATGCCAATCTTGAACAGGTCGAACACGCTAAGGGACATGGTTGTTCTCCGGTTTCTTATTATTTTCTGGGTGTACTCGGCCTGACTGTGGAAGAGATCCATGTGGGAGCTGGCTTGCCTGCGATGCAGACACCTGGGTCTATCAGGTAGACCCAGGTGATGCCATCGCAGGCAAGCCAGCTCCCACACTTGACCCTGTTCCGTCAGTCAGGGTTACGCGTAGCTCTCAATCGACGGGCACGCACACACCAGATTGCGGTCGCCAAACACGTTGTCGACCCGGCCAACCGGCGGCCAGTACTTGCCTTCAATCAACGACGCAACCGGGTACACCGCCTGTTCACGGCTGTACGGGTGGGTCCATTCGCCGACGATTTCAGCGGCCGTGTGCGGCGCGTTTTTCAACGGGTTGTCGTCCTTGTCCAGCGTGCCGTTTTCCACCGCGCGGATTTCTTCGCGGATGGCAATCATCGCGTCACAGAAGCGGTCCAGTTCTTCCTTGGATTCACTTTCGGTCGGCTCGATCATCAAGGTGCCGGCCACCGGGAACGACATGGTCGGCGCATGGAAACCAAAATCGATCAGGCGCTTGGCCACGTCGTCCACGCTGATGCCGCTGCTGTCTTTCAATGGGCGCAGGTCCAGGATGCACTCGTGTGCCACCAGGCCATTGCTGCCGGTGTAGAGCACCGGGTAGTGCTCTTCGAGGCGACGGGAAATGTAGTTGGCATTCAGGATCGCCAGCTGGGACGCACGCTTGAGGCCCGCGCCGCCCATCATGCTGATGTACATCCAGGTGATCGGCAGGATGCTCGCGCTGCCGAACGGCGCCGCGCACACCGCGCCTTCCTTGCGTTCCATGGCCGCGTGGCCAGGCAGGAATGGCGTGAGGTGCGATTTGACGCCAATCGGGCCAACGCCCGGGCCGCCACCGCCGTGCGGGATGCAGAAGGTTTTGTGCAGGTTCAGGTGAGACACGTCGCCACCGAACTTGCCCGGTGCGCACAGGCCCACCATCGCGTTCATGTTGGCGCCGTCGATGTACACTTGGCCGCCGTTGTCGTGAATGATGCCGCAGATTTCGCGGATGCCTTCTTCGAACACGCCGTGGGTGGACGGGTAGGTGATCATCAGCGCCGCGAGGTGCTCGCGGTGCTCGATGGCCTTGGCGCGCAGGTCTTCGATGTCGACGTTGCCGCGTGCATCGCAGGCGGTCACGACCACGCGCATACCGGCCATGTTGGCGGTCGCGGGGTTGGTGCCGTGGGCCGACGAAGGGATCAGGCAGATGTCGCGGCGCTCTTCGCCACGGCTCTGGTGATAGGCACGAATGGCCAAGAGGCCAGCGTATTCACCTTGGGAACCGGCGTTCGGCTGCAGCGAGATGGCATCGTAACCGGTGGCCGCGCAGAGCATGGCTTCCAGCTCGGACGTCAGCTGCAGGTAGCCAGCGCTTTGCTCGGCCGGGGCGAATGGGTGCAGGGCACCGAACTCGGCCCAGGTCACCGGGATCATTTCGCTGGCGGCGTTGAGCTTCATGGTGCACGAGCCCAGCGGGATCATGGTGCGGTCCAGCGCCAGGTCCTTGTCGGCCAGCTTGCGCAGGTAGCGCATCAGCTCGGTTTCGGAGTGGTAGCGGTTGAACACCGGGTGGCTGAGGATCGGCGATTGGCGCAGCAGCGCGGCCGGCAGGGTGCCTTGGACGTTGGCGTCGAATTCCGGCAGGGCTTTGCTGTCGGCGAAGATCGACCACAAGGCTTCGATATCCGCCTGGGTGGTGGTTTCGTCGACCGACAGGCCCAGACGCTCAGCATCCACCACACGCAGGTTGATGCGCTGGGCGCGCGCCTTGTCGTGCAGGGCCGCGGTGTTGGCGCCGGTGTTGAGGGTCAGGGTGTCGAAGAAGTGTGTTTGCTCAACCTTCAGGCCCAGCGCGCTCAGGCCTTTGGCCAGGATCGCGGTCAGGTGATGAATGCGGTTGGCGATCTGGGTCAGTCCTTTGGGGCCGTGGTACACGGCGTACATGCTGGCGATGTTGGCCAGCAGCACTTGGGCGGTACAGATGTTGCTGGTGGCCTTCTCGCGGCGGATATGTTGCTCGCGGGTCTGCATAGCCAGGCGCAGGGCCGGCTTGCCGAAACGGTCGACGGACACACCGACCAGACGGCCCGGCATGTCGCGCTTGAACGCGTCCTTGGTGGAGAAATACGCCGCGTGCGGGCCACCAAAGCCCAGCGGCACGCCGAAGCGTTGTGCGCTGCCGATGGCCACGTCGGCGCCGAACTCGCCCGGAGGCGTCAGCAAGGTCAGGGCCAGCAGGTCGGCGGCGACCGCGACCAACGCATTGGCGGCGTGGAAACGCTCGGTCAGTTCGCGGTAATCAAACACGTCACCGTTGCTGGCCGGGTATTGCAGCAGGGCGCCGAAGAATGCGCTGACGTCGGTCAGTTCACGCTCGTCGCCCACCACCACGTCGATGCCCAGCGGCTCGGCACGGGTGCGCAGCACGTCGAGGGTTTGCGGGTGGCTGTGGATCGAGGCGAAGAAGGCGTTGCTGCTTTTGTTCTTGCTCAGGCGCTTGCAGAAGGTCATGGCTTCGGCGGCGGCGGTGGCTTCGTCGAGCAAGGACGCGTTGGCGATCGGCAGGCCGGTGAGGTCGCTGATCAGGGTCTGGAAGTTCAGCAGCGCTTCGAGACGGCCTTGGGAAATCTCGGGCTGATACGGCGTGTAGGCGGTGTACCAGGCCGGGTTTTCCAGCAAGTTGCGCAGGATCGGCGACGGCGTGTGGCAGTTGTAGTAGCCCTGGCCGATGTAGGTCTTGAACAGTTGGTTCTGGCTGGCGATGGCCTTGATCTTGGCCAGGGCCTGGGCTTCGCTCAAGCCGTCTTCCAGGCCGAGCACGCTGGTGCCCTTGATGCTTTCCGGGATCACGCTGGCGCTCAGGGCTTCGAGCGAGTCAAAGCCCAGCTTTGCGAGCATTTGCTGCTCGTCTTCCTGGCGTGGGCCGATATGACGGGCGATGAATTCGTTGGCGGTGCTGAGATTGATCGTCATGGCGCGCTCCTCAGGCTTGGGCGTTGGCTTTGATCAGGCGGTCGTACGCATCCTGATCCAACAGCTTAGCCACTGCATCGGCATCGGCGGGTTTGAAGCGGAAGAACCAGCCTTCGCCCATCGGGTCTTCGTTGACCAGTTCCGGGCTGTCGCTGAGTTTGTCGTTTACGTCGAGGACTTCGCCGTCCAGCGGCATGTACACGCCGCTCGCTGCCTTGACCGACTCAACGGTGGAGGCTTCTGCGCCCTTGGCGTAGGCCTGCAACTCCGGCAGTTGCACGAAAACCACATCACCCAGCGCGTTCTGCGCGAAAGCGGTGATGCCCACGGTGACGCTGCCATCGGCTTCGGCGCGCAGCCATTCGTGATCTTCAGTGAAACGCAACTCGCTCATGGAAACTCCTCAGGGCCAGATTCGTCTGGTGGACGGGATTGGAATAATGAGGAGTTACTTAGCAATATCGCGGCCAATGTTATTAATTCGTTAGAAATCAACGGGTTAATAAAATCAGCGTGGAAGTGGAAAGATTTGCCTGTAGCGATTTCGCTACAGCTGGGCCGGTGAAAAAAAGCCTATGTGGATCAAAGCCTTGCATGGCGCGCAAAAAACAGGGTTGTAGCGATATCGTTACGCTGTAGCGCTTTCAGTACAGTGGATGTCGTTCTCAGACCCGATTTGGCGAGTCATGCAATCCCTGTGGGAGCTGGCTTGCCTGCGATAGCGGTCTATCAGTCACTAACGCGTTGGCTGACCCACCGCTGTCGCAGGCAAGCCAGCTCCCACCTTTGAACCGCGTTTATTCAGTCAGGGTTTGTTTGGGATGCCGTACTTGCGCAGGCGATGGGCAATCGCCGTGTGCGAAGTCTGCAGGCGGCTCGCCAGTTGGCGGGTCGAGGGGTAACTGGCGTAGAGCTTTTCCAGCAGGCTGCGCTCAAAGTCTTCCACTGCCTGTTCCAGGCTGTCGACTTCACCGTCGCTCTGGCGCGCCACCGAGGTGCCGGCGATGTCCAGGTCGCCGATGTCCACCAAACTGCTTTCGCAAATCGCGGCGGCGCGGAAGATCACGTTTTGCAGCTGCCGCACGTTGCCCGGCCAGCGGTTGCCCAACAGCGCCGGATAGGTGCCTGGCGCCAGGCGGCACACCGGGCGCTGGATCTGCGCGCAGGCCTGCTGCATGAAGTAGCGGGCGAGCAGCAAGATGTCCTGGCCGCGCTCGCGCAACGGCGGCACTTCGACGTTGAGCACATTGAGGCGGTAGAACAGGTCTTCACGAAAGGTGCCTTCGCTGACCATCTTTTCCAAGTCGCGGTGGGTAGCGCTGAGGATGCGCACATTGACCTTTACTTCGCGGTCGCCGCCAACGCGCCGGAAGCTGCCGTCGTTGAGAAAACGCAGCAGCTTGGCCTGCAAATACGGTGACATCTCGCCGATTTCATCCAGAAAAACCGTGCCTTGGTTGGCCAGTTCCATCAGCCCCGGCTTACCGCCGCGCTGCGCGCCGGTAAAGGCGCCGGGGGCGTAGCCGAACAGTTCACTCTCGGCGAGGTTTTCCGGCAGCGCCGCGCAGTTCAAGGCCAAAAACGGCGCACTGTGACGCGCGCTGATGGCGTGGCAGGCCCGCGCGACCAGCTCTTTGCCGGTGCCGGTTTCGCCTTGGATCAACAGCGGCGCATCGAGTGCGGCGACGCGCTGCGCACGCGCCTTGAGGGTGCGGATCACCGGTGATTCGCCCAACAACGCATCAAAACCTTCGGCATGGTCATGGTGCAGCGCCGACAGTTGTTCGCCGATGCGGTTGGGCTGGTACAGCGTCAGCAGGGCGCCGGCGTCGGTGATCGGCGTGGCGTCCAGCAAAAAGGTCTGGCCGTTGACGCTGATTTCGCGCAGCGGCAGGCGAAAGCCGTGTTCCAGCAAGGTCTCCAGCAGCGCCGCATCGTTGAACAGCTCGCTGATGCTTTCCCCCGCCGGCTCGCGGCCGTACAGGGCGATCAGCGCCGGGTTGGCCAGCAGGATCTTGCCGGCACTGTCCAGCGCCAGCACCGGGTCGGTCATGGCGGCCAGCAGGGCGTCGAGTTGCAGGTGGCGGCGTTGGCCGGGGAGGATGTCCACCACCGTGACCGCCTGTACGCCGTGCACGCTGAACAGCGCGTCGCGCAGTTCTTCGAGCACCTCGGCGCTCAACGTCGGCGCGTCGATGTAGACGTTGGGCGGCACCATCTCCACCGCATCCAGGTTGAGATTGCGCCCACCGAGCAGGGCCAGGACTTCCTGGGTAATGCCGACGCGGTCGATGAAGCTGACGTGGATACGCATGGGGCGGTTAACGATTCTGGGGAGCGTGAGGCGGCAAGTATGCCTTGGAGCGGATGGAGATCAAAATGTGGGAGCGGGCTTGCTCGCGAATGCGGTGTGTCAGTCTCTTGATTTATTGACTGAAAGACCGCATTCGCGAGCAAGCCCGCTCCCACACTGATGGTGTTGTGTCAGTGCAAACTTGTTATTCCAGGTGCTCGGGCTTGATCGGATCGCCCGCCTTCACATCCAACTGATGCCGCACATCCTCAAACATCAAGTCGTACTGCTTGTGCATTTGGCCGTTAAGCGTCGCAATCTTCGGCATGCCATATTTCTGCGCGATGTTCATCGCATGCCGGGCGAAATCAAAGGCCTGGTCCTTGGGCAAAAAGAATTCCTCCTTGAGGTCCTTGCCCTGCACCGAACCGTGCAGCTTGAAGAGCATTCCTTTGCCTTCCTTTGGGTCCTGGCTGACCTCGTAGTCGATGCACAGGTTGTAGCTGTAGTCATCCTTGTTGAGCGCGTGACGTTCGACGTGCAAGTGACCGGGTTCAAAGGTGGCCATAGGCGTATCTCCTTTACTTCACAGATAGGTGATGCCAGGTTTTGCCGTGCTGATGCGCGTACCGGCACTGCCCTGGACGATGGCTTCGATGTCCGAGAGTGAACCGATGACGGCGGTTTTTCCAGTCTGGCGGGCGAACTCGCAGGCGGCTTGTACCTTGGGGCCCATGGAGCCGGCGGCGAAACCGAGTTTTTCCATGTCGTCGGGGTGGGCTTGGCCGATGGCTTTCTGGGTCGGCTTACCGAAGTCGATAAAGGCGGCGTTGACGTCGGTGGCGATCACCAGCAAATCGGCGTCCAGTTGCGCGGCCAGCAGGGATGAACACAGGTCTTTGTCGATCACCGCCTCAATGCCGCGCAGCTTGCCGTCCTCGCCATACATCGTCGGGATGCCGCCGCCACCGGCGCAGATCACGATGGCGCTTTTTTCCAGCAGCCACTTGATCGGGCGGATTTCAAAGATGCGTTTGGGGCGCGGGCTGGCGACCACACGACGATACTTATCGCCGTCCGGGGCGATGGCCCAGCCTTTTTCGGCGGCGAGTTTCTCGGCTTCGGCTTTGGCGTACACCGGGCCGATGGGTTTGGTCGGGTTTTTGAAGGCCGGGTCGTTGACGTCCACTTCCACCTGGGTCAGCAAGGTGGCGAACGGCACTTCGAAGTCCAGCAGGTTGCCCAATTCCTGTTCGATGATGTAGCCGATCATGCCTTCGGTTTCGGCGCCCAGCACGTCCAGTGGGTAGGGCGACACGCTGGTGTAGGCCGCCGCCTGCAACGACAGCAGGCCGACTTGCGGGCCATTGCCGTGCGCGATCACCAACTCGTTGCCAGGGTGGATCTTGGCGATCTGTTCGGTGGCGATTCGGATGTTGGCGCGTTGGTTGTCCGCGGTCATGGGTTCACCACGGCGGAGCAGGGCGTTGCCGCCCAGGGCTACGACGATGCGCATAAAGAATGTCCTTCTAGAATTCAGCAGGGTCTTTGAGCGAAGCGCAATTCATGTGGGAGCCGGGCTTGCCCGCGATGGCATCACCCTGATGTTCCTGAGAAACCGAGGTGTCCGCATCGCAGGCAAGCCAGCTCCCACATTGATCGAGTTCCCACTCAAGATTTAGATATCCGCCAACGCCGACACCAGAATCGCCTTGATGGTGTGCATGCGGTTTTCCGCTTGCTCAAAGGCGATGTTGGCCGGCGACTCGAACACCTCTTCGGTCACTTCCACGCCATTGGCCAGGTTCGGGTAGCGCGCGGCAATGTCCTTGCCCACCTTGGTTTCGCTGTTATGAAACGCCGGCAGACAGTGCATGAACTTCACGCGCGGGTTGCCCGAGGCCTTCATCATTTTGGCGTTGACCTGGTACGGCAGCAGTTGCTCGATACGCTCGTCCCACGCTTCCACCGGCTCGCCCATCGACACCCAGATATCGGTGTGGATGAAGTCCACGCCTTTGACCGCCTCTTTCGGGTCTTCGGTGATGGTGATACGCGCGCCGCTTTCTTCGGCAAACGCCTGGCACTGCTTGATGAAATCCTCGTGTGGCCACAGGGCTTTCGGCGCGCCGATGCGCACGTCCATGCCCAGCTTGGCGCCGATCATCAGCAACGAATTGCCCATGTTGTAACGCGCATCCCCCAAGTAGGCGTAGCTGATGTCATGCAGCGGCTTGTCGCTGTGTTCGCGCATGGTCAGGGTGTCGGCGATCATTTGGGTCGGGTGGAATTCGGCGGTCAGGCCGTTGAACACCGGCACACCGGCGAACTTGGCCAGCTCTTCGACGATTTCCTGTTCAAAGCCACGGTACTCGATGGCGTCGAACATGCGGCCCAGGACGCGGGCGGTGTCTTTCATGCTTTCTTTGTGGCCGATCTGCGACGACACCGGGTCGATGTAGGTGACGTGGGCGCCTTGGTCGTGAGCCGCCACTTCGAACGCGCAACGGGTGCGGGTCGAGGTTTTTTCGAAGATCAGCGCGATATTTTTGCCCTGCAGGTGTGGGCGCTCGGTGCCGGTGTATTTGGCGCGCTTGAGGTCGCGGGACAGGTCCAGCAGGTAGTGCAGCTCGCGGGTGGTGTGGTGCATCAGCGAGAGCAGGCTGCGATTGCGCATATTAAAAGCCATGGTGGATCTCCTTCTGTTTAGGTTATCCCCTTGGCCGGCGCCTCATGAGCGGCGGCCAAGGTTTGAAAGTTAGTAGTCGATTGGGTCGCGGATGATCGGGCAGGTCATGCAGTGGCCGCCGCCACGGCCGCGACCGAGTTCACCGGCGCTGATGGTGATGACCTCAACACCGGCCTTGCGCAGCAGGGTGTTGGTGTAGGTGTTGCGGTCGTAGCCGATCACCACGCCGGGCTCCACGGCCACCACGTTGTTGCCGTCGTCCCACTGCTCGCGCTCGGCGGCGAAGCTGTTGCCGCCGGTCTCGACCACACGCAGCGCCTTGAGGTTGAGGGCTGCGGCGACGGTTTCGAGGAAGTTGGTTTTCTCCCGCTGGATATCGATGCCGTGTGGCTTGCTTTCATCCGGGCGCAGGGTGAAAGGGATGATCTGGTTGACCACTTCCGGGAAGACGGTGACCAGGTCGCGGTCGCAGAAGCTGAACACCGTGTCCAGGTGCATCGCCGCTCGGGATTTGGGCAGGCCGGCAACGATCACGCGTTCCACGGCTTTGTTTTTGAACAGGTTGCGCGCCAGTTGGCCGATGGCCTGGTGGGACGAGCGTTCACCCATGCCGATCAACACCACGCCATTGCCAATCGGCATGACGTCGCCACCTTCCAGCGTGGCGGCTCCATGCTCCTGGTCGGGGTCGCCGTACCAGATCTGAAAGTCGGCGTTGGTGAACTCGGGATGGAATTTGTAGATGGCCGAGGTCAGCAGGGTTTCCTGGCGTCGCGCTGGCCAGTACATCGGGTTCAGCGTCACGCCGCCGTAGATCCAGCAGGTGGTGTCGCGGGTGAACTGGGTGTTGGGCAGCGGCGGCAGAATGAAGCTTGCGTGGCCGAGGAAGTCGCGGAACATCTCGATGGTCTTGCCACCGAAGCTGCTCGGCAGGTCATCGGCCGACACGCCACCAATCAGGTACTCGCTGATTTTGCGCGGCTCAAGGCTGCGCAGCCAGGAACTGACTTCATCGACCAGGCCCAGGCCCACTGTGTTTGGGGTGATCTTGCGTTCCAGAATCCAGTCCAGCGCTTCGGGGATGGCAACGATGTCGGTCAGCAGGTTGTGCATTTCCAGCACATCGATATCCCGCTCGCGCATCTTGGTGACGAAGTCGAAGTGGTCGCGCTTGGCCTGGGCCACCCACAGCACGTCATCGAACAGCAGTTCATCGCAGTTATTGGGGGTCAGCCGCTGGTGGGCCAAACCTGGGGAGCACACCATGACTTTACGCAGTTTGCCGGCTTCGGAATGTACGCCGTACTTCACTTTTTCCGTGGTCATTACAGATCCTCCAGTAGAAAACACTTACAGAGTCAGGAAGCCGTCGTAGAGGCCGTAGGCAGCCACCAGGGCGCCCACGACGACTGCGGCGAAAATCAGCTTCTCGACGTTGGTGAAAATCGGTTTGCCCAGTTCATGCTTGGCCTTGGCGAACAGAATCACGCCAGGGGCATAGAGCAGGGCGGACAGCAGCAGGTATTTGACGCCGCCGGCGTAGAGCAGCCAGACCGCGTAGATCAGCGCGATGGCGCCGATGAACAGGTCTTTCTTGCGCTCGCGCAGGGCGTTTTCGTAGGTCTCGCCGCGCACCGCCAGCAGCAGCGCGTAGGCCGCTGACCACAGGTAAGGCACCAGGATCATCGAGGTGGCGAGGTAGATCAGCGAGAGGTAAGTGCTGGCCGAGAACAGCGTGATCACCAGGAAGATCTGCACCATGGCATTGGTCAGCCACAGGGCGTTGGCCGGCACGTGGTTGGCGTTTTCCTTGCGCAGAAACGCCGGCATGGTGTGGTCTTTGGCGGCGGCGAACATGATCTCCGCACACAGCAGCACCCACGACAGCAGGGCGCCCAGCAGCGAAATGATCAAGCCGACACTGATCAGCACCGCGCCCCAGTGACCGACCACATGCTCAAGCACGGCGGCCATCGACGGGTTCTGCAGCTTGGCCAGTTCCGGCTGAGTCATGATCCCCAAAGACAGTACGTTCACCAGCATCAGGAACAGCAGCACGGTGATAAAGCCAATCACCGTGGCCTTGCCGACGTCGGAGCGTTTTTCCGCCCGCGACGAGAAGATGCTCGCGCCCTCAATGCCGATGAACACCCAGACGGTGACCAGCATCATGTTGCGCACCTGATTCATCACACTGCCCAGGTCCGGGTTTTTCACGCCCCAGATGTCAGCGGTGAAAATGTCCAGCTTGAACGCGAACAGTGCGATCAACACAAACAGCACCAGCGGCACGACCTTGGCGACGGTGGTCACCAGGTTGATAAACGCCGCTTCCTTGATCCCGCGCAGCACCAGAAAGTGCACGGCCCACAGCAACACCGACGCGCCAATCACCGCGGCCGGGGTGTTGCCTTCGCCAAAGATCGGAAAGAAGTACCCGAGGGTGCTGAACAGCAACACGAAGTAACCGACGTTGCCCAGCCACGCGCTGATCCAGTAACCCCAGGCCGACGAGAAACCCATGTAATCGCCGAAACCGGCCTTGGCGTAGGCATATACGCCGCCGTCGAGGTCGGGCTTGCGGTTGGCCAGGGTCTGGAACACGAAGGCGAGGGTCAGCATGCCGATGGCGGTAATTACCCAACCAATCAACACCGCACCTACATCGGCGCTGGCAGCCATGTTTTGCGGCAGTGAGAAGATCCCGCCGCCAATCATTGAGCCCACGACCAGTGCAACCAGCGCGCCTAGTCGAAGTTTTCCGGGAGATTCAGACATTGCATGACTCCAATGCAGGAGAAGAGAGACCACAGAATAATTCCGTGCGCTAATCAAACAGCTGACTCAGATCACTTCATTGGCACATTCCATTGTGAATTAATGACTTAGGGTTAAGATTCCCGGGCGATAGTGTTCCTCGCAAAGTCGCGTCCCAGAGCGGCTCTGCGTTGTGATTAATTATTTAGTGCGTTCAGGCGGACTTTTGAAGCTAGCCCCTTTTGCTGAATGTGCAAACTTTTTCGGGACGGGCTGCCAAATAACCGAGGGCTGGCAAAGTGCCTGCCTATTAAAATTCTAAATAAACCTAAACTATATAAACTGTCATGCCATTACGTTATGAGCTTGACGGTTTTATCGCTGTCTTTAATAAACGCTACACTCGCTGAATTAATTAGTTGAGTGCACGGTCGTCAGCTCAATTGTTAGTTATTCAGGAGTGTTCATGTCGCAACCGGCCCAAAAACTCAAACTCAGTGCGCTGATCGCGCTGGTGGTGGGCTCAATGATTGGCGGGGGGATTTTCTCCTTGCCGCAGAACATGGCGGCGCGCGCTGAAGTGGGCGCCATATTGATTGGCTGGGCGATCACCGCCGTGGGCATGCTGACGTTGGCCTTCGTGTTCCAGACCCTGGCCAACCGCAAGCCCGAACTGGATTCCGGGGTGTATGCCTACGCCAAGGCCGGTTTTGGCGACTACATGGGGTTCTCGTCGGCCTGGGGTTACTGGATCAGCGCGTGGATGGGCAATGTCGGTTACTTCGTGTTGCTGTTCAGCACCCTCGGCTACTTTTTCCCGGTGTTCGGCCAGGGCAATACGCCGGTCGCCATCGCCTGCGCCTCGCTGTTGTTGTGGGCCGTGCATGTTCTGGTGATGCGCGGGATCAAGGAAGCGGCGTTCATCAACCAGATCACCACCGTGGCGAAGATCGTTCCGCTGCTGATGTTTATCGTGATCGCCGGTGTGGCGTTCAAGGCGGATATCTTCACCCGTGACATCTGGGGCCTGGGCAACCCGCAAGTCGGCAGCGTGGTTGACCAGGTGCGCAACATGATGCTGGTCACCGTGTTCGTGTTCATCGGCATCGAAGGCGCCAGCGTGTATTCGGCGCGGGCCGAGAAACGCTCGGACGTCGGCCGGGCCACGGTGATCGGCTTTCTTGGGGTCTTGGCACTGCTGGTGCTGGTGAATGTGTTGTCCTTGGGAATCATGAGCCAGCCGGAATTGGCGCAGTTGCAAAACCCGTCCCTGGCGGGCGTGCTGGAACATATCGTCGGCCCTTGGGGCGCGATGGCGATCAGCATTGGGCTGGCCGTGTCCTTGCTTGGCGCCTTGCTGTCCTGGGCGTTGCTGTGCGCGGAAATTCTTTATGCCACTGCCCATGACAAGACCATGCCGGCCTTCCTGAAAAAGGAAAACGCCAACCAGGTGCCGGTTAACGCACTGTGGCTGACCAATGTGATGATCCAGATCTTTCTGGTGATCACGCTGTTTTCCCACAGCACCTACACCACACTGATCTACCTGGCCTCGTCGATGATTCTGGTGCCGTACCTGTGGTCGGCGGCGTATGCGGTGCTGTTGAGTGCACGTGGCGAAACCTACGAAGGCGCCCGCCGCCAGCGCATGAAAGATTTGCTGGTGGGCCTGATTGCCCTGGCGTATGCCGTGTGGCTGCTTTATGCCGGCGGCTTGAAATACCTGCTGTTGTCGGCGCTGCTGTATGCGCCCGGTGTGATTCTGTTCGCCCTGGCCAAGCGCGAGCAGGGCCAGCCGTTGTTCACCTCTGTGGAAAAAGGCATTTTCAGCTGCGTTGTCGCCGGCGCAGGGTTGGCTGCATATGGCTTGTATGGCGGGGGATTGTCGTTGTGAGGCTGGCGTATCAGCCGCCCTATGACTGGGCGGCGATGCTGGGCTTTTTGTCCCTGCGTGCGATCACTGGGCTGGAAAGTGTCGAGGCGGGTGTGTATCGGCGCAGCATCAGTGTTAACGGTTGCCACGGCTGGATCAGCGTTGCGCCGGGCGCAGGCGATTGGTTGGACGTTGGCGTGGAGGTTTCTGACGCGGCGGTGCTTGCTGAGATCGCGCGGCGCTTGAGAGCCATGTTCGACCTGGACGCCCAGCCCGGGTTGATCAATGCGCAATTGGCCGCCGACCCATTGATGGCGCAACTGGTGGCGGCGCGTCCGGGCCTTCGCGTGCCGGGCGCGTGGGACGGTCTGGAACTGGCGATTCGCGCGGTATTGGGCCAGCAGATCACAGTGGTGGCAGCCATTCGCCTGGCGGGCAAACTGGTGGCGCAGTATGGCCAGCCACTGGCAACCCCACACGCGGGTATCACCCACCTGTTCCCGACGCCGGAGGTGTTGGCGCAGGCGGATCTGGCGACGTTGGGCATGCCCAAGGCGCGGGGCCGCACGTTGTCCGGTGTGGCTCAGGCGTTGCTGGATGACCCGCAGTTGTTTGAGCCCAAAGCCAGTCTCAACGACGGCGTGGCCCGGCTGGTGGCCTTGTCGGGGATTGGTGACTGGACCGCGCAGTACATCGCCATGCGTCAGTTGCGTGAGCCGGATGCGTTTGCGTCGGGGGATATTGGGTTGATCAACGCGTTGGCGGCGTTGGAAGGCGGGCCGGTTTCGGCGCGCCAGTTGTGGGTGCGGGCTGAGGCGTGGCGGCCGTGGAGGGCGTATGCGGCGCAGCATTTGTGGGTGTCGCTGCACCGGGCGGATTGATGGCGTCTGTCAGGGCCTCTTCGCGGGCAAGCCCGCTCCCACATGGGGAATGCATTTCAAATGTGGGAGCGGGCTTGCCCGCGAAGGCGGTCTTCAGGTCACCACTGAGCCCGGTGCGAGCCCAATTCCCCCGCCGGCAAATCCCACTGCAACGGCGTGCCGCTGAGGGTGACCGGTGCCAGCAACCGATGGGCCGAACCCCACGCCGTCTGTTCCACCACCAACCCCTGGTCACTCGGCTCTTCAGCCCTTAACGCCGGTTGCTCCGGCACCTGTCCGGCTTCCACCAGCAACTTCGCGGTGCGCGCCAATGACAACCGCGCCGAGCCGCCACGCCCGGATTTCAAGCGTTCGCTTAGCGCCTGGATCGCGCTGGCTGCCATCAAATACCCGGTGGCGTGATCCAGCGCCTGCAATGGCAGTGGCACCGGTTTATCCGACTGCTTCCAGGCCATGCCCGCGTCGGCAATCCCGCTGCTCATCTGCACCAGGCTGTCGAAGCCGCGGCGATTGCGCCACGGGCCGCTCCAGCCGTAGGCATTGAGGCTCACGTCGATCAGGCCGGGGGCAAGGGTCTGCAGTTCTGCGGCGGTGTAACCCAGTTGTTCAAGGGCATCGGCGCGGTAACCGTGAAACAGAATGTCGGCGTCCTTGAGCAGGTCTTCAAACACCTGTCGGCCTTCGGGGCTCTTCAAGTCGAGGCGTGCGCAGCGTTTACCCAGGGTCATTTCCGGCACCACGCCGGGCTCGTTCCAGCCCGGCGAGTCGATGCGCAGCACGTCGGCGCCGAGCCCGGCGAGGAAGCGACTGGCCACGGGGCCGGCCAATACGCGTGTCAGGTCCAGTACCTTGATGCCCGCCAGTGGGCGCGCCACCGAGCCGAGCCAGGGTTTGTCGGTGGGGGTGTCGAAGGTCTGGCGCTGCGCCAACTTCTCGGCATTCACCGCCAACCCTTGGGGATGGGTTTGCCAGGCCTGCCACGAACGCATCTGCGCTGCACAGCCGCCGACATCGACGATCGCCTGTTCCAGCTCGGCAGCGTTCCACGTTGCAACTTTTGCGGCCATTTCGGCGCGGTCATTGACCGTGCCCAAGACCTGCTCGGCGGCGGCGCGATGATGCGGGGCGTTGGTGTGCAGGCGAATCCAGCCATCGGCGCACGCATAGTCGCCGGCGACCGGGTCCCACAGCGGCGGCGTTTCCCAGCCCACGGGGCGAATCGAGGACGAAAACCAGAAGGAGGCGAGGCGACGGTCCACACTGACACTGGGCAAACGCCCGGTCTGTTGGTGGATAAGGTGAGCCACGGCCTGGCCGGCTGCGCCAAGGCTGGCGCTGGCCAGTTCGGTGACGGCGAAGGTCGAGGGCAGGGCGCCAGCCTCCGTGAAGGTCAGCGGGGTTTGCGGCAGATCGAGTGCGGCTTGGATGGGAGTCAGCAGGTCAGTCATCAAAGGCCCTCCATTAGAGAAGGGCCACTATAGAAGATCCTCACACCGGTGTGACAACTCCCGGTTCCAGCGGCAGGTCGATGCTGGCGATGAAACCTCCGTCGGGGTGATTGGCCAGGATCAGGCTGCCGCCATGGCGTTCCGCTGCGCGCCGGGCAATCGCCAGACCCAGGCCGTGGCCTTGGGCAGCCTGGCCGGGCGCGCGGTAAAACGGTTCGCCTAATTGGCTGAGGTGTTCGGCTTCGACGCCGGGGCCGTGGTCGCGCACGCTGATCAGAATGCGCTCGCCGTGGCGCCGGGCGTGCAACTCGATCGGTTGTCCCTGTGGGTTGAAGCGCTGGGCGTTGCGCAGCAGGTTATCCACGGCGCGCTCGATCATGGTCGGCCAGCCCTTGAGCGTCAGATCGGGCTCGGCGTTCAGTTGCACCACCTGGTCCGGAGCACCGAGCTGGGCGTCCTTTTGCAGGCTCTTGAGCAGCGGGTTGAGGTCGACCTCTTCGGCGCTCGCGTTGTCGGCATCGACGCGGGCCAAGACCAGGATTTCGCTGATCAGGGCTTCCAGGCGATCACACTCGCGGGTCAGGCGTGGCCAGAGTCGTTCGCGTTCTTCGGGGCTGGCGCGTTCGGCCAAGGCCAAGGCAATGCGCAGCCGGGCGAGCGGCGAGCGCAACTCGTGGGACACGTCGCGCAGTAACTGGCGCTGGCTGCCGATCAAGCTTTGCAAACGTGCGCCCATGCGGTTGAAATCAGTGGCCAGCACGCCGAACTCATCGCGGCGGTTGGCCAATTTCGCCAGGCTGTTTTGCTGATAGGTGGCCTGGCCGAGGTCATGCACCGCGCCGCGCAGGCGGCTGAGCGGGCGGGTGATGGACAGCGTCACCAGCAGGCTGAACAGGGTCAGCACCACCAGCGCAATCGCCAGCGCGCTCAACGGCCACGTCAGGCTGTTTCGGTGCCATTCGTCCAGTTCCGGGTGCGGGATGCGGTAGATCAGCAGGTAGGTGTCGCCGGTTTTTTCACTGGTGTACTCGGCGGTCAGGCGGCGCCACGGCAGGTGGCCGTCCTGGTTGTCATTTTGCCGGGCCTCGAAGGCGGCGGCGCGCCGGGGGAACGTACCGCGCACCACCGGCTCGCCGCTCTCATTGAGCACTTGCACGTCGATGTGGTACTGGCGTTTGCGTTGTTGCAGCAAATCCTGAGCGGCGTCCTCGCCCTGGGCTTCGTAGAGCTGCGTCCACTCCTGCGGCAGGTTGTTGAGGCCGGGGTGGCGGCTGAGAATCCAGGCGTCCTGGTTGAGCATGTGCCCAAGCAGGATCGACAGCCCGGCAACCAAGGCGATGGCCAGCCAGAAACTGGCCAGGATGCGCCAGAACAATGAACGCACAGGAAACCCTCAAGCAGGAAAAGCCCAGCGGCGCGAGCCACTGGGCTGGGGTGGTAAAGCTAGAGCATTATTGCGCTTTTTTCGGCTGCTGGGCTTTCCAGGCCTGGAATTCCTTCCACTCGGCGCGGCGCTCGGCTTGTTTCTTGACGATCTCGTCGAATTTCTTCTGTTGATCGGGCTTGAGCACGGCGCGGATGTCGGCCTGGGTTTTCTGCTTGGCGGCCGCCATTTCGTTTTTCATGGCTTGCTGGTCAGCGGCTGGCAGTTTGTCCAGGTACTTGCGCACGATCTCTTTGCGGCCGTGCCATTGTTCGCCCATCAGCTTGCCGATTTGCTCGCGCTGTTCGCGGCTCAGGTCGAGTTGGCTGAACGGGCCGCCTTTGCCACGCGGACCGTGTTCACCACCGGGGCCCGGGCCACCCATCATGTGGCCTTCAGGGCCGCCCATCGGGCCTGGGCCTTCTGGCGCGGCGGCCATGGCAACGGTTGGCAGGGCAGCGGCGAACATCAAAGCGATAAGGGTCTTGCGCATGGTGATTCTCCTGTCTCTATTCCGGTGAGTCCGGATGTGAGTAGGTTACTCAGATCAAGGTCAGCGGCGGTCAGGTGTGGGTAAAGCTTGGGTAAAGAGGGGTTTGGTGGGGGCTGACAAAACTTGGGGCGGGGTGGGGTTGG
>NZ_JANLOF010000032.1:0-67441 GCF_025466135.1 Pseudomonas sp. 14P_5.3_Bac1 | reverse complement strand
ACAAACCGAGGTGCCTGCATCGCAGGCAAGCCAGCTCCCACATGTACTGTGCCCATTCCAGGTTTTGCGACTTATCAGGCCTGGTAGCTGATCCGCCCATCGACCAAGGTGTACCGCACCGTCGCCGGCAGGCTATGGCCGATGAACGGGCAGTTTTCGCCCTTGGACAGCCAGTGTTCCCCGGCAACCGTGGAGCTGGCCGGATCAAACAGCACCAGGTCTGCCGCTGAACCCACCGCCACTTTGCCCGCCGGCAGGCGCAAGGCCTCAGCCGGGCCGGCACTCAGGCGCGCCAACAGCGTTGGCAGGTCGAGTAGACCGTCTTGCACCAGGGTCATCGCCAGCGGCAGCAACAGCTCGACACTGCTGATGCCCGGCTCGGTCGCGCCAAACGGCGCCAGCTTGGCATCACGCTCGTGCGGTTGGTGATGGCTGGAGATTGCCGAGACCACACCCGACTTCACGGCCGCGCGCAAACCATCGCGGTCGGCCAACGTGCGCAGGGGTGGCTGCACGTGGTAAAGGCTGGAGAAATCGATCAGCGCTTCATCGGTCAGAATCAGCTGGTACAACGCCACGTCCGCCGTCACCGGCAGGCCGCGCGCTTGCGCCTGGGCGATCAAGGCCACGCCGCGCGCGCTGGTCAACTGGCTGAAGTGCGCCCGCACACCGCTTTGCTCTACCAGCAGCAGATCACGGGCCAGGGCCACGGTTTCAGCGGTTTCGGGAATGCCCGGCAGGCCGAGGAAACTGGCGACGGCGCCTTCATGGGCCAGGCCACCTTCGGCCAGGTCGCGGTCCTGGGAGTGGAAGATCACCGTCAGGTCGAAGGTGGCTGCGTATTCCAGGGCGCGGCACAGCGTGCGCGTGCTGCGAAAACTGTCCAGCCCGTTGCCGAATGCCACGCAACCGGCGTCGCGCAGGGCGATCAGCTCGGCGAGTTGTTCGCCTTCCAGGCCTTTGCTCAGCGCGCCGATGGGGAACACTTTGCAATTGCCGGCTTCGCGGGCGCGGTCCAGGATCAGCTCGGTCACCGCCGAGGTGTCGAGCACCGGCTTGGTGTGCGGCGGGCAGCACAGGCTGGTGACGCCACCGGCAGCGGCGGCGCGGGTTTCACTGGCGATGGTGCCTTTGCGGCTGTAACCCGGTTCGCGCAGGGCGACGTTCAGGTCGACCAAACCAGGCGCGGCCACCAGGCCTTTGGCGTCGATCGTCTCGCTGGCGCTGAAGCCCGCAGGCGCAGCGCCAATGGCGAGGATTTTGCCGGCTTCCAGGTGAAGATCGGTAACTTGATCCAGGCCACTGGCCGGATCGATGACTCGGGCGCCGAGAATGCTGAGCTTCACTGGGCGTTCTCCTGCTCGAATTGACGTTGCGCGGTTTGCCCGCTCATGGCCATGGACAACACCGCCATGCGCACGGCGATGCCGTAGGTCACTTGGTTGAGGATCACCGATTGGCTGCCGTCGGCCACCGCCGACTCAATCTCAACCCCACGGTTGATCGGCCCTGGGTGCATCACGATGGCATCCGGCTTGGCGCCGGCCAACCGCGCAGTGGTCAGGCCGAACAGGCGGTAGAACTCACCTTCGCTCGGCAGCAGGCCACCGGCCATGCGCTCGCGTTGCAGGCGCAACATGATCACCACGTCCACGTCCTTGAGGCCTTCGGTCATGTCGGTGTAGACCTTCACGCCGTACTGCTCGATGCCGATCGGCAGCAGGGTTTTCGGTGCGATCACGCGGATGTCCGGGCAACCCAGGGCTTTGAGGGCCAGCATGTTCGAGCGCGCGACCCGCGAGTGCAGGATGTCGCCGACGATGGCCACCGAGAGGTTTTCAAAACCGCCCTTGTGCCGACGAATCGTCAGCATGTCGAGCATGCCTTGGGTCGGGTGCGCGTGGCGGCCGTCGCCGCCGTTGATGATTGCCACGTTCGGGCACACATGCTCGGCGATGAAATGCGCGGCGCCGGAGTCGCCGTGGCGCACCACGAACATGTCGGCGGCCATGGCTTCAAGGTTGCGCAGGGTGTCGAGCAGGGTCTCGCCCTTGCTCGCCGACGAGGTCGACACGTTCAGTGTGATCACGTCGGCCGACAGCCGCTGGGCCGCCAGTTCAAAGGTGGTGCGGGTGCGGGTGGAGTTCTCGAAGAACACATTGCAGATGGTCTTGCCGCGCAGCAGCGGGACCTTCTTCACCGCGCGGCCACCGACTTCGAGGAACGAGTCGGCGGTGTCGAGGATTTCAGTCAGCAGTTCGCGGGGCAAACCGTCGAGGGACAAGAAGTGTTGCAACTGGCCCTGAGCATTGAGCTGCAGCGGGCGCTTGGCATCTAGAGGCGTCATCGCGGGGACTCTGTACAAGGCGGTTTAAAGGGCAAGGTCTTGCAGTTCGAGTTCGAGCGGCGTGGGACCGGACAATTTTACCCGCTGGTGGGCCTCCAGCGACAGGGTGGCACCGACCACATCCGGGCTGATCGGCAATTCGCCAGCGTCCAGGTCGAGCAGGCACACCAGCGTCACGCTGGCCGGGCGGCCGTAATCGAACAACTCGTTCATGGCGGCGCGGATGGTGCGACCGCTCATCAGCACGTCGTCGATCAGCACCAGGTGCTGGCCTTCAATTTCGAACGGCAGCGCGGACGGGCGCACCTGCGGGTGCAGGCCGTTCTGGCTGAAGTCGTCGCGGTAGAAAGACACGTCCAGCGTGCCCAGCGGCGAATCGCTGCCCAGTTCTTCCAGCAACGCTTGGGCCACCCACACACCACCGGTGCGAATGCCGATGAAGCGCGGTTCGCTGATGGCACGGTGTTGCAGGTGCGCCTTGAGGCGAATCGCCATCTGGCTGATCAGGTCGGCGGGATTGGGCAGGCTCATGGTGGCTCCTTCAAGGCCTCGCGCAGGCAAGGTCCGGGCTCAAACGTAAAAAGACGCGGCAAGCCGCGTCAGTCAGGATTCAAATAAAGCGGTGTTTTCATCCAGCCAACCCTGCAACAGCAGGGCGGCCGCGATGGCGTCCACCGGGTTGTCGCGGTAGCTGCCTTTCTGCCCGCCACGGTCACGGCGCTCACCCTTGGCTTCAAAGGTGGTCAGGCGCTCGTCGTGGGTATAGAAGGGCAGGTTGTAGCGGCCATTGAGGCGGCGGGCGAACTTTTCGGCGCGCAGGCACATGTCGCTGGGGGTGCCGTCCATGTTCAAGGGCAGGCCGACTACGACGGCGTCGGGCTTCCACTCCTTGATCAGGGCCTCGACCTGGTTCCAGTCCGGCACGCCGTTATGGGCTTTCAAGGTGCACAGCTCGCGGGCCTGGCCGGTAATTACCTGGCCGACCGCTACGCCGATCTGTTTGGTGCCGTAGTCAAAACCGAGGATCAAACGCAAGGCCATCAGGCGTGCCCCGCCTGGCTGGTCAGCAGGTTGAGGTTGACCCGCAACTTGGCTGCCGCCGCTTCCAGGCGCAGCTCACTGGCTGTGTTGAATAGAATGTCGGCGTCGAACGGACAGGTCAGCCAGGCATTGCTGGCCAGTTCGGCTTCCAGTTGCCCGGCTTCCCAACCGGCGTAGCCGAGGGTGATCACGCTTTGCTCAGGCCCCACGCCGTCGGCGATGGCGAACAACACGTCCTGGGAGGTGGACAACGACACGCCTTCCAGGTCGACCGTGGCCTGGAACTTCGGCCCGGTGGGGTGCAGCACAAAACCGCGATCGGTTTGCACCGGCCCGCCGATGTAGATCGGTACATTTTGGCAGCGCGCCGGCGGGTCGATCTCCGGGCGCAGTTGCTCAAGAATATCGGCCAGGTTCAGCTCTTGCGGGCGGTTCACCACCAACCCCATGGCACCATTGGCCGTGTGCTCGACGATGTAGGTCAAGGTCTGCGCAAAGTTCGGGTCGGCCATATGGGGCATGGCGATCAGGAATTGGTGCTTGAGGTAGGTCGGGCTGACATTTTTCATGTCCGCTAGTGTGGCGTCGGAGGGGCGAACTGACAAGCTGCGGCGGACGCTAATTGTGGCGAGCGGGGCTGTTGTGGCGAGCCGGCTTGTCGTGGCGAGCGGGCTTGCCCCGCGTTGGGGCGCGAAGCGGCCCTGAAATCTGGCGCTGTGGTTTTTCAGGCAGAACGCGGTGGCCCTATTGGGGCCGCTTCGCAGCCCAACGCGGGGCAAGCCCGCTCGCCACGACAGCCCCGCTCGCCACGAGGGCCCGCCGCGTTTGGCAGAGTGCAGGAGCGATCAGTTACTGGACAGCCGATCACCCCGGGCAAACTTCCAGGTGCGGATGATTTCCAGGCGGTCTATGTCGTTCAGGTCGCCGGTAAACGGCGCGAAGGGCGCGGCCAGGCGCACGATGCGCTGGGCGGCCTGGTCCAGCAACGGTTGGCCGGACGACTCCAGCACCTGCACTTCATATAACGAACCGTCGCGGTTGATCGACACCAGTAAGCGCAAATTGCCATAGATCTGCTGGCGCCGCGCTTCATCCGGGTAGTTGAGGTTACCGATGCGTTCAACCTTCTTGCGCCATTCGTCCTTATACCAGGCGCCTTTGTCGCGCATGGTCGAGGCGGCGTTCAGGCGATAGATGCGCGGGCGCTTGGCGTACAGCTGTTGTTCGTTGGCCAGTTCGGCTTCGAGGCTGGAAATCTGGTCGGAGAGCTGCGAGCTGTCGAAGGTCGGCGCTGGCTTGACCGGCTCGGGCTGCGGCTCGGTCTTGGTTTTCTCGCGCTGGGTCGGGGCTTTTTGCGATTTTGGCGCAACAGTGGTCACGGCGGCCTTGGGCGCGGCCTGCTTGACCTCAGGCTTGGGCGTCGGCGGCGGGGTGACTTTATTCACCTTGTTGTCCTGGAACGGCGCCACTTCGGTGGTCTTGGGCACGGCCTTTTTGTCGAGCGTGCCGCTGCCTTGCTGATTGTCCTGGGCCAGAAAGTCAGCCTTTTCAGGCTTTTTTTCGCTTTTGAACGTGGCGAGGGTGATTTCCAGGGTTTTGGTGATCTGCTTGGGCTCGGCAAAGGTGAAACCCAGGCCGAGTAACAAAGCGAGGTGGATCAGCGCTGCCAGAAACAGGGTAAATCCGAGCCGATCAGCCGGGCGCACGCCGCTGTGGGAGAGTTCGGGGGGCAGATCGGGCGGGAGCGTCATGACAAAAAAACCAACATCGCGCGTTTCACAGGTGCCGCATGATAACGCAATGTTGGTGTGTGTCCGGCTGTTCTATGTCACTTGGCTTGCAGCTTGCGCTCGATGGCCGCCATCAGCATTTCGCCGATGTTCGTGCCAAATGCGTTGTCGATCTCGCGAATGCAGGTCGGGCTGGTGACGTTGATTTCGGTGAGGTTCTCACCAATTACGTCCAGTCCTACGAACAGCAGGCCTTTTTCGCGCAGGGTTGGGCCGACTTGAGAAGCGATCCAACGGTCTTTGTCCGACAGTGGACGCGCTTCACCGCGACCGCCGGCTGCCAGGTTGCCACGGGTTTCGCCTGCGGCCGGGATACGCGCCAGGCAGTAATCCACCGGCTCACCGTCGATCATCAGGATGCGTTTGTCGCCGTCCTTGATCGCCGGAATGTAAGCCTGGCCCATGATCTGCTGGGTGCCCAGCACGGTCAGGGTTTCCAGGATCACCGACAGGTTCGGGTCGCCGGCGCGGTGGCGGAAGATCGAGGTGCCGCCCATGCCGTCCAGCGGCTTGAGGATCACGTCGCCGTGCTTGGCGGCGAATTCACGCAACACATCGGCGCGGCGGCTGACCACGGTAGGCGGCGTGCACTGCGGGAACAGGGTGGCAAACAGCTTTTCATTGCAGTCGCGCAGGCTTTGCGGCTTGTTGACGATCAGCACGCCAGCGCGCTCGGCCTGTTCCAGCAAGTAAGTGGAGTAAACGAATTCCATGTCGAACGGCGGGTCCTTGCGCATCAGGATCACGTCCAGATCGCTCAAGGGGCTGTCGATTTCATCCGCAAGCTCGAACCACTTTTCAGGGTTGGCAAACACCTGCAGCGGGCGCATGCGTGCGCGGGCTTCGCCGTCGCCCTGATAAAGATCGCGCTGCTCCATATAGAACAGGGTCCAGCCGCGGGCCTGGGCGGCCAGGAGCATGGCCAGCGAGCTGTCCTTTTTATAGGAAATGCTGGCAATAGGGTCCATGACAATGCCGACGCGAACGCTCATGGGGGATTTCCTCTAGCAAATTAGGGCGCATAAAAGTGGCGTCAGAGTGGCGCTGCGGCTGTTGTGGGTCAAGGAAAAACCACCTGGCCGGTTGCTCGATAGATTGCGCCCGGAGACTGTGCTAAAAAGACTCCCACGGTGCAGCAGCCCTTGAATTCCAAGGCTTGCAGCGCTCATCCTGTGCAACATCAGGTAGTACACACCGAAAACCGATTCGCTGTGGCGATGGTAGAGCAGATATGGAACAGCATTCCAACGCCTTGAGAGTGATGGTGATCGACGATTCGAAAACGATCCGCCGCACCGCCGAGACCCTGTTGAAGAACGTGGGGTGCGAAGTCATCACGGCCATCGACGGTTTCGATGCACTGGCCCGGATTGTTGATCATCACCCGCACATTATCTTTGTCGACATCATGATGCCGCGCCTGGATGGCTATCAAACCTGCGCGCTGGTGAAGAACAACCCGGCGTTCAAGTCGATTCCGGTGATCATGCTGTCCTCCAAGGACGGCCTGTTCGACAAGGCCAAGGGGCGCATCGTGGGTGTCGATCAGTTTTTGACCAAGCCTTTCAGCAAGGAAGAACTGCTGAGCGCGATCAAGGCCTACGTGCCCGGCTTCGCCGCAGTAGAACAAGCACACTGACACCGCCTCACAAGGGCCGGCGTCCACCAATGTAGTGGGGAAAACCATGGCACGTGTTCTGATCGTCGACGATTCGCCGACCGAAATGTACAAACTGACCGGCATGCTGGAAAAGCACGGCCACCAGGTCCTCAAAGCCGAAAACGGCGCAGACGGCGTGGCCCTGGCCCGTCAGGAAAAGCCCGACGCCGTACTGATGGACATCGTGATGCCGGGCCTCAATGGCTTCCAGGCTACCCGCCAGCTGTCCAAAGAGCCGGAAACCAACGGCATCCCGATCATCATCATCACCACCAAGGATCAGGAAACCGACAAAATCTGGGGCGCACGCCAGGGCGCCAAGGATTACCTGACCAAACCCGTGGACGAAGAAACCCTGATCGCCACCCTGAACAAGGTGTTGGCCGGCTGACGGCACGCCATCATGACCGAGTCACAAACCGCCTTCGAGCTGCTGCTGGACATCGACCGCCGCTGCCGCCTGCTGGCCGCCGACCTGCCGTCCCAGGAAACCCGCCTGCAACGTTGGAGCGGGATCGGTTTTCGCCTGGGGCCGTATTGGTACGTGGCGCCGATGGGCGAAGTCGCCGAGGTGTTGCATGAACCGCGCTGCACCTTGATGCCCGGGGTCAAGCCCTGGGTCAAAGGCGTGGCCAACCTGCGCGGGCGTTTGCTGCCGGTGATGGACCTGGGCGGGTTCCTCGACCTCGGGCTGTCCAGGGCCCGCAAGCAACGGCGAGTGCTGGTGGTGGAATTCAACGACTTGTTTGTCGGGCTGCTGGTGGACGAGGTGGTGGGCATGCAGCATTTCGCACAAGACGCACTGTTGGCGAGCACCGCGCCCACCGCGCCGTTTATCCAGGGCCAGTTCGACAGTGACCAGCTGTGGCAGGTCTTCAGCCCCTTCGCTTTGGCTCAGGCCCCAGGCTTCATGGATGTTGCCGCATGACCACCGCTACCACGCCCAAACCGCAAGCCGCATCGCGCAGCCGTTCGCAGATCATCGTGCTGTTTATCGCGCTGATCGTGTTCATCATGCTGTTGTTCGCCAACTTCGCGTACCTCAATACCCAGTCCACGTACGACAAGCAGTACATCGGCCACGCCGGTGAGCTGCGCGTGCTGTCCCAGCGCATTGCCAAGAACGCCACGGAAGCCGCCGCCGGCAAGGCGGCCGCGTTCAAGCTGCTGGGCGATGCACGCAACGACTTCGCCCAGCGCTGGGGCTATCTGAAAAAAGGCGATACCGAGACCGGCCTGCCGGCTGCACCCAACGCGGTACGCGCCGAAATGCGCGCGGTGCAGACCGATTGGGAAGCACTGCTGAAAAACACCGACGCGATTCTCGCCAGCGAACAGACCGTGTTGTCGTTGCACCAAGTGGCCGCGACGCTTGCCGAAACTGTGCCGCAATTGCAGATGGAATCGGAAAAGGTCGTCGACATTTTGCTGCAACGCGGCGCCCCGGCCAGCCAGGTGGTGTTGGCCCAGCGCCAATCATTGCTGGCCGAACGCATCCTCGGCGCAGTCAACACCGTGCTGGCCGGCGACGAAACCTCGGTGCAGGCCGCCGATGCTTTTGGCCGCGACGCCAACCGTTTTGGCCAAGTGCTTAACGGCATGCTCCAGGGCAACGCCGGCCTGCGCATTGCTCAGGTTGAAGACCACGACGCCCGCGCGCGGTTGGCGGAAATCGCCGAGCTGTTTGAGTTTGTCTCCGGCTCCGTGGATGAAATCCTCGAAACCTCGCCGCAGCTGTTCCAGGTACGCGCCTCGGCGAGCAATATTTTCAACCTGTCGCAAACCCTGCTCGATGAAGCCTCGCACCTGGCCACCGGGTTTGAAAACCTCGCCAGCGGGCGCAGCTTTGACACCATCGGCGGCTACGTATTGGGCTTGCTGGCGCTAACCTCGATCATCCTGATTGGCTTGGTCATGGTGCGTGAGACCAACCGCCAGCTGCATGAAACCGCCGAGAAAAACGAGCGCAACCAGAATGCGATCATGCGCCTGCTCGATGAAATCGAGGACCTGGCCGATGGTGACCTGACCGTGACCGCCTCGGTCACCGAAGACTTCACCGGCACCATCGCCGACTCCATCAATTATTCGGTGGACCAACTGCGCGATCTGGTGGCGACCATCAACCTCACGGCGGGGCAAGTGGCCGGTGCGGTGCAGGAAACTCAGGCCACCGCCATGCACCTGGCCCAGGCCTCGGAGCATCAGGCCCAGCAAATCGCCGAGGCCTCTACCGCGATCAATCAGATGGCCCAATCCATCGACCAGGTGTCGGCCAACGCCGCCGAGTCTTCGGCGGTGGCGGAGCGCTCGGTGGAAATTGCCAACAAGGGCAATGAGGTGGTGCACAACACCATTCACGGCATGGACAACATTCGCGAGCAGATCCAGGACACCGCCAAGCGCATCAAACGCCTGGGCGAGTCGTCCCAGGAGATTGGCGACATCGTCAGCCTGATCGACGACATTGCCGACCAGACCAACATCCTTGCCCTCAACGCCGCGATCCAGGCGAGCATGGCCGGTGACGCCGGGCGCGGGTTTGCCGTGGTGGCCGACGAAGTGCAGCGGTTGGCCGAGCGCTCATCCGCCGCCACACGCCAAATTGAAACCCTGGTGCGGGCGATCCAGACCGACACCAATGAAGCGGTTATTTCCATGGAACAGACCACCACCGAAGTGGTGCGTGGCGCGCGGCTGGCGCAAGACGCCGGGGTGGCGCTGGAAGAGATCGAAGGCGTGTCGAAAACCCTGGCGGCGTTGATCCAGAGTATTTCCAACGCGGCGCAGCAACAGACCTCGTCGGCGGGGCAGATTTCCCTGACGATGAACGTGATCCAGCAGATCACCACGCAGACGTCATCGGGCTCGACCGCCACGGCGGAGAGCATCGGCAACCTGGCGAAGATGGCCAGCCAGTTGCGCCGGTCGGTGTCGGGTTTCACCCTGCCACCGCCAAAACAGGTAGACGATTGAAATGCACGCTAGACAACACCCCAGTCCAACTGTGGGAGCTGGCTTGCCTGCGATAGCGGACTGTCAGTTGATCCATCTGCAGCTGACCCACCGCGATCGCAGGCAAGCCAGCTCCCACAGTGGATCTCCATTGTTCTTGGCAACACACGCAATTCACGAATTCTAAGCGGAGCAGTTATGGTTGATCGGCACGACTACGTGGCCCTCGAATGGGTCAAGGGCGACATTGCCGAAACCCTGAAACAGGCCCGTTCGGCGCTGGACGCGTTTGTCGAAACCCGCGACAGCGACGCCATTGCCGAGTGCCTGGCCGGTATCCACCAAGTGCATGGCGCGCTGCAGATGGTCGAGTTCTACGGCGCAGCGCTGCTGGCCGAAGAGATCGAAGCGCTGGCCCTGGCCCTGCAAGCCGAGCGCGTCAGCCAGCGCGATGAAAGCATCCGCCTGCTGCAACAGGCCCTCGGCCAACTGCCGCTGTACCTCGACCGCGTGCACAGCGCCCGCCGCGACCTGCCGCTGGTGGTGTTGCCGCTGCTCAACGACCTGCGCAGTGCGCGCGGTGAAAGCCTGCTGTCGGAGACCAGCCTGTTCAGCCCGCAACTGCTGTCGATTGCGCCGTTGCCCGACGAGGCCTTGGCCCAACGCGCACTGCCGGACCTTCACGAGCAACTGCGCCAGTGGCATCAACTGCTGCAACAGGCCCTGGCCGGTCTGTTGCGCGAGGACCACGGCCCCAGCAACCTGGAAGACATGGCGCGGGTGTTCGCGCGCCTCGAAGCGTTGTGCCAGGGCGCGCCATTGCTGCCGTTGTGGCAAGTCACCTCGGCGCTGGTCGAGGGCATGCTCACCGGCGTGATCGCCAACAGCCCGGCGCTGCGCAGCCTGCTCAAGGCCAGCGACAAGCAACTCAAGCGTCTGCTGGTCCAGGGCATCGGCGGCATCAACCAGCCCGCGCCGGATGAACTGCTAAAAAGCTTGCTGTTCTACGTGGCCAAGGTCACCCGGCCGACGCCGCGCATGCAAAGTCTCAAGGAACGCTACGGGCTGGATGAAGCCTTGCCCGACAGCGCCGTGGTCGATGCCGAGCGTGCGCGTTTGGCCGGACCGGACCGCAATGCCATGGGCTCGGTGCTCGGCGCCTTGTGCGAGGAACTGGTGCGGGTCAAGGAGCGCCTCGACCTGTTCGTGCGCAGCGACCGCCAACACACCAACGACCTCGATGCCTTGCTGGCGCCACTGCGCCAGATCGCCGACACCTTGGCGGTGCTGGGTTTCGGCCAGCCGCGTAAGGTCATCATCGATCAACTGGCGGTGGTGCTGAGCCTGGTGCAGGGCCAGCGCGAGCCCAATGACGCGGTGTTGATGGATGTTGCCGGCGCCTTGCTCTACGTCGAGGCCACGCTGGCGGGCATGGCCGGCACCGTCGAGCCGGAGAGCCGCGAAGAAAGCCGCCTGCCCACCACCGACCTGACCCAGATTCATCAATTGGTGATCCGCGAATCCTGCCAATGCCTGCGCCAGGCCAAAGAGCTGGTGATCGATTGCCTTGAGGCCGATTGGGACCGCCAGCGCCTGGAGTCACTGCCCGAGCTGCTCAGCCAGGTGCGCGGCGCGTTGGCGATGATTCCGCTGCCGCGTGCGGCGAGCCTGATGCGTGGTTGCACCGATTATGTCGATGAACAGTTGATGACCGGCGCTGCGCCACCGCCCGAGGCGCAGCTGGCGCATTTCGCCGACGTGGTCAGCAGCCTGGAATACTACCTGGAACGCATGCTCCAGGACCCCGACGCCGCCGGCGAACGCGTGCTGGAGCTGGCCACCCAAGGCCTGGCTGCACTCGGCTATCTGCCGGTCGAAAAGCCTTGGCGCCAGGCCCTGGCCGCGCCGGATGGCGCCCTGTCGACAGAGATCGCACCGAGCCAGTCCCAATTCGATGCGTTGGCCAACCCCACGTCACGCCTGAATCCGCCTGCCCTGCACCGTCCGGGCAGCCTCTTGCCGCCGCCCGTTGGCGAAGAACCTGTCGACGATGAACTGCGCGAAGTCTTCCTCGAAGAAACCGATGAAGTCCTTGAAGTGCTGCACCGCTACTTGCCCAACAGCGCCGACAAAACCGCCCAAAGCGAGATGCGGCGTGCCTTCCACACGCTCAAAGGCAGCGGCCGGATGGTCCGCGCCCTGGTATTGGCCGAGCTGGCCTGGGCCGTGGAAAACCTGCTTAACCGGGTGCTCGAACGCAGCGTGGCGCTCGACGCTGACGTGCAACAGGTGCTGGATGAGGCCGTGGCCCTGCTGCCGGAGCTGATCGCCGACTTTGCGGCCGACGACCAACGCCAGCGCGATGAAGTCGACGCCCTGGCGGCCCGTGCCCACGCCTTGGCCAGCGGCACTCAACCGGCCGCAGAGCCCCATGACCCGATGTTGCTGGAGATCTTTCGCAACGAAGCCCAGAGCCACCTGGAAAGCCTCAACCACTTTCTGCAACAGGCCGCCGAGCATATGCCGCTGCAAGTCAGCGATGAACTGCAACGTGCCCTGCACACCCTCAAGGGCAGCGCCTACATGGCCGGCGTGTTGCCGATGGCCGAACTGGCACGACCGCTTGATCACCTGACCCGCGAATACAAGGCGCACCGTCTGCCGCTGGACCTGGATGAAGTGGAACTGCTGCTGGAAGCCGAAGGCCTGTTCCAGCGCGGGTTGCGTCAGCTGGACAGTGATCCGCTGGTGCCGATCAAGGGCGCGGCAGAGTTGATCAGCCGCACGCAAAGCCTGCTCGACCAGCAGCTGCAAGCCTTGCTCGACGCGCCCAACACCGGGCTGCGCATCAAGCGCGACGCGCAGCTGATCAGCAACTTCCTGGCCCAGGGCATGGACATCCTGCTGGATGCCGAAAGCCTGCTGCGCCGCTGGCAGCAACACCCCGGCGAACGCCAGGAACTGACCGCGCTGCTGGACGAGTTGACCACCCTGGGCGAGGGCGCACACATCGCCGACCTGCACGCCATCGACGAACTCTGCGAAGCCTTGCTCGACCTCTATGGCGCTGTGGAAGAGAGCAGCCTGGCGGTCAGCGAACGGTTTTTCCATGAGGCCGAACAGGCCCATGAAGCGCTGATCAACATGCTCGACCAACTGGCGGCCGGCCAGGAAATCAGCCCGGCCCCGGCGCGGGTAGACGCCCTGCGCGACCTGCTGGACGAAGCCCTCGACCCGTCCGCCACCGGCCTGATCAAAAGCGACGGCGGGCGCGCCCCAAGCATCTCCGAACTGGGCGCCGCCACGGCCCGATTGGGCCAGGACACGGCGATGGACGACGAGATCGTCGAGATTTTCCTGGAAGAGGCAGTGGACATCCTCGACAGCGCCGGGCAGTCGCTGAAACGCTGGCTGCTGGAACCGGACAGCGCGGCGCCGTTGTCGTCGTTGCAGCGGGACCTGCACACCCTCAAGGGCGGCGCGCGCATGGCCGAAATCGGCCCGATTGGCGACCTCGCCCATGAGTTGGAATGCCTGTACGAAGGTCTGGTGGACCGCCGCTACAGCTACTCGACCGAACTGTCCCAAGTATTGATGGCCAGTCATGAGCGGCTGGCCTTGCAGCTCGATCAATTGCAAGACCACCAACCCCTGAGCGACTCCAGTGACTTGATCGCGCAGTTGCGCGCGTTGCGTCAGAACAACGCGCCCGCCAACACGCCCACAGAACCTGAAACCGCAGCGGCTGATCCCGAGTTGCTGGATATCTTCCTCGAAGAAGCCGCCGATATTCTCGACAGTTCAAGCAGCGCGTTGCTGCGCTGGCAGGCCGAGCCGAGCAATCGCCAGGAGGTGGAAACCTTGCTGCGCGACTTGCACACCCTCAAGGGCGGCGCGCGCATGGTCGAAATCGGGCCGATTGGCGATTTGGCCCATGAGCTGGAGTTTCTCTACGAAGGCCTGTCTGCCGGTTTGCTTGCGCCGTCGCCGGAATTGTTCGCGTTGCTGCAAGGCTGCCATGACCGCCTGGCGCAGATGATCGACGCGGTGGCGGGCGGTTTGCCGGTGGGGTCGGTGGATAAACTCATCAAGCGCATCAGAAGCCTGGTGCACCCCGGTGATGAGCCGCTGGCGCCCGTAGCCTTGCCGGCCGGCAAGGCCGAAGCGGCGGTGGACCCCGGCGCCGACATGGTGAAAATTTCCGCTGACTTGCTTGATGATCTGGTCAACCTGGCCGGTGAAACCTCAATCTTCCGTGGCCGTATCGAGCAGCAGGTCAACGACGCGCGTATCGCGCTCAACGAAGTCGAAACCACGATCGAGCGCATGCGTGACCAACTGCGCCGCCTCGACACCGAAACCCAGGGCCGCATTCTCAGTCGTCAGCAGGCCGAGGCCGAGCGCCTGGGCTATGAAGAATTCGATCCGCTGGAAATGGACCGTCATTCGCAGCTGCAGCAGTTGTCGCGCGCACTGTCCGAATCGGCCTCCGACCTGCTGGACCTCAAGGAAACCCTCGACCGTCGCAACGGGGATGCACACAACCTGTTGCAGCAACAGGCACGCATCAACACCGAGCTGCAGGAAGGCCTGATGCGCACGCGCATGGTGCCGTTTGAACGCATGCTGCCGCGCCTCAAACGCATCGTGCGCCAGGTGGCGGAAGAGTTGGGCAAGGACGTTGAATTCGTTGTCGGCAATGCCGAAGGCGAGATGGACCGCAACGTGCTGGAGCGCATGGTGGCGCCGCTGGAACATATGCTGCGCAATGCCGTCGACCATGGCCTGGAGTCCCGCGAGGCGCGCGTGTTGGCCGGTAAACCCGAGAAGGGCCGGATCAGCCTGGACCTGACCCACGAAGGCGGCGACATCGTCTTCGACATGCGCGACGACGGTGCCGGTGTGCCCCTGGACGCGGTGCGGCGCAAGGCGATCAAGCGCGGCCTGCTCGCGCCTGATCAAGACATGAGCGACCGCGACGTGTTGCAGTTCATCCTGCAGCCGGGCTTTTCCACCGCCGAAAAAATCACCCAGATTTCCGGGCGCGGCGTGGGCATGGACGTGGTGCACGAAGAAGTGCGCCAGCTCGGTGGCTCGATGTTCATCGACTCGACGCCGGGCGCGGGCGTGCACTTTCGCATTCGCCTGCCGTTTACCGTGTCGGTCAATCGCGCGCTGATGGTGCAATGCGCGGACGACCAATATGCGATCCCGCTCAACACCATTGAAGGCCTGGTGCGCGTGTTGCCCCACGAGCTGGCCGGGCACTATCAGCAAGATCCGCCGCGTTACGAATACGCCGGCCAGCGTTATGAATTGTTCTATTTGGGCGACCTGCTGCACACCGTCGCCCGGCCCAGACTGCTCGGCCAATACCAGCCTGTGCCGGTGCTGCTGGTGCAGTGCAACGAGCGGCGCGTGGCAGTGCACGTGGACGCAATGGCCGGTACGCGCGAGATCGTGGTCAAGGGCCTGGGGCCACAGTTTGCCGGCGTGCAGGGTTTGTCCGGGGCGACCATTCTGGGCGATGGTCGCGTGGTGCTGATTATCGACTTGCTGGCGCACATCCGCGCCCGCCAACCGGCGTTGCCGGCCCAGTCGGTGGACGCGCCGCTGATCCTCAACGACCCGCTGAAAAAGCGCCCGCTGCTGGTGCTGGTGGTGGACGACTCGGTCACCGTGCGCAAAGTCACCAGCCGCCTGCTGGAGCGCAACGGCATGAACGTGCTCACCGCCAAAGACGGCATCGACGCCATCGCGTTGCTCGAAGAACACACCCCGGACCTGATGCTGCTCGACATCGAAATGCCGCGCATGGACGGCTTCGAAGTGGCGATCCAGGTGCGCAACGACCCACGCTTGATGCGCCTGCCGATCATCATGATCACCTCGCGCACCGGCCAAAAACACCGCGACCGCGCCATGGCCATCGGCGTCAACGACTACCTCGGCAAGCCGTACCAAGAGTCGGTGCTGCTGGAAAGCATCGCCTACTGGAGCAAGTCCCATGCTTGACCACCGCACCAGCCAACTCACCGGCCTGCTGCTGCCCCTGGCCGACCGCCACCTGGTGCTGCCCAACGTCGCCATCGCCGAACTGATCGACTTCCAGCGCGGCGAACCGGCCAGCGATGCACCGCCGTGGTACCTGCGGCAAGTCACATGGCGCGACCGGCAGTTGCCGTTGATCAGCTTTGAAGCCGTGTGCGGCGAGGCCAGCGTGACCGGCGAGCGCTCGCGGATTGTGGTGCTGAACGCGCTGGGCGGGCGGCCGACGTTGAAGTTTATTGCGATGGTGATTCAGGGCATTCCGCGTTCGTACAAGCTGGATAGCCAACTGAGTTACGTGGACGTGCCGCTGTGCCCGCTGGAACTGGCAGCGGTGCAAGTGGGGGAACATGTGGCGAAGGTGCCTGACCTTATGGGGCTTGAAGCCTTGTTGGTCGAATCCGGCCTGGCCTGACCATAAGCCTTGTGAAGATCCAATGTGGGAGCTGGCTTGCCTGCGATGGCGGCCTGTCAGTCACTGCATCAACAACTGACCCACCGCTATCGCAGGCAAGCCAGCTCCCACACTGAATTGTGTTCGGCCCAAGATGATGATCGTACCTTTTCGCCATTTCGATCTGCTCATGATGCGGATTAACCGCTCACATGTCGGAATGGGATGGAGTTGCTGTAGGCGAGTTCTGCATTTGGATTAGCGGGTTTTCAGGTTTGAGTGGAGTGGCTAGTTTCTGCACTCCATCACCGCCAGCAAGGATCCGAAAATGGCCGTACCGTTTCTGCGTAATTGCCTGCTTGTGGTCTGCCTGATCTATATCGGGGGCGGTTGGATCCTGTCGCCGGGAACACCGGTTCTGGATGAAGTGGTGTTGAAGCATTCCTTGGGTAACGGCACTTCGATCTATGGTGCGCGAGACGGCCAGGGCGGTGCGACCGTAGGATTTTCCTACCGGTACTACGTCCATGAGGACTTGGGGAGTGATCAGGAAATACTCACCACATTAGTGTCTGCACGTCCCTTTCTAAAAACCAAAGAGCCCGATGTTCAAGTAAGTGATGAAGGCGGCGCGCTGCATCTGATCATTCAGGGAGAGGTGTATGAGTACCACAGCTATGCGCTGGAGGGCCTTGGAACGGTCAAGGTGATGATGGCTTTGTGATGGGCCAGTCTTCGGATTTTTCCCGCAAGATTTCGGGCTGTGCGTGAACTTGTTGTGGGTAGTCATGGAGGCTAGTCTTCGCTCCGTCATCGAAAAAAACGGTGACACGGACGTGCAAGTCCGGTTACATGTCGGCGCACCAACGCCCATAGCCATTCAACGGGCGTTTTTTATGCCTGCTGTATTTGTTATGGCGGCTGTGCGCGGGAGATTCCTTGGAGTCTGCCGGGGTCCGATATGCCCGGTCTTGCACACCTGCGCACGGCTGCCACCCTATTTCGCGTGCAAGCGGATAAGGGCAGCCTCCATCACATATCGGAGCTGTAAATCATGGCTAAACCTACGCCTAATCCGCCCCTTTTCACCGTTAACCCCCACCAGAACACTGAGACCTTACTGGTCAACGCCAGCGAAACACTGTCCTCGCTAAACGCCATGACCTGCAATCTGGCCTTCAACCTGGACACCTCCCAGCGCGCAATCATGCTCGGCATTCAGCAAATGGCCGAGTTGAGTCAGTTACTGGTTGATAGAGCGCTGGAACACGTCAGCCCTGCGCCGGTAGGTTGAAGCGGTCCCAAACAGGGACCGATTTTTAACAGACACCACCGAACAAATGTGGGAGCTGGCTTGCCAGCGATGGCGGCGTGTCAGTCGACATCTTGATAGCTGACCCACCGCTATCGCAGGCAAGCCAGCTCCCACCTTTCGATCTTCATTCGGCCCAAATCCAGTATTTGCTGATTGATCATTTCCAATATCCCATCCCCCTAAAACTTGATCGTTCCCAAAAAGGGACCTATCGTTCCCTTTTTGGGACTCTTTGGCCGCTGCCATGCAAACCTTGCCGCTCAGCACTGCACTCTTCACCAACACTCAGCAGAAAGTGCTGGGCCTGCTTTTCGGCAAGCCCGATCAGAGTTTTTTCACCAATGAAATCGCGCGCTGGGCCCAGGTAGGCAAAGGCAGCCTTACCCGCGAGCTGGAGCGTTTGCAGTTGGCGGGTATCTTGAGCATGACGCGCCAAGGCAATCAGACCCACTACAAGGCCAACCCCCAATGCCCGATTTACTCGGAGTTGTTGGCCATCGTGCGCAAGACCCTGAGCCTGGATGAACCCCTGCGCAATGCATTGGCACCGTTCGCCGAGCAGATAACCTGGGCCTTTATCTACGGCTCCATCGCCAAGGGTGAGGCGCACTCATCCAGTGACATAGATCTGATGCTGATCGGCCAAAGCCTCAACTACAGTGAAGTCATGGAGCAGCTCATACCGCTGGAAGAGCAACTGGGCCGCACCATCAATCCGACGCTTTACACCCTTGAAGACTGGATCGGCAAATGGAATGCCGGGAACAGTTTTGTGCAGCGGGTCGTGCAGCAGGACAAGATCAATCTGATCGGGGGCAACCCCCTGGAATCCATGGATGGACAGCAAGGCAAATCTGGAAAATCTGCAACGTAGCGGTGGCTTGAAGGCTGAGCCGCCGGATCGCAAGGAGTGTGACGGGCTGATGCGCTCGGCGCGGGATCGGTTAAGGGATGCGGGTAACCCACAGCTATCGTTCGCCAGTCGTTTCGACTTGGCCTACAACGCCGCCCACGCCATCGCGCTCACGGCCTTGCGCCTGCAAGGGTATCGTTCTGACAAACGCTATCTGGTCTTTCAATGTCTGATTCACTCCGCCGACGTGAGCAGGGTGCAGGTGAGGTTACTGGCGTTATGTCATGAGCGCCGAAACCTGGCGGAATATGAAGGGTATATGGATGAGGATGAGGCGTTGCTTGGGCAGTTGATAGATGGCGCGATGTCTCTGCTGAATAGAGTGGAAGATGTGTTGGCTGTGCGTCAGTGGCAATGACGTGATTCTTCGCAACACCGCCAATCAAATGTGGGAGCTGGCTTGCCTGCGATAGCGGTAGATCAGCTGCAGATATGTCGACTGACAGTCCGCAATCGCAGGCAAGCCAGCTCCCCCATTTTTAATCTTTGTTCGGCTTGAGTCCGCGATTGCTGACGATCCGTTACTCCAACCGTAACGATCCGCCGTTGGGCTTGATTGATACCCCCCACGTTCACTCCTAAGGTACAGCCCACGACAGCAAACCCCGTGGAGCGACCATGACAACAACCATCACCCCCGACTCGCGCTGGACGCGGCGGCGCGACGAGAAGCAGCGGCGCCTCGGGCTGGTCAAAAAATACGCAGACGGGGCGGTGTTGCCCAGTGACAGAATCGTCGAGGCCCTGGAAGCGCTGATCCTCCCTGGCGACCGCGTGGTGCTGGAGGGCAACAACCAGAAGCAGGCCGACTTCCTCTCGCGCTCCCTGGCCAAGGCCGACCCGGCCAAGCTCCACGATTTGCACATGATCATGCCAAGTGTTGGCCGTTCCGAGCACTTGGACCTGTTTGAAAAGGGCATCGCCCGCAAGCTCGATTTCTCTTTCGCCGGCACCCAATCCCTGCGCATCAGCCAGCTGCTGGAAGACGGCCTGCTGGAAATCGGCGCGATCCACACCTACATCGAACTCTACGCGCGGCTGGTGGTGGACCTGATCCCCAACGTCGTGCTCTCGGCCGGTTTCATGGCCGACCGCGCCGGTAACATTTACACCGGCGCCAGCACCGAAGACACCCCGGCGCTGATCGAGCCTGCCGCGTTCAGCGATGGCATCGTCATCGTGCAGGTCAACCAGTTGGTGGATGACGTCACCGATTTGCCCCGCGTCGATATTCCCGCGAGCTGGGTGGATTTTGTGGTGGTGGCCGACAAGCCGTTCTACATCGAGCCGCTGTTCACCCGCGACCCGCGCCATATCAAGCCGGTGCATGTGCTGATGGCGATGATGGCGATCCGTGGCATCTACGAAAAACACAATGTGCAGTCGCTCAACCACGGCATTGGGTTCAACACCGCCGCCATCGAATTGATCCTGCCGACTTACGGCGAATCCCTCGGCCTTAAAGGCAAAATCTGCCGCAACTGGACCCTCAACCCGCACCCAACCTTGATCCCTGCCATCGAAAGCGGCTGGGTGGAGAGCGTGCATTGCTTTGGCACCGAACTGGGCATGGAAAACTACATCGCCGCGCGGCCTGATGTGTTCTTCACCGGCCGCGACGGCTCGATGCGCTCCAACCGGATGTTCTGCCAGCTCGCCGGCCAATACGCCGTGGACCTGTTTATCGGCGCTACCCTGCAAGTGGATGGCGACGGGCATTCCTCCACCGTGACCCGTGGCCGCCTCGCCGGTTTTGGCGGCGCGCCGAACATGGGCCACGACCCGCGCGGCCGTCGCCATGGCACCCCGGCGTGGCTGGACATGCGCCACGATGACGCGCCGCAAGCCTTGCTTGAGCGTGGCAAAAAGTTGGTCGTACAAATGGTCGAAACCTTCCAGGAAGGCGGCAAACCCACTTTCGTCGAGACCCTCGACGCCGTCGAAGTGGCGCGCAAAAGCGGCATGCCGCTGGCGCCGATCATGATCTACGGCGACGACGTCACCCACCTGCTCACCGAAGAAGGCATCGCCTACCTGTACAAGGCGCGCTCGCTGGAAGAGCGCCAGGCGATGATCGCCGCCGTCGCTGGCGTCACCGCCATCGGCCTGCGCCACAACCCCAAAGACACCGCGCGCATGCGCCGCGAAGGCTTGATCGCGTTGCCCGAAGACCTCGGCATTCGCCGCACAGACGCCACCCGCGAGCTGTTGGCCGCCAAGAGCGTGGCCGACCTGGTGGAGTGGTCCGGTGGCTTGTACAACCCGCCCGCCAAATTCAGGAGCTGGTAAATGCGCGCGCTCAAACTGCATGAACTGAGCCTGGCTGATCGCCTGGCAGACATGGCCGTCGACGCGCTGATCGATGAGGCGGACCTGTCGCCCAAACCGGCCTTGGTGGACCGCCGCGGTAACGGTGCCCATAGCGATTTGCACCTGGGCCTGATGCACGCTTCGGCGCTGTCGCTGTGGCCGATGTTCAAGGAGATGGCGGAAGCCGCGCTTGAATTCGGTGAAGTCGGTTTGCCCTTGCGCGAAGCCCTCGGGCAGATTGGCCGCGAAGGCGAGCAAGCGATGCTCACCACCACCAACGGCGTGAACACCCATCGCGGCGCGATCTGGGCGCTCGGTTTGCTCACTGCTGCTGCGGCGCTGGAGCCACGCAGCGTCACGCTGACGGCGGCCAAGTTGGCCCTGCTCAACGACCGCTACGCCCCGCAGCCGCTGAGCCACGGCGCTCAGGTTGCTCAACGCTACGGCGCGCGCGGCGCCCGTGAAGAAGCACAACTGGGCTTCCCGTCCGTGACGCAACGCGGCCTGCCGCAACTGCACAAAAGCCGCCAGCAAAACGCGGGTGAGCAGAACGCACGCCTGGATGCCTTGCTCGCCATCATGACCGACCTGGCCGACACCTGCGTGCTCTACCGCGCCGGCACCGAAGGCCTGCACGCCATGCAACGCGGCGCCCAAGCGGTACTGGACGCAGGCGGCAGCGCGACCCTCGCCGGTCGCCGCCAATTGCACGAACTGGACGACCAATTGCTGGCCCTGAATGCCTCCCCCGGCGGCGCCGCCGACCTGTTGGCCGCCTGCCTGTTTATCGACCGCCTCGACGGAGCGTTTTGATGGAAACCTTATCCTTTGAATTCCCCGCCGGGCAGCCGCCCAAAGGCCGTGCGCTGGTGGGTTGCGTCGGCTCCGGTGACCTGGAAGTGCTGCTGGAACCGGGCACGCCCGGCACGCTGACCATCCAAGTGCAGACCTCGGTGAATGGCGCCGAACAACGCTGGCAGCATCTGTTCGAGCGGATCTTCCAGGAGCACACGCCGCCAGCGTTGAAGATCGATATCCACGACTTCGGCGCCACGCCCGGCGTGGTGCGTTTGCGCCTGGAGCAAGGCTTCGAGGAGATCGGCCATGACTGACTTGCTCAGCAAACACAGCTTCGTTGAATTGGGGGCACGGCAGCGGGCCAAGGCCTTGCTCGACGCCGGCACGTATCGCGAACTGATCGACCCCTTCCAACGCGTGATGTCGCCCTGGCTCAGCCGCCAAGGCGTGGTGCCCCAGGCCGATGACGGCGTGGTGATCGCCAAAGGCAGCATCGCCGGAAAGCCGGTAGTGGTGGCCGCTATCGAAGGCAACTTCCAGGGCGGCAGCCTCGGTGAAGTCGGCGGTGCAAAAATTGCCGGTGCGCTGGAATTGGCGGCTGAAGACAACCGCAAGGGCATCCCGACCGGCGCGGTGCTGTTGCTGGAAACCGGCGGCGTGCGCTTGCAGGAAGCCAACCTCGGCCTGGCGGCGATTGCCGATATCCATGCGGCGATTGTCGACCTGCGCCAGTACCAGCCGGTGATCGGCGTGGTGGCCGGCAGTGTCGGTTGCTTTGGCGGCATGTCCATCGCCGCTGGGCTGTGCAGCTACCTTGTGGTCACTCGCGAAGCACGCCTGGGCCTGAATGGCCCGCAAGTGATCGAGCAGGAGGCAGGCCTGGAAGAATACGACTCCCGCGACCGCCCGTTTATCTGGAGCCTCACCGGCGGCGAGCAACGCTTCAACAGCGGCCTGGCTGACCGTTACGTGGCGGACGATGTGGCGCAGATCCAACAGACGGTTACCGCGCTGTTGCAACAAGGTATGCCCGAACACCCGCGCAGCCGTCAGGCCGATTTCTACCTGACGCGCCTGACCGAGCTGGACGCCACGCCGCAAATCGACGCGGCGACGGTGCGCGACCTGTACCAAGGAGATCGCTCATGAGAGGCCTGCAGTGGTTCAACGCATTGAGTGCCGGCGCCACACCTGTGGACGGTTTGCCGGCCTCGCTGAAAGTCGCCGACGGCGTACTGGGTGAGCAAGCCGTGCGCTTCATCGCCGTGGTCACCGACGCGCACAACTGTTTCCCGCGGGCGCGCAATGGCGAAGTCGGCCTGCTCGAAGGCTGGGGCCTGGCCAAAGCCGTGGACGATGCCATCGCCCGTGGCGACAAGCGCCCGATCATCGCCATCGTCGATGTGCCCAGCCAAGCCTATGGCCGTCGCGAAGAAGCCCTCGGCATCCATCAAGCCCTGGCCGCCGCCGCCGACAGCTACGCCCGCGCTCGGTTGGCCGGGCACCCGGTGATCGCGCTGCTGGTGGGCAAGGCCATGTCCGGCGCGTTCCTCGCCCACGGCTACCAGGCCAACCGCCTGATTGCTCTGCGCGATCCCGGCGTAATGGTGCATGCGATGGGCAAGGCGTCGGCGGCGCGGGTGACCCTGCGCAGTGTCGAGGAGCTGGAAGCCCTGGCCGCCAGCGTGCCGCCGATGGCCTACGACATCGACAGTTATGCCAGCCTTGGTTTGCTCTGGGAGACGCTGTCGGTCAGCCAGATTGAACACCCCACGGCAGACGATGTGGTGCGCGTCAGTGATTGCCTGCTGCACGCCATCGACGATGTCGCGGGCCCCGATTTAAAAGGACGCCTGGGCGCCACCCACCGTGCCGCTTCCAGCCACGTACGCCAACTGCTGCGGGAGCAATGGTGAACGCTCACGATTTGCTCTGGGGCATGGCCCCGGCGCATCTGCCCGCCGACGCGCCGGCTTGGGTGTTGGAGGCTATCAACGCCGGCCATCCGGTGGTGGTGCGCCGCGCCATCGCCGAGCCGGGCCAGGTGGCCGTCGGCGTGCGCGGGCGTTTGCGTGAGCAGCGGTTTGCGGCCGTGATGCCTGTCGCGGCGGTGCAACGGCGAGTAGTGCCCGAGGCGCTGCGCGGTGCGACCTCACCACGGGATTTACCGGCGTTGCGCGCGCTCGATCTACTGCGGCCAGTGTTAGCGCAGGAGACGTGGGGCGTCACGGGCAGCGCGGGTTTTGAGTTGGCCAGTGGAGTTGAAGCACTGCATGCGCAGAGCGACCTGGATTTGATCCTGCGCACGCCCCAGCGTTTGGAGCGCGGTGATGCCGAGGACCTGCTCGCGATATTGGACACGGCGCCGTGTGCCGTGGACCTGCAACTGCAAACCCCGTTTGGCGCCGTCGCCTTGCGCGAGTGGGCGGGAGGCTCGCGCCGAGTACTGCTGAAAACCGTCAGCGGCGCGCACTTGGTGGTTGACCCGTGGCAGGCGGTGGCATGAGCAGCCTTCTGGTGTTTCCGGGGCAGGGCGCCCAGCGTACGGGCATGCTCCGCGCGCTGGCGGCCGACGTTCTGGATGAGGCCAGTGACGCCTTGGGTGAAGACGTTCGCCTGCTCGATTCGGCGCAAGCCTTGGCGAGTACGCGCGCTGTTCAACTGTGCCTGCTGATTGTCGGCGTGGCCCATGCCCGTCAGCTGCAACACACGCCGGATTACGTGGCGGGCCTGTCCATCGGCGCCTACCCGGCGGCAGTTATCGCGGGCGCCCTGGCGTTTGCCGACGCGGTAAAACTGGTCAGCCTGCGCGGCGAGCTGATGCAAAACGCTTATCCACAAGGCTTTGGGATGACCGCGCTGATCGGCCCTGAGTTATCCACAGTCGAAAACATACTGAGCGAAATACACAGCCCGCAAACGCCGGTGTATTTGGCCAACATCAACGCCGATAACCAAACCGTGATTGCTGGCAGCGATGCGGCGATGAAGCTCGTCGCAGCGCGCATCAAGGGCAACGGCGTCGCCAAGCGCCTGGCGGTCAGCGTGCCGTCGCATTGCGCGCTGCTGGAGGCGCCTGCCCAGGCGCTGGCGCAAGCATTCGTCACGCTCAAGGCGCCGCGCATTACCTACCTGAGCAGCACCCGCGCGCGGCCGATTCACAACCCCGAGCAACTGCGCGACGACCTGGCCTTCAACATGTGCCGCATCGTCGATTGGCGCGGCACCGTGCAAAGCGCCTACGAGCGTGGTGTGCGCCTGCAAATCGAACTGCCGCCGGGCGCGGTGCTCACTGGCCTGTCACGCCGCGTGTTTGAGCAGGGCACGGTGATTGCCTGCGAAGGCGCGCGCCTGGACACCCTGCAGGCCCTGCTGCAAGAGGAGGAACGCCGCCACCGATAAAGCTCCACCCAAGGCTTTCGAAGCACAAAAACAACAATTTCGATGAAGCACTTTGAGGACAACAACGATGATTATTTATGGTGTGGCTTTGCTGGCGATCTGCATGTTGGCGGGAGTGATCCTTGGCGACATGCTCGGTGTGTTGCTGGGCGTCAAATCCAATGTGGGCGGCGTCGGGATCGCCATGATCCTGTTGATCTGCGCACGCTTGTGGATGCAAAAACACGGTGGCATGACCAAAGACTGCGAAATGGGCGTGGGCTTTTGGGGCGCCATGTACATTCCGGTGGTGGTGGCGATGGCCGCGCAACAAAACGTGGTGACCGCGCTGCACGGCGGCCCGGTCGCTGTGCTGGCCGCCATCGGTTCGGTGGTGGTCTGCGGTTGCACCATTGCCTTGATCAGCCGCACGCACAAGGGTGAACCCCTGCCCGCCGAAGAGCCGCTGATCGCTGCTGCGGGAGGTCGCTGATATGTGGCCTCTGATTGAAAAAGGTTTGGAAAATAACAGCCTGGTCACCGCGTTTGCCTTCGTCGGTGTGGTGATGTGGGTTTCCGTGGTGCTGTCCAAGCGCCTGACGTTCGGGCGCATTCATGGCTCGGCGATTGCCATCGTGATCGGGCTGGTGTTGGCCTGGGTCGGCGGCACACTCACCGGCGGGCAAAAAGGCCTGGCGGACATGGCGCTGTTCTCCGGCATCGGCTTGATGGGCGGCGCGATGCTGCGCGATTTCGCCATTGTTGCCACCGCGTTTGAAGTGCAGGCCACCGAGGCGCGCAAGGCCGGGCTGATCGGTGTGATTGCGTTGCTGCTCGGCACCATCCTTCCGTTTATCGTTGGCGCGAGCATGGCCTGGGCGTTTGGGTATCGCGATGCGATCAGCATGACCACCATCGGCGCGGGCGCCGTGACTTACATCGTTGGCCCTGTGACCGGTGCGGCGATTGGCGCGACCTCGGATGTGATGGCGTTGTCGATTGCGACAGGGCTGATCAAGGCGATTCTGGTGATGGTCGGCACGCCCGTGGCGGCGCGCTGGATGGGCCTGGATAACCCGCGCTCGGCGATGGTATTTGGTGGGCTGGCCGGCACGGTGAGTGGGGTGACGGCGGGGCTGGCGGCGACAGATCGGCGGTTGGTGCCGTATGGCGCGCTGACTGCCACTTTCCATACCGGGCTTGGGTGTTTGCTTGGGCCGTCGTTGCTGTACTTCATCGTGCGCGGTTTAGTCGGCTAATTGCTGTTGGTTTTGAGGGCCTCATCGCGGGCAAGCCCGCTCCCACATTTTGATGTGTGAATACAGTCAACTGTGGGAGCTGGCTTGCCTGCGATGGCGGTCTCAAGGCTGCCGGTTGGCATACATCCGACACTCTGCCAGCAACGCCAGCAAATTCGGGTCGCGCTCCTTGGCCTTTAAAAACACCACGCCAATGTGCTGCTGCAACCGATACCTGGGTTGCAGCGGTATCAGTTTCACGCGGTTCTCATACACCGCCGCAATCCGCCCCGGCAGCAGCGCATAACCCACGCCCGAACTGACCATGCTCAACAGCGTGAAGATGTCATTGACCTGCATCGCCACCTTCGGCTCAAACCCCGCCTGATTGAACACCCGGTTGCCATCCTGATGCGTGGCGAAGCCTTGGGTGAGGGTGATGAAGGTCGCGTCGCGCACATCGGCCAGGTCGATTTCCTGCTCGCGATCCAAGGGTGAGTCGGCCGGGGTGGCGAGGAAGATGTCGTCGGTGAACAGCGCGATCTGTTCGCAGTCCGGGTCGTTGGCGCGTTCGTCGAGGGAGATCAGGATCGCGTCCACTTCCATGTTCTTGAGCTTGTAGAGCAGGTCGAAGTTGGAGCCCAGGATCAGGTCGATATTGAGTTCGCTGCGCCTGATTTTCAGGCCCATGATCAGCTGCGGTACGGTTTTGACCGTCAGCGAATACAGCGAGCCGAGCTTGAAACGCTCAGCCGAGAAACCCGCGGCTTCGCGGGTCAGGCGCACGCTGTCCACCACGTCGGCCACCAGCTTTTGCGCGCGCTCTTCCAGCACGTACGCGCTTTCCAGCGGGGTGAGGTTGCGCCCTTCGTGTTTGAACAGCGGGCAGCGCAGCGCGTTTTCCAGCGAGTGGATGGCGCGGTGCACGCTGACGTTGCTGGTTTGCAACTCGGCGGCGGCGCGGGCCAGGTTGCCGGTGCGCATGAACGCCAGGAAGATCTCGAGCTTCTTGAGGGTGAATTCTTCGTCGATCAGCATGGCCGTGGCTCTTAGTCGAATGCGGTCGATTGTGCCTCTAAAAGCAGTTCACTCCCAGCCATGCACTGCCCAGGCCCAGCAGCACGCCGCCGATGATCAGCCAGATCGCGTTGAGCCGCGTGTAATACACCACGGCGGCGCTGGCCAGGGTCAGCACCAGGCTGGTCGCGTTGTTTTCCAGGCTGTTCATCAGGATGTAGGTTGAGGCGAGAATCAGGCCGATGGAGATCGGCAGCAGGCTGCGTTTAACCCGTTGCACCCACGGCGTTCGGGTGTGCCGTTCCAGCCAGCCAGCGCCCAGGTAAGCCAGCACCGAACAGGGCACCAGCTTGGCCAACAACGCCACCAGCGCGCCAGGCAAGCCCGCCGCCTGCTGGCCGATAAATACCAGAAACATGCCGTTGGGCCCCGGCAGCGCCTGGGACAAGGCGAAGAAGGCGACAAATTGCGCGTCGGTGATCCAGTGCATATCGACCACGGTGTAGCGATGGATATCGCCGATGGCCACCGTGTTGCCGCCAATCGCCATCAGCGACCACAGTGCGCATTGAATCATCAGGTGCAACAGCACGGTTTGCATCAGCCGGCCACCTTGTTCGAACCGATAAAGCTCAAGGCCAGGGAGCTGGGAATGCAGATCAGCAAGACCATCCACAGCGGCAACACAAAGACAGCCATCAATACGAAGGTCAACACGAAGGCGCTGTAGTTGGCGAGCGTGCGGGGCATGGCCTTGAGCAGGCGCAGCGTGGTGCCGAGCATCAAACCCGTGGCAATCGGCATCACCGCGCCGAAGATCTGCTGCACCACGTCGTGGCTCCACCACTTGGCATAGGCAAATCCGGCAAGCACGGTGATCAACGAGGGGAACAGGTATAGCCCGCACACGGTCACAACCGCACCGGGCAAGCCATGCAGGCGCCGGCCGTAGATGATGCCGACGTTGGCGATATTGGGGCCCGGGAAGAACTGGCCGGTGGTCAGCAGCTCATTGAAGCTTTGCTCACTGACCCAGCGGCGACGGTCGACCATCATCTGCCGCGCCCAGGGCATCACGCCGCCAAAGCCGAACAGGCCGACCATGGCAAAATTGTAAAACAGCTGCCATAGGCTGGGGTGAGGCGTGGCGGGTTCTAGCTCGGGCATGGCAATTACCGATAGGACGCTTTTACGTGGGAGCCGGCTTGCTGCTCCCACAGGATGAAGCGAATCATCTATGGACGTGTGTATTTGGGCAAATGAAGAAAGGGTGTTACCTGATATCGGTAGGGTGGCGTCAGAATGCTCAAGGTGGGAACGGTTATTCGAGGTGAGTGACACATGTATCACGGGGAACGATTTAACGCCTGGAGCCATTTGGTCGGGGCTGTAGCAGCTTTTGTTGGCGCAGTGTGGATGTTGGTGGTGGCAAGCCTGGACGGCAGCCCCTGGAAGATCGTCAGCGTGGCGATTTATGGTTTTACGCTGCTGGTGCTGTACAGCGCGTCCACCGTGTACCACAGCGTGCGCGGGCGACGAAAAGAGATCATGCAGAAGGTCGACCACTTTTCGATCTACCTGTTGATCGCCGGCAGCTACACGCCGTTTTGCCTGGTAACGCTGCGCGGGCCGTGGGGTTGGACACTGTTCGGAATCGTGTGGGGGCTGGCGGTGATCGGCATCCTGCAAGAGATCAAGCCGCGCTCCGAGGCGCGCATTCTGTCGATTGTGATTTACGCGGTGATGGGCTGGATCGTGCTGGTGGCGGTCAAGCCGCTGATTGCTGCGCTGGGCACGGCGGGGTTTGTATGGCTGGCCTCGGGCGGGGTGTTGTACACCGTCGGGATCATCTTTTTTGCCCTGGAAGATCGCCTGCGCCACTCCCATGGGATCTGGCACTTGTTCGTGATCGGCGGCAGCCTGCTGCATTTTGTGGCGATCATGCATTACGTGCTTTGACCTGTGGGAGCTGGCTTGCCTGCGATACAGGCGACTCGGTCTATCAGTTAGACCGAGGCGATGCTATCGCAGGCAAGCCAGCTCCCACATCACAAGCGTTCCAGCAGTTCACACGCGCGCTTGCCGAAAATCTGCAGCAGGTTCGCCAGCATATGCGGCGGCGGTTCATCGGCGCGGGTCAGCGCGTACAGGGTGATCGGCAGCGGCGGGGTGAGCGTGCGGATGCAGGTGGTGGCCGTCGATGCGCCGAGGGCGGTGAAGGGATCGATCACGGTCAGGCCGGCGCCGGACTCCACCATGGCCCGGGCCAGGGAATAGGTCTGGACAGAAATGGTCACTCGTGGCGGCGGGTCGACATTTTCCAGGTAGCTGTCGAGCTTTGCCGCCAAGGGGTCGGCACTGGACAGGCCAATCAACGGCGCACCCGCCAGGTCAGTCAGTGGCAACGGTTTGCTCATTTGGGCCTCAGGCCAGTAACCCTTGGAAGCCAACGCCACCAGCCCCCCATTGGCCAACACTTGCGTGGTCAAACCCGGATGGCCGGAGAAGTTGAGGGTCAGCGCCAGGTCGATCTCACGCATCAACAGCTTCTGCACCAGCTCCCGGCTATGGTCGCTGGACAGCTCGCAGGCGATGTCCGGGTAGGCGCGCTTCCACTCCAGAATCGAAGGCGGCAGCAGTGACAATGCCAGGGCAGGGATCGCACCGATGCGCACACTCTGGCCCGGCTCGCGGCGCAAGCTCTTGGCCAGCCGCCGCACACCTTGCAGGCTCTCGGTGACCTTCTCGACTTCGCTTTCCAGCGCCAGGGCTTCCGGGGTGGGCTGCAGTTTGCCGCGCACGCGCAGAAACAGCGGGAAGCCCAGTTGCAGCTCGGCATGCTGCAATACCTTGGTCACCGCCGGTTGCGAGACATGCAGCAACTGCGCGGCGGCGCTGACGGAGCCGGTCTGGCGGATGGCCTGGAAGATTTCGATATGACGCAAGCGCATGGCACGTCCATAACCTTTGTTTATAGGTGAGCCATCTTTATTCATTGTCGGTGGCCTGTCACCTGCCCCTAGGCTTGAGGCCTGTTAACTCAAGTGCGGGTGAGGGGAATGGCCAAGCGGGTTTGCATCATCGGCGGCGGTGTCATCGGTCTGGCGAGTGCATACGCCCTGGTGCGCGCAGGCCATGAAGTCACGGTGATCGACGCGCGCGACAGCCTGTGCAGCGAAACCAGTTTTGCCAACGGCGGGCAACTGTCTTACCGCTATGTCGCGCCGCTGGCCGACGCCGGCGTGCCCCTGCAAGCGCTGGGCTGGCTGCTGCGTGGGGACTCGCCGTTGACACTGCGCCCGCGTCTCGATCCCCGACAATGGCGCTGGATGGCGTCCTTCCTGGGCGCCTGCCGGGGTTCGGTGAACAAGCGTAACGCCGCTCACCTGCTGCGCCTGGCGTCTTTGAGCCAGGCCACTTTGCAGCAATGGCGCGAGGATGATCGCCTGGACGGCTTCGACTGGCGGCGCAACGGCAAGCTGGTGACCTTTCGCAGGACCGGCACCTTTGAGCTTGCGCGCAGCAAGGTCACCGATTTTCTGCAACAACAGGTGCTGTCGGCCGCCGATTGCGCGCGCCTGGAGCCGGCGCTGGTGGGGGATGGCTTTGTCGGCGGTATTTACACGCCAAATGAAGAGGTCGCAGATTGCCATGCCTTCTGCCAACGACTGGCCGCGCGGCTTGAGGCCTCCGGGCGCTGCTCGTTTTTGCTTGGCCGCAAGGTCACGGGGCTACGTCACGGCGACGGTGCGGTGCAGGCCATCGATCTAGGCGATGAAACGATGCCGGTGGACCAGCTTGTAATCGCTGCCGGGCATCGCAGCGCCGAGTTAGCGTTGCCGGGCGTGGCCCTTGCGCTGTATCCGCTCAAAGGCTACAGCCTGAGCGTGCCGATTGGCGCGCAGCACCAGGCGCCGAATGTGAGCATCACCGACTACGACCGCAAGATCGTCTACGCGCGGATCGGCGAGCAGCTGCGTGTGGCCGCGATGGTCGACATTGTCGGCTTTGACGCCCGCCTTGAGCCCAAGCGCCTGGCGCTGATCAAACGCCACGCGTTGGAGACATTTCCCCATGGCGGCGATTACGCCCACGCCGTCGAATGGGCCGGTATGCGCCCGGCCACGCCGACCGGTGTGCCGCTGATCGGTGCGAGTGCTTATCGCAATCTGTGGCTGAACCTGGGCCACGGTGCGCTCGGCTTTACCTTGGCCTGTGGCAGCGGCCAACTGCTGGCCGAGCTGATCGGCCAGCAGGCGCCTTCCATTGATATGCAGGGCCTGGCGCCCCGCGCGGCTTGATTCGTCACACCACCAACGGAGGATAACAATGAAAAAAATCCTGTTGACCGGCTGCACCCTGGGGCTTTTGTTGGGCGCTCAGGTTCAGGCGACTGAAGCACCTCTGGACGGCACCTTGGGCAAGATCGCCAGCGCCAAGTCCATCACGCTGGGCTATCGCGATGCGTCGGTGCCGTTTTCCTACGTAGGTGACCACAGCGGCCAGCCCATGGGTTATTCAGTGGAGTTGGCGGGCAAGATCGTCGAGCGCATCCAGCAGAAAACCGGCGTGCCCAACCTTGGCGTGAAGTACACCCTGGTGACGTCCCAGACCCGCATCCCGCTGGTGCAGAACGGCACTGTGGACCTGGAATGCGGCTCCACCGGGGTGACCGCCGAGCGCCAGAAACAGGTGGCGTTTTCGTACGGGTTTATTTACGTGAAGGGCCAGTTGCTGACCGCCAGGGACAGCGGCATCAACGGGTTTGACGACCTCAAGGGCAGGAACGTGGTGACCACCGCCGGCACCACCAATGAGCGGTACCTCAAGCACTACAACGCCGAACACAAAAGCAACCTGTCGGTGATCAGTGCCAAGGACCACGGCGAAGCCTTCAAGATGCTCGAGACCGGCCGCGCGGCGGCGTTCTACATGGATGACGCGCTGCTCTACGGCGAGCGCGCCAAGGCCCGCGACCCGCACCGCTGGGTGGTGGTGGGCAAGGAGCAGTCGCGGGAGATCTACAGCTGCATGGTGCGCAAGGACGACCCGCAGTTTCTGGCGGTGGTCAACGAGACGCTGGCTGACCTTTACCGCTCCGGGGAAATCAACGGGATTTACCAGCGCTGGTTTGAACAGCCGATCCCGCCCAAGGGCTTGAACCTGGAGTTCCCGATGACGGCTGAGTTGAAGGCGATTATTGCCAGGCCGGTCAGTGACCCGGTGGAGTAGCGAAGTGTTAACCCGATCACTGTGGGAGCAGGCTTGCCTGCGATAGCGTCGGCACATTCAACATCGTTGTTGTTTGGTACACCGCTATCGCAGGCAAGCCAGCTCCCACATTCGAGTGGGTTTGCACAGCGGGGTTAGAAGTCGCCCCACAGTTGCTGGGCGACGGCCAGCGCCACCACTGGCGCCGTTTCAGTGCGCAGCACGCGCGGGCCGAGGCGGGCGGCGTGGAAGCCGGCGCTTTGGGCGGTGTCGACTTCGTTATCGGTCAAGCCACCTTCAGGCCCGATCAAAAACGCCAGGCTGGCAGGCTTGGCATGGCTGATCATCGGCGCGGCCACCGGGTGCAGCACCAGCTTCAACTCCGCCTCGGCCTGCTTCAACCAGTCGGCCAGCAGCAGCGGCGGATGAATCACCGGCACCGTCGAACGCCCGCATTGCTCGCATGCGCTGATCGCCACCTGGCGCCAGTGCAGCAGACGTTTGTCGGCGCGCTCGTCCTTGAGGCGCACTTCGCAGCGGTCGCTGAAAATCGGCGTGATTTCATTCACGCCCAGCTCCGTGGCTTTCTGAATCGCCCAGTCCATACGCTCGCCCCGGGACAGGCCCTGGCCGAGGTGAATGTGCAGCGGCGATTCGCTCTGGCCTGCGAAGCTTTGCGTGAGCTGCACGCTGACGCGTTTTTTACCGACCTCCAGCAACGTGCCCAAAAACTCCTGGCCGGAGCCGTCGAACAGTTGCACGGCATCGCCTTCGCCCATGCGCAATACACGGCTGATGTAGTGGGCCTGGGCTTCGGGCAGTTCGTGTTCGCCGAGGCTCAGCGGGGTGTCGGTGAAAAAGCGGGACAGTCTCATTTCTGTTCTCTGGAAAATTTAAGTAGGTGCTATCAGCCCGGATCACGGAAGCCAGGGTGGAAGTCTTTCGGCACCGCAACGCTGACTTTATCGTTGGTGGCGATATCGATGCCTTCACTGGCCACTTGCGCCAAAAAGTCGATCTGCTCCGGCGTGATCACATACGGCGGCAGGAAATACACCACGCTGCCCAATGGCCGCAACAGCGCGCCGCGCTCCAGGGCATGTTCGAAGACTTTCAGGCCACGGCGTTCCTGCCACGGGTAGGCGGTCTTGGTGGCTTTGTCCTGGACCATCTCGATGGCCAGCACCATGCCGGTCTGGCGCACTTCTGACACGTGCGGGTGGTCCGCCAGGTGCGCGGTGGCGGTGGCCATGCGCTGGGCCAGCGCCTTGTTGTTTTCGATGACGTTGTCTTCTTCGAAAATATCCAGGGTCGCCAGGGCCGCCGCGCAGGCCAGCGGGTTGCCGGTGTAGCTGTGGGAGTGCAGGAAGGCGCGCAGGGTCGGGTAGTCGTCGTAGAAGGCGTCGTAGACGTCGTCGGTGGTGACCACGGCGGCCAACGGCAGGTAGCCGCCGGTGAGGGCCTTGGACAGGCACAGGAAGTCCGGACGGATGCCGGCCTGTTCACAGGCGAACATCGTGCCGGTACGGCCGAAGCCCACGGCGATTTCGTCGTGGATCAGGTGCACGCCGTAGCGGTCGCAGGCCTCGCGCAGCAGCTTGAGGTACACCGGATGGTACATGCGCATGCCGCCGGCGCCCTGGATCAGTGGTTCGACGATCACGGCGGCCACGCTGGCGTGGTTTTCGGCGAGGGTCTGTTCCATGGCCAGGAACATGTTCCGGGAATGTTCTTCCCAGCTCATGCCTTCGGGGCGCAGGTAGCAGTCCGGGCTCGGCACCTTGATGGTGTCCAGCAGCAAGGCCTTGTAGGTCTCGGTAAACAACGGCACATCGCCCACCGACATCGCGGCGATGGTTTCGCCGTGGTAGCTGTTGGTCAGGGTCACGAAGCGCTTTTTGTTCGGCAGGCCGCGGTTGAGCCAGTAGTGAAAGCTCATCTTCAGCGCCACTTCGATGCACGACGAACCGTTATCGGCGTAGAAGCAGCGGGTCAGGCCTTCGGGCGTCATTTTGACCAGGCGTTCGGACAGCTCGATCACCGGCTGGTGGCTGAACCCGGCGAGGATCACGTGTTCCAGTTGGTCGACCTGATCCTTGATGCGCTGGTTGATGCGCGGGTTGGCGTGGCCGAATACGTTGACCCACCAGGAACTGACCGCATCGAGGTAGCGCTTGCCTTCGAAGTCCTCCAGCCACACGCCTTCACCGCGCTTGATCGGGATCAGCGGCAGTTGCTGGTGGTCTTTCATTTGGGTGCAGGGATGCCACAGCACCGCGAGGTCGCGTTGCATCCACTGGTTATTCAAGCCCATCGGTTATCTCCTCGAAGCGGTCCTGCGGCCGGCGCAGGCGTAACAATCGCGCAAGCCTATGCAATGCCAGGCGGTGTCACAACCCATTACGGATGAATTGGCAGTAAACGCGGGACGGTCTGTCACGTTTCTCAGGAATAGTCCTTAATCCATTGTTAACGTACTGTGCATAACCTCTTGATCGTATTTCTCGATATTTCAAAGCGAAATTTTCCGCTTTAATTCGATAGGTAAATCGCTAGTCTTGGGCACAGTTCTTACGGGATTTGGGACATGCAGCTACGTAATTCACCGGCCCGCTATGGTTGGGTCAGCATGGTTTTGCACTGGGGCGTGGCCCTGGTGGTGTTTGGTTTGTTCGCGCTGGGCCTGTGGATGGTCGGTCTCGACTACTACAGCGCCTGGCGCAAAGACGCGCCCGACCTGCACAAGAGCATCGGCATCACGCTGTTCGCCATCATGCTCGTGCGCATCGTCTGGCGTTTGGTCAGCCCGCCACCGCCGCCGCTGGCCAGCTACAGTCGTTTGACCCGTTTGGGTGCTGCGTTTGGCCATGCGTTCCTGTATCTCGGGCTGTTTGCCGTGATGATTGCCGGTTACCTGATTTCCACCGCAGACGGTGTCGGTATCCCGGTGTTTGGTCTGTTTGAGATTCCTGCCGTGGTTTCCGGGCTACCGGACCAGGCAGACACCGCCGGTGTGGTGCACTTGTACCTTGCCTGGGTGTTGGTGGTCTTTGCCGGTTTGCACGGCGTGGCTGCATTGAAACACCACTTTATCGATCGTGATGCGACCCTCCTGCGAATGCTGGGGCGCAAAGCCTGATGTTCAACCTCGACTCACAAGGAATAGAAAGCATGTTGAAAAAGACACTCGCCGCTCTGGCAATCGGTTCTGCTCTGCTGTCCGCCGGTTCAGCGATGGCCGCTGACTACGTGATCGACAAAGAAGGCCAGCACGCCTTCGTCGACTTCAAGATCAGCCACTTGGGCTACAGCTACATCACCGGTACCTTCAAGGACCTGGACGGCAAGTTCAGCTTCGACGCTGCCAAGCCTGAAGACGCCAAGATCGAAGTGAACGTGCGCACCGCCAGCGTGTTCACCAACCACGCCGAACGTGACAAGCACATCGCCAGCAAAGACTTCCTGGACGTTGCCAAGTTTGCCGACGCCAAGTTCGTGTCCACCAAGGTCACGCCAACCGGCAAGAATGCTGATGGCAAAGTCACTGCTGACGTAGCCGGCGACCTGACCCTGCTGGGCGTGACCAAGCCAGTGGTGGTCAAGGCCACGTTCCTGGGTGAAGGCAAGGATCCATGGGGCGGCTACCGTGCCGGCTTCGAAGGCACCACCACCATCAATCGCCAGGACTTCGGCAAGCAGATGGACCTGGGCCCAGCGTCCAACTCGGTTGAGTTGTACGTGACGTTTGAAGGTGTGAAAGCGAAGTAATTTTCGCCTCGCACACAAAAATGCCCCGCATCTTTGGATGCGGGGCATTTTTTATGGCGCGTTGAAAATCAGCGGTTGCGGGTCAGCAACGCTGGTTTTTCACCACGAGGACGGCCTGGCAGTTGATCCAACTGCTCGGGTGTCGGGAAGCGGTCAGCCTTCGACTCCTTGTGGATGATTTTCGGCGCCGGGCCACCGCGCGGGTTCTGCACGGCAGGTTCGGACGAGCGTGGCTGGTCGTCACGGGCCGGGCGGCGGTTGTTGCTGCGCGAGTCTTCGCGACGGGCTTGACCGTCACGCGGTGCGCCATTGCGCGGGCCGCTGCGTTTGGCAGGTGGCGTGCCGGTGGTGCCGCCGCTGCTGTTGCGCGGACCATTCTGACGGCCGCCCTGCGGCTGGCCGCCACGTGGAGCACCTGCGCCTGCACCCTGTGCCGGTGCACCTGGACGACGGCCACGGCCCTGGGCCGGTTTGGCCTGAGGCACGTAGTCGACGCGGTTACCGAAGTTATCCACGTCGTCGTCGAGGAACTCGTCCGGGGCGCGGTCGGCGGCGGCGCGTGGCGGCTGGCTTGGCTGGCGCTGTTCGCGGGCCGGGGTGCCTTCACGGGGCTTTTGCTCACGGGCTGGGCGTTCGCCACGGCCGTTGGTGGGCGCTTTTTCCTTGCCGCCCTTGTCCTTGCCCTTGTCGCGACGACCACCGCCACCACCGCCGCCGTTCGGGCCATCGCCCTTCGGACCGCGTGGGTTGCGCGGGTTACGCACATCCGGACGCTCGCGCACTTCAGGCTTTTCAGCCTCTACGACGCTGGCATCGAAGCCCATCAGGTCGCCGTCGGCGATTTTCTGCTTGGTCATGCGCTCGATGCTTTTCAGCAGTTTTTCTTCGTCCGGGGCGACCAGCGAAATGGCCTCGCCCGAACGCCCGGCACGGCCAGTACGGCCGATACGGTGCACATAGTCTTCGTCGACGTTTGGCAGCTCGAAGTTGACCACGTGCGGCAACTGGTCGATATCCAAGCCGCGCGCGGCGATGTCGGTGGCGACCAGGATGCGCACTTCACCGGCCTTGAAATCGGCCAGGGCTTTGGTGCGCGCGTTCTGGCTCTTGTTGCCGTGGATGGCGACGGCCGTGAGGCCGTGCTTGTCCAGGTACTCGGCCAGGCGGTTGGCGCCGTGCTTGGTGCGGGTAAACACCAGCACTTGTTCCCAGGCGCCGGCGGTGATCAGGTGGGCCAGCAGCGCACGCTTGTGGCTGGCAGCCAGGCGGAATACGCGTTGCTCGATCCGCTCGACCGTGGTGTTCGGCGGCGTGACTTCGATGCGTTCCGGGTTGTGCAGCAGCTTGCCGGCCAGGGCGGTGATGTCCTGGGAGAACGTTGCCGAAAACAGCAGGTTCTGACGTTTGGCCGGCAGGCGGGCGAGGACCTTTTTCACGTCATGGACAAAGCCCATGTCGAGCATGCGGTCGGCTTCGTCCAGCACGAGGATTTCCACGTGGGACAAGTCAACGCTGCCTTGGCCGCACAGGTCGAGCAAACGACCCGGGCAGGCGACCAGCACGTCAACCCCGCGGGACATGGCCTGAACCTGTGGGTTCATGCCGACGCCGCCGAAGATGCAGGCGCTGACGAACTTCAAGTCGCGGGCATACAGCTTGAAGCTGTCGTGCACTTGGGCGGCGAGTTCGCGGGTAGGGGTCAGGACCAGTACGCGCGGTTGGCGCGGGCCGTGACGCTGGGATTTGTCCGGGTGACCGTTGGGGAACAAGCGCTCCAGAATCGGGAGGGCGAAACCACCGGTTTTACCAGTACCTGTCTGAGCCGCAACCATCAGGTCGCGACCTTGCAACACGGCGGGAATGGCCCGCTGTTGCACCGGAGTAGGCTCGGTATAGCCCGCTGCCTCGATGGCGCGGACTAAAGCCTCGGAGAGACCGAGGGAAGCAAAGGACATGAGTAATCCTGTTTTAGTTAGGGCTTGGCCCAAAGGGATAATCTTGCCGGGCGTGAATGGCGCTTAGGGGAGCGCAACCCCGTCCGGTCCTGCTGCGTCTGGCGGGCACTCCACCGGCTCGCGCGGGCTGAAAGCTGCGCAGTAGCTGGGTTAGGTGCCTTTTTCAAGACCTCAGCGGCCGGGCGTGAGCCTGGCGGAAAGGCCGGAGTATAACAGAGCAATCACGGCGCGCTGCTTTCCTGCTGCTCAACGGTGTGTTCAGAGGCCGTAATGGCCTGGATTCCACCGTATTTTGCGCTCAAGGCGGCGTAAGCCGGCTCTTGTTTGAAGCGCTTGAGCTCGGCGGCGAAGCGCTGCACCAGCAAATCCATGCCGGCGCCACGGCGCACCGCCAGAAACTGCGGCTGGCGGCTGACCACCACGGGCGCCCGGCTGACCTTGCCTTCCAGGCCCATGGCCTTGATCACATGCTGGCCCACTCGGCGGTCCGTAATGACCAGATCGATGCGCCCCAGCGACAGCTTGCCGAAGTTGGCCTCATGGCTGGGCGCCGGCTCGCGGTTGAACAAGGTCGACTCGCTGAAATCTTCGCCGTAGAGGTAGCCCGGGGATGTACCGACGGTGAGCCCGCGCAAATCATCGAGGGTTTCGGCCGGATGAGGGCGGTCGTTGGCGTAGAACAGCACGAACTCGACATCCGACAGCGGCTCGCTGGGGTAAAGCAGCAAGGCGTCGCGCTCATGGCTGTGAAAGATGTCCAGCGCGCCATCGGCATTGCCCTGGTCGAGCATCGCCAGGCAGCGCTTCCAGGGCAGGAATTGCCATTGCACGTCCACGCCCAGGCGTTGGAACACGGTTACCGTGGTTTCGTAATCCAGCCCGCGCATGCTGCCCTTGTCGTCGTAGACGTAGGGGGCCCAGGGCTCGGTGACAATGCGCAGTTTCTCACCGAAAGCGGTGAGGCTCAGGCAAGTAAAAAACACAGCAGTCAACAACTTGAGAATGACAGGCATGCCCTGAGGTTACGACGCTCTTGCGCTAAAGAGAAGCGCTGGCACACGCATTCGCGGCCACGTTGATGTAGCGCATTTAAAACAAAAAGGCCCTCGTATTGACGAGGGCCTTCGAGTCACGGAGCAAGCCTCAGCGTGGCAGCTTGAGGTTGTTCCAGATGGCCAGGCTCGGTTCGGCCTGGTTCAGGGTGTAGAAGTGCAACCCTGGCGCGCCACCTTGCAGCAGTTGTTCGCACATCTGGGTGATGACCTGCTCGCCAAACGCCTGGATGCTTTTGACGTCGTCGCCGTAGGCTTCCAGTTGCTTGCGCACCCAGCGCGGAATCTCGGCGCCGCAAGCGTCGGAGAAACGCGCCAGCTTGCTGTAGTTGGTGATCGGCATGATGCCCGGCACGATCGGGATGTTCACACCCATGGCCCGTACACGCTCGACGAAGTAGAAGTAGCTGTCGGCGTTGAAGAAGTACTGGGTGATCGCGCTGTCGGCACCGGCGTTGGCCTTGCGCACGAAGTTCCGCAGATCGTCTTCGAAATTGCGTGCCTGGGGATGCATCTCCGGGTACGCCGCCACTTCGATATGGAAGTGATCGCCGCTTTCTTCACGGATGAAACTCACCAGGTCATTGGCGTAGCGCAGCTCACCGCTGGCCATGCCCATGCCGGACGGCAAATCGCCACGCAGGGCGACGATGCGCTTGATGCCGGCTTGCTTGTACTGGGTCAGCAGGCCGCGCAGGTCGGCTTTGCTGTCGCCCACGCACGACAAGTGCGGAGCGGCGGGAACTTTGACTTCGCTTTCCAGCTGCAACACGGTGTTGATCGTGCGATCACGGGTCGAACCGCCGGCGCCGTAGGTGCAGGAGAAGAAGTCGGGGTTGTAGCTGGCCAACTGCTTGGCAGTCGCCATCAGTTTTTCATGCCCAGCATCGGTCTTGGTCGGGAAGAACTCGAAGCTGTAGCGACGGTCTTGGGACATGGTAATACCCTTGGAAACTCATAAAACCGGGAGATGTACGCCGTCAATGTGGGAGGGGGCTTGCCCCCGATGACGATGTATCAGTCGACATAGTTGTTAACTGACATTCCGCTATCGGGGGCAAGCCCCCTCCTACATTAGAAGCCCGCTCCCACAAGGGGAGCAGGCAGCAGGCATATCAGTAGCGGTAAGCGTGCGGCTTGAACGGACCTTCAACCGTCACGCCGATGTAGTCGGCCTGGGTTTTGGTCAGTTGAGTCACCACGCCGCCGAAGCCGCGGACCATTTCCAGGGCCACTTCTTCGTCGAGTTTCTTGGGCAGTACTTCCACGGTCAGGCGCTCGGCTTTCTGGGCTGGCGACAGGTCGGCGTACTTCTGGCCGAACAGGAAAATCTGCGCCAGAACCTGGTTGGCGAACGAGCCGTCCATGATGCGGCTTGGGTGGCCAGTGGCGTTGCCCAGGTTAACCAGGCGGCCTTCGGCCAGCAGGATCAGGTAGTCGTCGTTCTGCGGATCGAAGTCACCGGCGCCGGTACGGTGAACCTTGTGTACCTGCGGCTTCACTTCTTCCCATGCCCAGTTCTTGCGCATGAAAGCGGTGTCGATTTCGTTGTCAAAGTGACCGATGTTGCACACCACAGCGCGCTTTTTCAGGGCTTTGAGCATGTTCGCGTCGCACACGTTCACGTTACCGGTGGTGGTCACGATCAGGTCGATCTTGCCCAGCAGGGCCTTGTCGATGCTCGCTTCGGTGCCGTCGTTCTGGCCGTTGATGAACGGCGAAACCACTTCGAAACCGTCCATGCACGCTTGCATGGCGCAGATCGGGTCAACTTCGGAGACTTTAACGATCATGCCTTCCTGACGCAGGGACTGGGACGAACCCTTGCCCACGTCGCCGTAGCCGATCACCAGAGCTTGCTTGCCCGACAGCAGGTGGTCGGTGCCGCGCTTGATGGCATCGTTCAGGCTGTGACGGCAGCCGTACTTGTTGTCGTTCTTGCTCTTGGTCACCGAGTCGTTGACGTTGATGGCCGGGATTTTCAGCTCGCCCTTGGCCAGCATGTCCAGCAGGCGGTGCACGCCGGTGGTGGTTTCTTCGGTCACGCCGTGGACGCGGTCGAGGATCTGCGGGTATTTCTTGTGCAGCAGCTCAGTCAGGTCGCCGCCGTCGTCGAGGATCATGTTGGCGTCCCATGGCTTGCCATCTTTGAGGATGGTTTGCTCCAGGCACCACTCGTACTCTTCTTCGGTTTCGCCTTTCCAGGCATAAACCGCGATGCCGGCAGCAGCGATAGCAGCAGCGGCCTGGTCTTGAGTCGAGAAAATGTTGCAGGACGACCAACGCACTTCGGCACCCAGGGCAACCAAGGTTTCGATCAGCACGGCAGTCTGAATGGTCATGTGGATGCAGCCGAGAATCTTCGCGCCTTTGAGCGGTTGCTCAGCGGCGTATTTGCGACGCAGACCCATCAGGGCAGGCATTTCGGATTCGGCGATAAAGGTTTCGCGACGGCCCCAGGCAGCGAGGGACATGTCGGCGACTTTGTAGTCGGTAAAACCTGCAGGCGAGATTACAGCGCTCATGAAGAGCCTCCATTCGTAGTGTGCGAATGGGCGCCGTTGTGCGTTTAGTATCAACCCCGATAAACCAGGCCTGACAACGCCCCATCCGAGCCTGACAGGTCGAGCCTGCTGCAGCGCCCCTCGGACAGGTGGCGGGAGAACGGTATCAATCACAGATGACCGTTTTGAAGCGGTGGCGATTATAGCTGTGTGCGCCAGACTTCCCAAGCCTTTCTGTCGGGCATATGAAGATCGCTCATGGGCTTGATAGGCAATGGCTCATAGAGCTTGGGCCCGGGCTCTGCCATGATGTTGCCCTTCATTTCGCAACGCGCTTTGGAGTGACCATGAACTTCCACACCCGCAAATGGGTAAAACCAGAAGACCTCAACCCCAACGGCACCCTGTTCGGCGGCAGCCTGCTGCGCTGGATCGACGAAGAAGCGGCCATCTACGCGATTGTGCAATTGGGCAACCAGCGGGTGGTGACCAAGTACATCTCCGAAATCAACTTCGTCAGCGCCTCGCGCCAGGGCGACATCATCGAGCTGGGCATCACCGCCACCGAGTTCGGCCGCACCTCGATCACCCTGACCTGCGAAGTGCGCAACAAGATCACGCGCAAAAGCATCCTGACCGTAGAAAAAATGGTCTTCGTCAACCTCGGCGAAGACGGCTTGCCGGCGCCCCACGGTCGCACAGAGATCAAGTACGTGAAGGACCAGTTCCAGGAAGACGGCATCAAGGACTAATCCTGTCGCTGGCCAGTGAACGCTATTGATAGGTCAAAGGTCGTACCTGAACAACGCCCCCCGTTCAGGTATCACCATGGCTACGCAAGCAGACGGCAAGACCCCTAACCTGTCGCAGGAAGAACAGCACGACGTCGACAAGAATCAGCCGCCCCGCGCGGCGGTTCTGCATGAAATCATCCGCACCCAGGGCGATCAGGAACTGGAACGCACCGTGGCCGCATTGTGGTGGTCGGCGCTGGCCGCCGGCCTGACCATGGGCCTGTCGTTGATGGGCATGGGCCTGCTCAATTCGCGGCTACCGGACGGCGAAGGGTTCAAAGTGATCGCCAGTTTCGGGTACTGCGCAGGTTTCCTGGCGGTAATCCTCGCCCGTCAGCAGTTGTTTACCGAAAACACCCTGACGGCCGTGCTGCCGGTGATGAGCAAGCCAACCCTGGCCAACGCCGCACGATTGCTGCGCCTGTGGGCAGTGGTGCTGGTGGGCAACCTGTGCGGCACCTTGCTGGTGGCGTATGTGATGCTGCATTTGCCGATCTTCGACACCAAGACTGACATGGCCTTCCTCGAAATCGGTCGCAAAGTCATGGAAAACGACACCGGTCAGATGTTCGCCAAGGGCATTATTTCCGGCTGGATGATCGCCACCATGGTGTGGATGATCCCGTCCATGGAAAGCGCGAAAATGTTCATCATCATCCTGATCACCTACCTGATGGCGCTGGGTGACTTCACCCATATCGTCGTCGGTTCGGCGGAAGTCTCGTACCTGGTGTTTGCGGGCGAACTGCCGTGGAAGGATTTTTGGCTGGTGTTCGCCGGCCCGACACTGGCCGGCAACATCATCGGCGGCAGTTTTATTTTTGCGCTGATCAGCCACGCACAGATTCGCAGCGAAAACAGTCTGCCGGGCGAGACCGCAGACCCGCGCCATCCCCAGCAGGTCAACAAGGAGCGGTAAGCCGATTCCTCTTTAATGAATGGCAAAGTCGCTACGCGGCTTTCCATTCATTAAAGAGGAATCTTATGCGGGCTTCCCCTTTTTTACGGGCGCGCAATGGGTGCGCGCTGATCGTGGCGCTGGGCGTGTTCGGCATGGCGCAGGCCAGGGACGATGCGGCGGATCGCTCGTTGACCATCGAAAAGAATACTCAAGGTGCCCAAGGCCGTTTCGCATAAGGGCGCGGATGTTACCTACGACGCCCGTTACGAGCGCAGCGGCAACACCGTACTGGTTTTTCGCACCCTGGCGTTCAGTCATCCCGAAGCGGTGTGCAGCCCTGCGTACTTCAAGGCGATGCAGCCGATGATCGAGGCGATGTTCAATGACCTGAAAAGCCAGATCATCGTGCAGACCCTCTGACCGTAATGCGGGCGGCGAAGTCAGTTCGCCGCCCGCGTCCATCAGTGGGTCTCGGCCTGCGGAGCCGGTTCATCCTTGGTCACGTGTTTGACCAGCTTGCCGATGCTCAAACCCTGCAGCAGGATCGACGACAGCACCACGATGTAGGTGATGCTCAGCAACAAGTCGCGCTCCGGCCCCAACGGCAAGGCCAGTGCCAATGCTACCGACACCCCGCCACGCAGGCCGCCCCAGGTAAGGATGCGGATAGTGCCGCGCGGTACGGTGCGCCAGCGGCGCAGCAACAGGATCGCCGGGGCCACGGTCAGCAGGCGCGAAAGCAGGATCGCCACCGCCAGCAAACTGGCCGCCAATACGTGCAGCCAGTTGAACGGCAGCAGCAACAGCTCCATGCCGATCAGCGCGAACAGCAAGGCGTTGAGCATGTCATCGAGCAATTCCCAGAAACCGTCCAGGTAGCGTCGGGTCATGTCGTTCATCGCCAGCTTGCGGCCCAGGTTGCCGATGATCAGGCCGGCAACCACCATCGCAATCGGTGCCGAGACGTGCAGTTCGGTGGCCAACGCCGAGCCGCCGATCACCAGCGCCAAGGTCAGCATCACTTCAATCTGGTGCTGCTCGATGCTTTTGATCATCAAGTACACCAGGTAGCCGATCAGCCCGCCGAACACCACCCCGCCAATCGCTTCATGAGCGAACAGCATGGCCGTGGCGCCGACGGTTGGCGTTTCACCCAACTGCGCGATGCCTAGCAGCACGGTAAACACCACGACCGCCGTGCCGTCATTGAACAGCGACTCGCCGACAATGGTGGTTTTCAGCGGTTTCGATGCGTTGGCCGTTCGCAGCACGCCCAGCACCGCAATCGGGTCGGTAGGCGAGATCAGCGCGCCGAACAGCAGGCAGTAGAGGAAGCTCACGTGCCAGCCGAACAGGGCGAAGATGTAGAACGCCAGGCTGCCGATGACCACGGTGGCAATCAACACGCCGAAGGTTGCCAACAGGCCGATGGGCCAGCGATAACTGCGCAAGTCATTCAGGTTGACGTGCAAGGCGCCAGCGAACAGCAGGAACGAAAGCATCCAGTTCATCAACAGATCGCCAAAGTCGATCTGGCCGATCAATTGCTGAATACGCTCCTCCAGGCCTGGGTAGCCGATGAAGCTCAGGCCTTGCAGGATCAGTGAGAACAGCAGGGCGGTGACCATCACGCCAATGGTGGGTGGCAGGCCTATAAAACGGAAGTTCACATACGTGAGCAGGGTAGTGAGGCAAATGAAGGCGGCGACAAGTTCAAGCATCCGGGGTCCTTGGAAGGTGAAGTGAGCGTTGGTTAATGGGTGGATGGACCGCAGCAGTGGCGGGATGTTGCAGACCATAGGGCAAAAGGCCGGTAGAACCTTTGGCGGTGGCGCGGTTCATAGCGGTTAAGTGCGGTGTGGCATTTTTAGTGCTAAAACTCTAACCGCTGGCTAAAACTACAAAAGGAATCGGTGATGACGGTGGCTTTCTGGTGTGTGTTGATCGCAATTTTCCTGCCTTATCTGTGCACGGGTGTGGCCAAGTTCAGCGGCGGCAAGTTCGGGCCTCGGCAGAACCATGACCCTCGGGCTTTCCTGGACACCCTCGATGGGTTCGCCAAACGCGCTCACAGTGCGCAACTCAACAGCTTTGAAGTGACGCCGGCATTTGCGGCGGCAGTAATCATTGCGCACTTGGCCGGCACGGCATCACTGGTGACCATCAATGTGCTGGCGGTGCTGTTTATCACCAGTCGGCTGCTGTACATCATTTGCTACCTGGCAGACTGGGCGATGCTGCGTTCGCTGGTCTGGGCATTGGGCATGGCATTGATCGCGAGTTTCTTTTTTGTCTCGATCTAAGGCCCGATGCGATTTCCTCGTGTGAGCTGGCTTGTTGTGCCGATCCAGTTTGTTGTGGCGAGCGGGCTTGTTGTGGCGAGCGGGCTTGCCCCGCGTTGGGGCGCGAAGCGGCCCTAAAATCGGACACCCAGTTCTTCCTGAAAGAGCTCGGCGCTTGTATTGGGGCTGCTTCGCAGCCCAACGCGGGGCAAGCCCGCTCGCCACACCACGCCCGCTCGGCCACAAGTCTGCTAGCCACATCAAGCCCGCTCGCCACACGAGCCTGCTCAACACCATGAATCGCGTCTATCAGAAACCACTCAGGTGCCGGCAGGCGCATCCGGCACCTGCGGCAACGCTGCGCCTTTAGGCCACAGCATCCAGATCTGACCCTGCTGCTTCATATTCCCCGCCAACTCGCCCGCTGCATCACCGGTGCCCCAGAACAGGTCTGCGCGCACTTCGCCGGTGATTGCACCGCCGGTGTCCTGTGCGGCCACGGGCCGGGCAATGGGCGAGCCGTCAGGTTGGGTGGTCGACAGCCATAACAGGCTGCCCAGCGGAATCACCTTGCGATCCACCGCCACGCTGTAGCCCGCCGTCAGCGGCACATTCAGTGAGCCGCGCGGGCCTTCATTGCTGTCCGGGCGAGCGCTGAAAAACACGTAGCTGGGGTTGCTCGCCAGCAGTTGTGGAATACGTTGCGGGTTAGCCTTGGCCCAGGCGCTGATGGCGCCCATGGTCACGTCTTCTTTTTTCAGCTCGCCTTGCTCCACCAGCCAACGGCCGATCGGGCGGTACGGGTAACCGTTCTGGTCGCCATACCCCACACGCAGTTGGCGCCCGCCGGCGAGTTGAATGCGGCCCGAGCCCTGAATCTGCAAGAACTGCAGGTCCATCGGGTTGGTCAGCCAGGCAATCGGCTTGGCGGTGGAGCCCTGGCCGTTGATGGTGCTGGCGTCGTCATATGGCTTGAGCACACGCCCTTCGAGGCGGCCGCGCAGGCGCTTGCCCTTGAGTTCCGGGTAGATGCTTTCCAGGTTGACGATGATCAGGTCATCCGGCACCCCGTACACCGGCACATGGGCAGTGGCGGTTTCGGTCAGGCTGCCGGGGTAGACCGGTTCGTAGTAGCCGGTGATCAGGCCGTTCGGCGTGTTGTCGGCCGAGCGCAGGCCGAACACATCCAGGCGCTCCTTGAGAAAGCTGCGCACTGCCGGGGCGTTGCCCGGCACGCTGGTCGCTGCTGCGCAGGTCGCGCCCCAGATCGGGTCGGCCTTCAGGCGTTGGCAGGCGCTGCGCCAGGATTCAAACCCGGCGAGCAGGTCGCTGTCGGAAACAGCCGGCAGCGCTTCCCACGGTGCACTCACATACGTGGCGACGGCATGGGGTTTTACGGTTTCATCTTTGCCGGCGTCTTTGTTGCCATCGCAGCCGGCCAGCAGTGCAATGATCGGCAGAGCCCACGCCAGGCGGCGGCTCCAGGGTTTCAAGGTGACATTCATACAAACACTTCCTGAAGCGATTGCCCGCGCCGCAGCACGTTTGGGCAACCCTTATTATTAATAGGGCTATTGGTCTTTACGGGCGGGGCGAGGATACTGGCCGCCGTTCCCGTGACCTGAAGCCATCATGACTTTTAAAACACTGACCGTTGTATTGCTGGCCTGCCTGACGTTATCCGCTTGTGGCGGTGTTGATCCGAATTCACCTCTGGGTCAGCGCAAGGCAATCTTCAAGCAAATGCTCAAGACCGGTGAAGACCTGGGCGGCATGTTGCGTGGGCGCATCCCTTTTGATGGCGCGAAGTTCGCCGAAGGCGCGGTCAAGCTTGATGCGTTGTCCCACGAGCCTTGGAAGCATTTCCCGAGCGTGCGCGAAGAAGATCACACCAGCGCCAAGGACAGCGTGTGGCAACAACAGGCACGGTTCCAGGCGTTGGCCCGAAACCTTGAAACGGCCACCGGTGAACTGGTGATCGCCAGCCAGGTGCAGCCTTACAAAGCCAGCAACCTGGGGCCTGCAGTGCAGAAAGTCGAAGATGCCTGCACGGCTTGCCATAAGCAGTTTCGGGATCACTGACCGGGTTTACTGGTCGAGTTCTTCAACAGCGTCCTGCAGCTCTTTGCGTGACTGCGCCAACTTGTCCTTACGCTTGTTGATCTTGTCCGCGTCACCCTTTTTCATCGCCTTGTCGAGGTCGGCCTGACGGCGGCTGACTTCGTGCTTGGCGTCGAGCACCTTGTTTTCGCGTTCTTTCCTCAGGGACGCATCGGTGCAGTTGGCGGTGACTTCGCTCAGGGCTTTTTCAAGGCCAGCCTGTTGCTCGCTGTTGCCGTGTGCCTTGGCTTGCTCGATCTGAGTGCTGATGGCTTGGCGCTTGGCGGCGCAGCCGGTGAGTTCCGGCACCTCTTCGGCGGCCAGCAGCGGTGTCGCCATGAAGCTTGCAGCCGTTAACAAGGCAAAAGGGGCAAGAAATTTCATAAAGGCTCCAGGGTGCAATCAAATGGCAGGATGAATTCTGCCGTTGGTTAAAAAGTGGTCGGGCCAGGTTAAAACCCGTCTATCCCCGCCTCGCGGAGTGTCTGAGCCAACGCCTGTACCTGCGGGTCGCGAAAAAAGGCGCTCAATTGCGCTGCGCGGCCCGGGCCGATGCCATCGGTGGCCAGCCAGGCCTGGGTGTCTCTGGCGGCCAGGGTCTGCCAGCCGCCGTCCAGGTCGTTACGTGCCGAGGGCGGTACACCCAAGGCTTTGAGCCATTGTGCAAAGGGACGTTGCCGAGCGTTTTGAATGCTTTCGAGCACCCGCGCGCGGCTGCGTTCGCCTAAGCCGTCAATGTTAGCAAGCTCTGCCGCATCCAGGGTCAACCAATCGAGAATGCCGGCGATTAGACCGGCCTGGATCAATATGTTCCAGGTTTCGCGGCCAATATGCGGCATGGCCAGGCCTTGATTGCCGCTCAGCCAGGTCAGGCGGGCCAGCAATTGCTCCTCGCAACCGGGGTCCAGTTGCCAGCAGCTCAAGGCGTGAAAGTCTCGGGCATCGGGCGCTCGTACTTCCACCCTGTTTTCGTTGCGCAGGATCACGTGCTCCAACCGGGGGATCACATGGCCGGCAAGACTGATGGACACCTGATCGCCGGGGCGGATATCCAGCACTTGCCAGCGTTTCAGGGAGCCGACGCTCACGCGGTGAATGCGCCGGTCATCCAGTCGCACCGGTTCCAGCTCAAGAATGGGCGTAATGCGCCCGGTGCGGCCGATGTTGAACCGCACATTACGCACCAGCGCGAGCGCCTTGGCGGCCGGGTATTTCCAGGCGACCGCCCAGTAGGGGGCACTGGCTTGCCAGCGTTTGGCGGGCGCATGCACAGCCTGGTGCAATACCACGCCATCGCTAGCAAAAGGCAGCGGGTGGTTGTACCAGTAACTGCGCCAGTGTGAGGCTTCAGCGATGTTTTGAATGCGCTGGCTGTAGCGATGGCTATCGGTGAAGCCCCAGCGTGCCAGGGTGTTCAGGCGCTCGTTGAAGTCGGTCGGGCCGTCGGGCCAGGCCCAGACAAAAAGCCCGATCCCCGCGGCATCGGTGTCGCTCAACTGAAGGCGGTTCATCAGCCCGGCCATCTTGCTGCGAGCATTCAGCCCGCCCTGTGTCGCCTGCACATGAGCGTCGAGGCGCCAATAGAGTTCGCCCTGCAGCACCAGGTCGATGGGCTCCGGCAGTTGCTGGACAATGCCGGGGATCCGGCGTGCGGCGGTCGACCAATCCTGGCCGAGGCGTCCGTCACCTCGGCTGATAAGCCGGCTCAACCGGCCCTGACGATAGACCAGCGTCACCGCAACACCATCGACCTTGGGTTGAATCCATACGTCTTGCCGGGTCCTGAGCCAGTCATCGACCGCCCGCTCATCCAATAACTTTTCTAGGCCTGTATGCGCGACCGGGTGAGGCCGTGTGCCCCGCGAACTCGCGAGTGGCTTGTCAGCCGTCAGGCTGTTTTTGGGGAAACACGTTCGCCAGTGCTCCAGGCGGTGGCGTGCCTGATCGTAGAGTTCATCGCTGACCGGGGATTGGCCGAGCCGGTGGTAGCTGTCATCCCACAGCGTGATCTGCCTGGCCAGCGCGCCGACCTGTGACCTGGCGTCCTCGGGACAGTCTTCTGCCCACACCAGAAAGGGCAAGGCACTGAGTAACAGAGCAATCAATAAACGCATCATGAGCATCCTTGCTCGGAAGGGGCGCCCAGCCTAAGTGATCCAGGCGGCCACAAAAAAGCCCCGACAGTGCGGGGCTTTTTACCGGGTGTTTCGAATTACTTGAACAGGCCGCCCAACGCTTTCACTGCGTCGTTTTTATCCATCCTGGCTTCCTGTGTTTGCTGCCTGGCGTCGGCTTTGGCTTGGGCGTCGGCCAGTTTGTTACAACTTTTGACCTGCTCTTGTGCGGCGTTAAAAGCCTGCACGCTCAGCAAGTCGTTGTTGGCTTGCGGCTGGCAGTCGCCGGGTTTGCCTCCCGGTGAGTGCTCAGGGCGCCAGACGTGTGATGCCTCTCGCGCAGGCAATAAAAAAGCCCCGCCGGGCGAACCCGGCGGGGCTTTTGGGGGAGCGCGTGCTTACAGGCCGGCGGCAGTGCGCAGGTCGTTGGCGCGGTCGGTTTTTTCCCAGGTGAACGTGGTGAAGGTGTCGTCGCCGACAGTCTTCTGCGCAGGGGTACGGCCGAAGTGGCCGTAGGCTGCGGTTTCCTGGTACATCGGGTGCAGCAGGTCAAGCATGGTGGTGATCGCGTAAGGGCGCAGGTCGAAGATCTCGCGCACCAGCTTGACGATTTTGTCGTCGCTGATCTTGCCGGTGCCAAAGGTGTTCAGCGAGATCGACGTAGGCTGGGCCACACCGATAGCGTAGGAAACCTGAATCTCGCAACGCTCGGCCAAGCCGGCCGCGACGATGTTCTTGGCCACATAACGACCGGCGTAGGCCGCCGAACGGTCAACCTTGGATGGGTCTTTACCCGAGAACGCGCCACCGCCATGACGGGCCATGCCGCCGTAGCTGTCGACGATGATCTTGCGGCCGGTCAGGCCGCAGTCGCCCACCGGGCCACCGATGATGAACTGGCCAGTCGGGTTGATGTGGAACTGGGTGTCCTTGGTCAGCAGTTCGGCCGGCAGCACGTGCTTGACGATCAGCTCCATCACGCCTTCGCGCAGGTCGGCGTAGGACACGTCCGGGTTGTGCTGGGTCGACAGTACAACGGCGTCGATACCCACCACCTTGCCGCCTTCGTAACGGCAGGTCACCTGGGATTTGGCATCCGGGCGCAGCCACGGCAGCAGGCCGTTTTTGCGAGCCTCGGCCTGACGTTGCACAAGCTGGTGCGAGAAGGTGATCGGCGCCGGCATCAGCACCTCGGTTTCGTTGCTGGCGTAGCCGAACATCAGGCCCTGGTCGCCAGCACCCTGATCTTCAGGCTTGGCGCGGTCCACACCCTGGTTGATGTCGGGCGACTGCTTGCCGATGATGTTCATCACGCCGCAGGTTGCGCCGTCGAAACCGACGTCGGAACTGTTGTAGCCAATCTTGGTGATGACGTCACGGACGATCTGTTCCAGATCGACCCACGCGGTGGTGGTGACTTCACCGGCGATGATCGCCACGCCCGTTTTCACCAGAGTCTCGCACGCCACACGGGCGAACTTGTCTTCAGCAATGATGGCGTCCAGCACCGCATCAGAAATCTGGTCGGCGATTTTGTCCGGATGCCCTTCAGACACGGACTCGGAGGTGAAAAGGGAGTATTCGCTCATCTCGATGTTTTCCTGATATTTACCGATGGTGAGTGTCGCCAGCCGGCCGCTGAAAATGGCGGACCTGAATCTGGAAACCATTACGTAAACCTACATAGAGGCTTTCCCCGGGAACGAGTCCCGCAGCGGTGGCCCAACGGGCCAGATCGTCCTGTTCAAAACCCAACCAGAGATCACCGCAGGCCTCCCTGGCCCAATTCTGGTTGTGGCTGCATAAATCTGTGACCAGCAGGCTACCGCCGGGTTGCAGCAAGTTTGCCATCTGCTTGAGGGCGTCGGCGGGGGCGGCGAAATGGTGCAAGACCATGTTCAACACCACGCAATCGGCCCGCAGGTTTGTGTCATTCAATGCGTCCGCCAGCTGCAGGCTGACATTGCCCAGCGCCTCGCGCTCGCACAACTGGCGCGCCAGTTCGAGCATCGCCGGGCTGTTGTCCAGCGCCGTCACCTGCTTGAAGCGGCGCGCCAGCTCCGGCAGGAAACCGCCATCGCCAGGGCCCACTTCCAGCGCCGTGGCCGAATGACTGAAGCTCAGTTTGTCCAACAGCGCCAGTACGCTTTCGCGGTATTGCGGCAAGCCGGCGATCAAGTCCTGTTGGGCGCGAAACTTCTCGGCGACCCGTGAGAAAAAATCCTGGCTGGCGGCGGCGCGTTGCCCGTGAACTTGGCTGATGCGCGACTGCACGTCGCCGGGCAGGCACAAACTGTCCACCTCTTCCAGCAACGCGGCGTGCAGTTTGCCGCCGAGCAGCTCGGTGTGGGGCAGGGCGCGACGGTAAAAAATCGCATTGCCTTCGCGGCGGGTGGCCACCAGGTCAGCCTGGGCCAGGACCTTCAGATGGTGGCTCATGCCGGACTGGCCAATGGCGAAGATCTGCGCCAGTTCCAGTACGCCGAAAGAATCGTTGGCCAGCGCGCGCAACACGTTCAGACGTAACGGATCACCAGCGGCCTTGCATAAGGCTGCCAGGTCGTCGCCGTCGTCAGGACGCAGGGAGGGCACGGGTAGGTTCATAAGGCCAGCAGTCTAGTGACGGGTGGATATCCCCGCAAGGTCAATATCAAAAAGTTTTGATATTGGTCGATAATCGGTAGTTATAAGCACCCGCTATAACCTTTAGACGAAGCAGTCAGGCTTTTCTGCAAGCGATTGGCGGGCAAAGCGCAGGAAAAACACCTCAAGTGACTATCTGTGATTGCCCGCAGGCGGTGGCTGAGGGAAAATGCCGATCCTTTTTTCCGTTTCTTTTAAGCAACCCCAGGAGATCAGCGATGCCCAGCCGTCGTGAGCGTGCCAACGCCATTCGTGCCCTCAGCATGGATGCCGTGCAAAAAGCCAACAGCGGCCATCCCGGTGCCCCGATGGGCATGGCGGATATCGCCGAGGTACTTTGGCGTGACTACCTGAAACACAATCCGAGCAACCCGTCGTTCGCCGACCGTGACCGCTTCGTGCTGTCCAACGGCCACGGCTCGATGCTGATCTATTCGCTGCTGCACCTGACCGGCTACGACGTCACCATCGATGACCTCAAGAGCTTCCGCCAGCTGCACAGCCGCACCCCGGGTCACCCGGAATTCGGCTACACCCCAGGCGTCGAGACCACCACCGGTCCCCTGGGCCAAGGCCTGGCCAATGCTGTTGGCTTCGCACTGGCTGAAAAAGTCCTGGGCGCGCAGTTCAACCGCCCTGGTCACAACATCGTCGACCACCACACCTATGTGTTCCTGGGTGATGGCTGCATGATGGAAGGCATTTCCCATGAAGTGGCGTCCCTGGCCGGTACCCTGGGCCTGGGCAAGCTGATTGCCTTCTACGATGACAACGGCATCTCCATCGACGGCGAAGTCGAAGGCTGGTTCACCGATGACACCCCGAAGCGTTTCGAAGCCTACAACTGGCAAGTGATCCGCAACGTCGACGGCCACGATCCGGAAGAGATCAAGACCGCCATCGACACCGCGCGCAAGAGCGAGCAGCCGACCCTGATCTGCTGCAAGACCACCATCGGTTTCGGCTCGCCGAACAAGCAAGGTAAAGAAGACTGCCACGGCGCCCCACTGGGTGACGCGGAAATCGCCCTGACCCGTGAAGCGCTGAAGTGGAACCACGGCCCGTTCGAAATCCCGGCTGACATCTATGCCGAGTGGAACGCCAAGGAAAAAGGCCTGGCGACCGAAGCCGAGTGGGACCAGCGTTTTGCGGCCTACTCCGCCGAATTCCCAGAGTTGGCCAACGAACTGGTGCGTCGCCTGGCCGGTGACCTGCCTGCCGACTTCTCGGAAAAAGCCTCGGCCTACATCGCCGAAGTGGCGGCCAAGGGCGAGACCATCGCCAGCCGTAAAGCCAGCCAGAACACCCTGAACGCCTTTGGCCCGTTGCTGCCGGAGATTCTCGGCGGTTCGGCTGACCTGGCCGGTTCCAACCTGACCCTGTGGAAAGGTTGCAAAGGTGTCTCGGCCGAAGACGCCAGCGGCAACTACATGTACTACGGCGTGCGCGAGTTCGGCATGAGCGCCATCATGAACGGCGTGTCCCTGCACGGCGGCCTGGTGCCTTACGGCGCGACCTTCCTGATGTTCATGGAATATGCGCGCAACGCCGTACGTATGGCCGCGCTGATGAAGAAGCGCGTGATCCATGTGTACACCCACGACTCCATCGGCCTGGGCGAAGACGGCCCGACGCACCAGCCGGTCGAGCAACTGACCAGCCTGCGTACCACGCCGAACCTGGATTGCTGGCGCCCAGCCGACGCGGTCGAATCCGCCGTGGCCTGGAAGCACGCCATCGAGCGTAAGGACGGCCCTTCGGCGCTGATCTTCTCGCGTCAGAACCTGCAGCACCAAGTGCGTACCGACGCGCAGATCGCTGCGATCAGCCGTGGTGGCTACGTGCTCAAGGACTGCGTTGGCGAGCCGGAACTGATCCTGATCTCCACCGGTTCCGAAGTCGGCCTGACCGTTCAGGCCTACGACAAGCTGACTGCCCAGGGCCGCAACGTGCGCGTTGTGTCTATGCCGTGCACCAGCCTGTTCGAAGCCCAGGACGCCGACTACAAGCAATCGGTTCTGCCGTTGCAGGTCAGCGCGCGTATCGCCATCGAAGCGGCTCACGCCGACTACTGGTACAAGTACGTGGGCCTGGAAGGCCGCGTGATCGGCATGACCACTTACGGTGAGTCGGCGCCGGCGCCAGCGTTGTTCGAAGAGTTCGGTTTCACCCTGGAAAACATCCTGGGTCAGGCTGAAGAACTGCTGGAAGACTAAGTCAGTCTGCGTTGTCTGTACTGGCGCTATCGCGGGCAAGCCCGCTCCCACATTCGATCTCGGTCTAAGGTGGGAGCGGGCTTGCCCGCGATGGCGTCAGAACATTCAACACCGAACTAACATTGATCGAGAACCCCATGCCCCAACCGCGTCCCTACAAAGTTGCACTCAACGGCTACGGCCGCATTGGTCGTTGCGTCTTGCGTGCTCTGTTTGAGCGAGGGGCGGCGGCAGGGTTTGAAATTGTTGCGATCAACGATTTGGCCGACATGGCCAGCATCGAATACCTGACACGCTTTGACTCCACCCACGGCCGGTTTCCCGGCGAAGTGCGTGTAGACGGCGACTGTCTGCATATCAATGGCGACTGCGTGAAAGTCCTGCGCAGTGCCACTCCCGAGGGCATCGACTGGGCGGCGCTGGGCGTCGACCTGGTGTTGGAATGCTCCGGTGCTTACCACACCCGTGCCGATGGCCAGCGTTTTCTCGACGCCGGTGCACCGCGTGTGCTGTTTTCCCAGCCGATGGCCAGCGAGGCGGATGTCGACGCCACCATCGTCTATGGCATCAACCAGGATTGCCTGACCGGCAACGAGCTGCTGGTGTCCAACGCCTCCTGCACCACCAACTGCAGCGTGCCGCTGTTGCGCCTGCTGGATCAGGCGATTGGCCTGGATTACGTGTCGATCACCACGATTCACTCGGCGATGAACGACCAGCCGGTCATCGACGCCTATCACCACGAAGACCTGCGCCGCACGCGTTCGGCCTTCCAGTCAGTGATTCCGGTGTCTACCGGCCTGGCGCGAGGTATCGAAAGATTGTTACCGGAACTTGCCGGGCGAATTCAAGCCAAAGCCGTACGGGTGCCGACGGTGAACGTGTCTTGCCTGGACATCACCATGCAGACTGTCAGCGACACTGACGCGACGGAGGTCAACCGGATTCTGCGCGACGCCGCCACCAGCGGCCCGCTCAAGGGTTTGCTGGCCTACACCGAGTTGCCCCATGCCAGTTGCGATTTCAACCATGACCCGCATTCGGCGATTGTCGATGCCAGCCAGACCCGCGTTTCCGGCCCCAGGCTGGTGAACATCCTGGCCTGGTTCGACAACGAATGGGGGTTTGCCAACCGAATGCTGGATGTTGCCGAACATTATCTGCACATCGCCTCCACACAACCTCAACAGTAATTCAGGAACTGCGACCCATGACCGTGTTGAAGATGACCGACCTCGATCTGCAAGGTAAGCGCGTACTGATTCGCGAAGACCTCAACGTCCCAGTCAAGGACGGTGTTGTCACCAGCGATGCGCGAATCCTGGCCTCGCTGCCGACCATCAAGCTGGCCCTGGAAAAAGGCGCGGCCGTGATGGTCTGCTCCCACCTGGGTCGTCCGACCGAAGGTGAGTTCTCCGCCGAAAACAGCCTCAAGCCGGTAGCCGACTACCTGAGCAAGGCCCTGGGCCGCGACGTGCCGCTGGTGGCTGACTACCTGGGCGGCGTTGACGTCAAGCCAGGCGATGTCGTGCTGTTCGAAAACGTGCGCTTCAACAAAGGCGAGAAAAAGAACAGCGACGAACTGGCTCAGCAATACGCGGCCCTGTGCGACGTGTTCGTGATGGACGCCTTCGGCACCGCGCACCGCGCCGAAGGTTCGACCCACGGCGTGGCCAAGTTCGCCAAAGTCGCCGCCGCCGGCCCACTGCTGGCCGCAGAACTGGATGCACTGGGCAAGGCCCTGGGCGCTCCGGCGCAGCCAATGGCGGCCATCGTGGCCGGTTCCAAAGTCTCCACCAAGCTCGACGTGCTCAACAGCCTGAGCCAGATCTGCAACCAATTGATCGTCGGCGGCGGCATTGCCAACACCTTCCTGGCCGCAGCCGGCCACCCGGTGGGCAAGTCCCTGTACGAGCCGGACCTGCTCGACACCGCGCGTGCCATCGCGGCCAAAGTCAGCGTGCCACTGCCGGTGGACGTGGTGGTTGCCAAGGAATTCGCTGAAAGCGCCGAAGCCACCGTCAAGCTCATCGCCGACGTGGCGGCCGACGACATGATCCTGGACATCGGCCCGCAAACCGCGGCCAACTTCGCTGAACTGCTGAAGTCGTCCAAGACCATTTTGTGGAACGGTCCGGTTGGCGTGTTCGAGTTCGACCAGTTCGGCAACGGCACCAAAGTACTGGCCCACGCCATTGCTGAAAGCTCGGCTTTCTCCATTGCCGGGGGTGGCGACACCTTGGCGGCCATCGATAAATATGGCGTTGCTGACCAGATCTCCTACATTTCTACCGGTGGCGGCGCGTTCCTCGAATTCGTCGAAGGCAAAGTGCTGCCGGCCGTTGAAGTGCTGGAAACTCGAGCCAAAGGCTAAGGCTCGTGATCCGGAAAAGGAGTATTCCCATGATCAAGTCGTTGGCACTGGTGATCGCAGCGGGCCTGTTGGCCGGCTGCGGCAGCACGCCAAGCGCGAAGCCTGCGTCTGCAGAGCCTGCGCCTACGCAGAAAAAGAGCTGCTACCAGGCTGACTGGCAAGCCGAAACCATGCCGGTGATCAACAAGCGCATCGGCAACGAGCGGCTGGAGCAATACGACGCCGCGCCCAACGGTCAGGAACAGGGATGCCCTTGACGGGTCTGATCAACTAACCGACAGCTTTGGCGGCCTTTTGGGTCGCCGTTCGAGGATTGGCAATGAAAGGCGTTTTCGCCCTGGCAGCCCTGGCCTTGTTGGCCGGCTGCAGCAGCATGAATATGTTCAACAAGGCAGAGCCGGCCGACAAGTGGACCACCTGGACGTGCGACAGCAAGGCCGAGGTCAACTGGCGCTTTGCCAACCAGGCACGTTCCGAGGTGGATGTACGCCTCGGCGGTTCGGACCAGGTTTATCGTCTTAAACAGGACGTTGCTGCCTCGGGCGTGCTGTACAGCAACGACCAGTTGGCGTTTCACCAAAAAGGTGAGGAAGGCCTGATCTACTGGGTCGCCACCGATGATTTGATTGGGCGAGGCTGCAAGGCCCAGTAACACAGAACGCGATCTCTCATGTGATGAGATCCAAATGTGGGAGCGGGCTTGCTCGCGAAAGCGGTGGGTCAGGTAAGCATCAGGTAGCTGATACACCGCCTTCGCGAGCAAGCCCGCTCCCACAGTAGATCCGGTTCCAAAGTGACATGGATTTTGAATCGGACACTGCAATAACGATTCAGCAGGCCAAGCCTTAACCCCTTGATCTGCAATAACTTGAATAGCAGCCGCCGCTACGGCAGGCTTGCACGATTAACGACCCACGATCGGGAGAGACAACACAATGGCACTTATCAGCATGCGTCAAATGCTGGACCACGCAGCCGAGTTCGGCTACGGCGTCCCAGCCTTTAACGTCAACAACCTTGAGCAGATGCGCGCCATCATGGAAGCCGCTGACAAGACCGACTCCCCAGTGATCGTTCAGGCTTCGGCCGGTGCCCGCAAATACGCCGGTGCCCCCTTCCTGCGTCACCTGATCCTGGCCGCCATCGAAGAATTCCCGCACATCCCGGTGTGCATGCACCAGGACCACGGCACCAGCCCTGACGTGTGCCAGCGCTCCATCCAACTGGGCTTCAGCTCGGTGATGATGGACGGCTCCCTCGGCGAAGATGGCAAGACCCCAACCGACTACGAGTACAACGTACGCGTGACCCAACAAACCGTGGCCATGGCTCACGCCTGCGGCGTTTCGGTTGAAGGCGAGTTGGGCTGCCTGGGTTCGTTGGAAACCGGCATGGCCGGCGAAGAAGACGGCATCGGCGCCGAAGGCGTGCTGGATCACAGCCAAATGCTGACCGACCCGGAAGAAGCCGCCGACTTCGTCAAGAAGACCCAAGTTGACGCCCTGGCCATCGCCATCGGCACCAGCCACGGCGCTTACAAGTTCACCAAGCCACCTACCGGCGACGTGCTGGCCATCGACCGCATCAAGGAAATCCACAAACGCATCCCGAACACCCACCTGGTGATGCACGGTTCTTCCTCGGTGCCGCAAGAGTGGCTGGCGATCATCAACCAGTACGGTGGCGACATCAAAGAAACCTACGGCGTGCCGGTTGAAGAAATCGTCGAAGGCATCAAGTACGGCGTGCGCAAGGTCAACATCGACACCGACCTGCGCCTGGCGTCCACCGGCGCAATGCGTCGCCTGATGGCCACCAACCCGAGCGAATTTGATCCACGTAAATTCTTCGGTGCCACCGTGACCGCGATGCGTGACGTGTGTATCGCTCGTTACGAAGCGTTCGGCACGGCCGGTAATGCTTCGAAGATCAAGCCGATCTCTCTGGAAGCGATGTACCAGCGTTACCTGAAAGGTGAGTTGAACGCCAAGGTGAACTGAGCCTCAGGTGTTTAAACAAAAAGCCCGCAGCGATGCGGGCTTTTTTTGTGGGCGGGATTTGACCCTTGTACGTTGAGCCGAGCTGATTCGCCGCCAGAGCTGCTCGCTCGCGATGCGGCGTGTCAGTGGCCGAATGGGTTGGCTGACAGTCCGCCATCGCGGGCAAGCCCGGCTCCCACAGGGATCAGCGGCGGGTTTAAACGCGAATTATCCTTGGAGTCGTAGTGCCAGGCCTGCTTGAAATCAGGCGGCGCTCATTCGTGATCAATATCCAGCTTCGCAAACGTCACCCGTGCGCCTTCCTTGCTGTTGCCACTGTTGTCCTGCACATACGCGCCGGCCTTGAAATACAGCGGTTTAGCGCCCCACGCGGCACCAATGCGCTCATTCCACTGGCCGTCAGCGGCCTCGACGGTCAACAGCCCGGCTTTATTGAGGTTGATCACGTAGGTGAAACTCTTCTCCAGCGGCACATTGGAGGCCACGATAATCACGCGGCCGTCATCCTCGTCCGGGCGCATGCGCACTTTGGCGACAATGTTGCCGGTCTGGGTCTTTTCCTTGAATTGATATTCGAGCTTGATCAGGGGTTTCTGGCTGTCATAGGCGTGGATCTGACCGATGACCACCTTGCCGCTGGAGGGCACCTGGTTGACGGCCAGGGTGGCGCGCAGAAAGTTGTCGGCGTCGGGGTAGGTCCAGTTGCGCAGACGCCCGTCGGCGTAGGTTTCGCGCAATTCGCTGCGCGGGTAGACGGCGTTTTCTGTGCGCGTGCCGGTCACGGGTGTCCAGAATTGCACGTCGCTGCCTTCGGCCTGGAAATATTGGTCCTTGAAGCCGCTAAGCAGTTTCGGGGTGTCGATGGTCGTGGGCGGCGAGCCGACCGGAATGCTCAGGTTCCAGGTGGAAAGGTCGATCATGGTGTTGGCCTTTTTACAGAGGTGAGGCTTTGGCCCGGGGGCCATTCAGGTTCTTTATAGGCGGTGATCGTCCGGTTGTTAAACAATTGCTGGCAATTTATTGGCGTCAGAGGAATGCCAAAAAGCCATGTTTCCCATGGGGCGCGGGCTGTAGCGCTTGACCGTTAGTCGGCTTCCTGAGCTTTGGCGCAATGATGGCACCCGGGTCACTTCTGCTTTTTTAGAACCGGGGCTAGAGTGAGGCCTCAGTGTTTGTCCGGTTTTTATATCAGAAGTGACCGGTACAGCCCTTCAAGGAAGAGACGTAGCATGGATTGCGCTCCACACCCCGGCGACGGCAGTTCGGTTCTTCTGGTGGTTGATGACTACCCGGAAAACCTCATCAGCATGCGTGCGCTTTTGCAGCGTGAAGATTGGCACGTGATGACCGCCGCTTCCGGGCTGGAAGCGTTGGAGTTACTGCTCGCACACGAAGTCGACCTGGTCTTGCTGGATGTGCGCATGCCCGGCATGGACGGCTTTGAGGTTGCGCGCCTGATGCGTGGCAGCCAACGCACACGCATGACGCCGATTATCTTCCTGACCGCCCATGCCCAGTCGCCTGCCTCCGTATTGGAAGGCTATGCCAGCGGCGCCATTGATTACCTGTTCAAGCCCTTCGACCCACACATTCTCAAGCCCAAGGTGCAGGCGTTGCTGGAACACCAGCGCAACCGCCGTGCCTTGCAGCGCCTGAGCCATGACCTGGAATCCGCGCGCGCCTTTAACGCCTCGGTACTCGACAACGCCGCCGAGGGCATCCTGGTGGTGGGCGAGGGCAGTGTGATCGAGTACGCCAACCCGGCCATTTCTCGGCTGCTGAATGCGACGATGGCCGAGTTGCAGGGCGAAAGCTTTTTGAGCTTTCTGCAAAAGCCCCATGTGCCGGCCTGGCTGGGGTTCCCGATGTACGAGGCGTATCGCAAGGGTGAGACATGGCGCCAGCACGACGCCATTTTACGCACCAGTCGCGGCCAGCAGGTGCCGGTGGCGTTGTCCTGCGCGCCGTTACCCGCCGAGCAGAAGGCTATGGTCGTGACGGTGCTGGACATGTCCGAGGTGCGCCATCTGCACCAGCAACTGGAGTTCCAGGCGGTGACCGACCCGTTGACCGGCCTGCTGAACCGACGCGGCTTTCACCAGGCAGTGGAAAACACGTTGCTGCGCAGCGAGCGAAACGAGCAGTCGCTGGTGCTGCTCTACCTGGACCTCGACGGCTTCAAGCGGGTCAACGATTCGTTGGGCCACGACGCCGGAGATCGGGTGCTGCGTTGGGTCTCTGAACAAATGCAGGCGTGTCTGCGTTCCTACGACATTCTTGGGCGGATGGGCGGGGATGAGTTCACCGCATTGGTGGAGCTGGAATTCCCGGAACAGGCGGCGAAGATTTCGGAAAAACTGATCGAGCGCGTGTCGGTGTGTCAGCAGGTCGACGGTTTGGATGTGATGCTCGGCGTCAGCATTGGCATTGCGACTTTCCCGGACTGCGGCTCTGACCTCAATGGCCTGCTGCGCGCGGCCGACATCGCCATGTACGAAGCCAAGCGTGCGGGGCGTCAGCAATATCGCTATTACGATCAGGAAATGAACGGCCGCGCCCGCTCGCGTCTGATGCTTGAAGACAGCGTGCGTACCGCGATTCAAAACAAGGATTTCACCTTGGTGTACCAGCCCCAGGTCTCGCTGGAAGACGGACGCTTGCGTGGCGTCGAAGCGTTGTTGCGCTGGCAGCACCCGAGCGTCGGCGATGTGCCGCCGGGCTTGTTTTTGCCGTTGCTCGAAGAGGCGCGGCTGATCAGCCAATTGAGCGCCTGGATCTACCAGCAGGTCGCTGCCCAACGCCAGGCCTGGCAAACCAGCTTCGATGAAGAACTGGTGCTGAGCGTGAGCCTGAGCAGCAGTCAGTTCAACATGCCCAACCTGGCCGGCCAGCTGCAGCAGGTACTCGAGCGACATGGGTTGCAGGCGCGGCAGCTGGAGGTGGAAATCAGTGAAGACAGCCTGATGAGCAACCTTGATGAAACCAACAAGCAGCTCAGGTTGCTGCGGCGGATCGGCGTGCGTATCGCCCTGGATGACTTTGGTTTGGGCCAGTGTTCCCTGGCCCATCTGCGTGACCTGGAGTTCGACACGTTGAAGCTTGACCCGCAATTGGTGGCGCGTCTGCCGGGGTCGGTGCGGGACGCCGCGATGGCTCGCAGCATCATCCAGTTGTGCGGGCATTTTGATGTGTTGGTGATCGCCGAAGGCGTGGAAACACTCGAGCAGGCGCAGTGGCTGAAGGCCAATGGTTGCTCGTTCGTCCAAGGAGCATGGGCGGCTCAGCCCCTGATTGCTGAGGAAGTGGCCGATTGGTCTCACCCCCGTCTGCTTTGAATTCGCTACACTGGCGCCCACTCGAACCCTGTTGCAGACCCCATGACCGCGCTGAAATACCTCCAGGCTTACCCCGCAGCGCTCCAGGAGCAAGTGCGCCAGATGATCGCCAAGGATCAGTTGGGCGCCTACCTGGAGCAGCGCTACCCCGAGCGCCATGCGGTGCAAAGTGACAAGGCGTTGTACAGCTATGCCCTGGCCTTGAAGCAGGAACACCTGCGTAACGCGCCGGCCATCGACAAAGTGCTGTTCGACAACCGCCTGGACCTGACCCACCGCGCCTTGGGCCTGCACACCACGATTTCACGGGTGCAGGGCGGCAATCTCAAATCCAAGAAAGAGATTCGCATCGCGGCGTTGTTCAAAGAGGCGGCGCCGGAATTTCTGCGCATGATCGTGGTGCACGAGCTGGCACACTTCAAGGAATCGGACCACAACAAGGCGTTCTACAAACTCTGCGAATACATGATGCCCGGCTACCATCAGGTGGAATTCGACCTGCGGGTGTACCTCACGTATCGCGACTTGCAGGGCAAGCCCTAACCTCACCAGGCGACCGAGCATGGACGTGAGCAAGACCAAAAGCAGTTTCTACCGCCGCCTGTACGTGGCGTACCTGATCGACAGCGGGCTGGCCAGCAGCGTCCCGGCGTTGACCGACGCCACCGGCATGCCGCGGCGCACGGCGCAGGACACGATTGCGGCATTGGCCGACCTGGATATCCTGTGTGAGTTCGAGCAGGAAGACGGCGCGCGCAATCATGCCGGGCGCTATCGGATTCGTAGCTGGGGGGCGATTGACCGCAAGTGGATCGAGGCGAATCTGGGGGCGATCAAGCAGGTGTTGGGTTATCCCTGACACCGGCTGGTGGTTGGTCTGGCCTCATCGCGGGCAAGCCAGCTCCCACCTGTTGAGTTGTGAACGCTGTCAAAGGTGGGAGCTGGCTTGCCTGCGATGGCGCCCTCACTGACGCCGCATACCAATGTGCGGAATATCGTCCTCCAGGTATTCCTCACCCTCAGCCACAAACCCGTACCGCCCGTAATACCCCTGCAAATGCGCCTGGGCTGACAGAAAGATCGGCGTTTCAGGCCAGATGTCGTCAATGCGCTTGAGGGCTTCTTCCATCATTTGATGGCCCAGCCCGGTGCCGCGTGCCACTGGCGCGACGATCACTCGGCCAATCACCACATCACCGCCCTGGGATTGCGGGTCCAGCAGCCGCAGGTAGGCCACCAGCTCATCATCTTTCCAGGCCATCAGGTGGTGGGTATCACCCGAAAGGTCCTGCCCGTCGAGGTCCGGATACACGCACTGCTGTTCAACGACAAAGACCTCGCTGCGCAAGCGCAGAAGGGCGTAGAGCTGGTCCTTGCCCAAGTCTTCCTGGTGTTTGCAGACCCAACTAACCGTCATGGTGTGTTCTCTTGTTAATGGCTGGAGCCGATAGTAAGCGTGACGGTCAGAACTGTCTAAATTCAGCATTTTTGTGAATGGCGTCAATTTGCCATCATTCCGTGCGCGCGCGGCCCGGTTCTTTGTGTAATCTGCAATGCAGGCTCATTGATGAGCTACTGTTATCAAGCCACTGCCTGCCCGCCAAGGACTTTAAGCATGCCGCGATTTTCTCGTGCCGTTGCTTTGATAGGAGTGTTGTTGCTGACCACGCCAGTGGTCGCACAACGTCTGCGTTTGGTGGCGGATGCCTGGCCACCGTTTACTGATTCGACATTGATCAACGGTGGGTTGGCCACCGACATTGTCAGCACGGCCCTGGCGCGCGCCGGCTACGCCAGTGATTTTGAGCAGGTACCTTGGGCACGCGCGTTGATGGGTGTGGGTGATGGCCGCTATGACGTGTTGATCAATGCCTGGTACGACGAGGCGCGCACGCAACTGGGGCAATTTTCCGCTGAGTACCTGCTCAACCGCGTGCGGTTTATCAAGCGCCGGGACGACCCCATTGAGTATCAGAACCTTGAACAGCTGCACGGTGAGCCCATCGCCGTGGTGCGCGGGTATGCCTATTCGGCGGCGTTCGACCAGGATGCGCAGTTGCAGAAAGTGCCGGTACATAACTTCGCCATGGCCGTGCGCATGCTCGCGGCGCAACGCGTGAGGCTGACGCTGGAAGACGAATATGTCGCCCGCTATTACCTGGCGCGCGAGTCGCCACGGGTGCGCAATGCGGTGGAGTTTTTACCCCAGGCGTTGAGCGAAAACAGCCTGCATATTCTGGTCAGCCTGAAGAACCCCGAGCATGCACAGATTGTTGCCGGTTTCGACCGGGAAATTGCCAAGATGAAGGTCGATGGCAGTTATGCACGGCTGATGAAGGCGCATGGGATGTGAACGGGGTGAACGCTTTATCGTGCCAAGCAGGCTTCTCGTGGCAAGCGGGCTTCCTGTGGCGGGTGGGCTTGTTGTGGCGAGCGGGCTTGCCCCGCGTTGGGCTGCGCAGCAGCCCCAATACCTGACACCTTGATTTACCTGATGCACCGTGGCGGCTTATCTGGGGGCCGCTTCGCGCCCCAACGCGGGGCAAGCCCGCTCGCCACAGGAAGCCCACCCGCCACAAGAAGCCTGCCCGCCACAGGAAGCACCGCAGCCATTAAGCCGCGCGGGTGTCCTTGATCAGGTGCGCCGCCAGCGTGCGCAGCGGCCCCAGTTGCCGGCAGATCAACGCCAACTGCGTCTGCACCAACCGCTGCCCTTCATCGATCTCATCCGGCATCTGCTCCAGGTCCGCTGCCAGGGCTTCTTCGGCGTCGCTTTGAATTGCGATCGGCTGCTTGTTGGCCAGCCCCGTGGCGATCTCGTCGATGCTCGCTGCCAGGCTGTTGCCGGCGCCGTCGATCAAGTGCTCACGCACTTCGGCCGGCAGTTGGGTTTCGCGGTGTGCGCCCAGCCCCGACAGGTAACTGAGCAAGGTGTGCGACAGCACCAAAAAGCGGAAGCCTACGTCAGCTTCTTTGCGAAAGTGCCCAGGCTCCATCAGCATGTTCGCCAGCGTGGTGGACAGCGCCGCATCGGCGTTGTGCGCGTTGCGCCGGGCCAGGCGGTAGGCCAGGTCGTCGCTCTTGCCGGCGGCGTATTGCTGCATGATCTGGCGCAGGTAGATGCTGTTGCAGGTCAGGGTGTTGGCCAGCACTTTGTTCAGGCGCCGGCCCTGCCAGTCCGGCAGGAACAGGAATACCGCCAGGCCCGCGATCAGGCTGCCAATCAGCGTATCGAACAGCCGTGGCAGGAACAGCCCGTAGCCATCACCCACTTGGTTGAAGCAGAACAACACCATCAAGGTGATTGCCGCCGTGGCCAGGGTGTAGCGGGTGGTGCGGTTGATAAAGAACACCAGGCCGGCGGCGATGGCGAACAGCGATTGCACCAGCGGGCTTGGGAACAGGTCGAACAGTGCCCAGGCCACGGTCAGGCCGATGGCCGTGCCGATGATCCGTTGGCCGAGTTTGCGCCGGGTGGCGCCGTAGTTGGGCTGGCACACGAACAGGGTGGTGAGGATGATCCAATAACCCTGGGAGGCGTGAATCGCATGCAGGGTGCCGTAGCCGATGGTCAGCGCCAGGGCCAGGCGCAAGGCATGGCGGAACAGCAGCGAGGTCGGCGTCAGTTGCGTGCGCAGGCGCGTCCACATTTCCTTGAGGTTGCGTGGCGCACGGTCCAGCAGGTTGCTGTCGGTGGCGTCCGCGAGGGCGTCGGGGTTGCTGGCGTCGCCGAGCAGGCGGTCGAGGGTCGACAGGTTGGCTGCCAGGGCGCGCAACGAGCGCAGCAGACCGCGCCACGCCGGGTTGCTCTGGATGCGCAGGTGTTCCAGCGAGGCATTCAGGTCGCCCAGCGCTTCGGCGAAGCTGTCGTCGTAAATGAACGGCTGGCGCAGCTGGATCGACTCGCCCAGGGTCTGGCAGGCCTTGCCTTGCTGGCGCAGCAGGCGCTGACAGCGGAACAGCACGTCGCTGTGGAAAAAGGCGTCAGCCAGGGCGTTGTACGGGTAGTGCGAGGAGCTGGCGCGTTCGTGGATGTCCTGGGCGAGGAAGTACAGCTTCAAGTAGCGGCTGACCTTCGAGCCGGGCCGACCATTGCCCACGCGGTGCAGGATGATTTCCTTCGCCGCATTCAGCGCTGCCACAACGCGCCCGTTTTGCTGGGCGAGTTCCAGGCGGCGCGCTTCCACGTCCAACTGGCGAATCGGTTCGAACAGCGACGATTTGAGCTTGAGATAACGCCCCAACTCGCGAAACAGCCGCGCCAGGCTTTGCTGCACCGGCTGGTTGGAAAACAGCACCTGCCACAGCACCGAGAGCACGCCATACCAGGCAGCACCGGCCACCAGCAGCAGCGGTTCATGCCAGAAATCAGAGACGGCGCCACCGCGCTGGTCCACACCAATCATGGTGTACACCGACAGAATCAGCGTCGCCGAAGCAATCGCGCCATAGCGTTCGCCCAGCGCACCCAGCATGGTCAGGCAGAAACTGGCCAGGGCCAGGGCGATTGCGAACATCCACGGGTAAGGGAACAGCAGTTCCACCGACAGCGCGGCGATGCTGAAGCACACCAGCGTCACCGCCAGAGCGTTGAGGCGGCCTTGCCAACTGTCATCGGTCTCGGCCAGGGCGCTGGCGATAATCCCCAGGAACAGCGGGATCAGCAGCGTCATTTCGTCCTGATACCAGCACAGCGCCATGCTGCCGGTGAGGGCGATGAACACCCGTACGCTGTAGCTGAATTTATCCAGCGCCCACAGGCGGCGCATGGACTGCTTGAACGAGGTCGATGACATGAAGTCTGGAGTCTTCCGGGACGATGCCGCTAAATTGAGCTATCAAGGACGCCACGGCAAGCGTAGCGATCACATCGATGCGCAAAATAACTTCCAGGCACACCACAAGACACATGTGGGAGCTGGCTTGGGGGGGGGGGGGGGGGGGGGCCCCCCCCCGCCCCCCCCCGCCCCCCCCCGCCGCCCCGG
>NZ_JANLOF010000062.1:0-67624 GCF_025466135.1 Pseudomonas sp. 14P_5.3_Bac1 | reverse complement strand
GTCTGTCAGCGTTTTCTTTCACTGATTCACCGCAATCGCAGGCAAGCCAGCTCCCACATTAGATTTGCGCCGCTTGTGATATTGCGCTTAAGGTTCGCCCAGGTTTTTTGCCTCATGAGTCTTTATGTTCAACGTCAAACCCCTGGCCTTCGCGCTGTTGACCTGTGCCGCCATGCCCGCCCACGCCGACTGGTACCTGGATAACGAATCCTCACGCCTGTCGTTCGTCACCACCAAGAACACCGAAATTGCAGAAGTGCATCGCTTTCTGGTGCTGCACGGCAAGGTCGACAGCCAGGGCGCGGCCCAGTTGGAAGTGGAGGTGGAGTCGATCAACAGTGGCATCCCGCTGCGCGATGAGCGCATGCGCAATGACCTGTTCGACATCAAGACCTTCCCCGAAGCGCTGATCAGTGCGCAGATCAACCTGCAACCCATCAACGATCTGGCCCCCGGCGCGCAGCTGGAATTGCGCCTGCCGTTGAGTGTGACGTTGCACGGCAAGACCCAAACCTACAGCGCCGAACTGCTGGCCACGCGCCTGGATGACCGACGCTTTCAAGTGGTGACCCTGGAGCCGGTGGTGTTGCATGCCGAAGACTTTGACCTGGCGCCGGGCGTGGCGACCTTGCGCAAAGCGGCGGGGCTCAAGTCGATCAGTTTGTCGGTGCCGGTGGGTGCGGTGCTGATTTTTACGGCGCGCTGACGTGAGCGGCGCAGTCTTCCCGTGGCGCAGCGCCAACCGTTTCGAGTTGCTGATCGACGGCCCGCGTTTCTTCCCGCAGATGCTGGCGGGCATTGCCCGCGCTGAGCGGCAAGTCGAGTTGGAGTTGTACCTGGTGGAAGCCGGCGCCTGCGCCGACGCTTTGGTGCAGGCGCTGGTACTCGCCGCCGAGCGCGGCGTGCGGGTGCGCTGTCTGTTTGATGATTACGGCAGCCTGGCGTTTACCCTGGGTTTGCGTAAGCGCCTGACCGACGCGGGCGTGGAGCTGCGGTTCTACAATCGCCTGAGCTGGCGGCGCTGGATGCGCAATCTGTACCGCGACCACCGCAAGCTGTTGCTGATTGACCAGAGCATTGCCGTGATCGGCGGCACCGGCGTGACCGATGAATTCTGGACGCCAGGGCATGACACGGCCGAATGGCATGAAGTGATGGTGCAAATCAGCGGCCCGCTGGTGCTGGACTGGCAAGCGCTGTTCGAGCGGCAATGGCACGCCAATGCCGCTCGCCGTGAATGGAAGCCCGCTACCCATTTTGGTTTGCCGCGCCTGCCCAAGGTGCCGGCCACCGGGCCAGGCCTGGGGCGCGTTGCCTATGCCGACGCGCGTCAGCACCGCGATATCCTGCAGTCGCTGATCCGCGCCTTGAACAGCGGCCAGCAAAGAATCTGGCTGGCCACGCCGTATTTTCTGCCGACCTGGAGCGTGCGCCGTGCCTTGCGCCGCGCGGCGGGGCGTGGGGTGGATGTGCGTTTGCTGCTCACCGGCCCGCGCACCGATCACCCGTCCGTGCGCTACGCCGGGCACCGTTATTACCCGCGGTTGTTGCGCGCCGGCGTGCAGATTTTCGAATACCAGCCGTGCTTTCTGCACCTGAAAATGGTGCTGGTGGACGATTGGGTGAGCATTGGCTCGTGCAATTTCGACCACTGGAATTTGCGCTTCAACCTGGAAGCCAACCTGGAAGCGCTGGACCCGCAATTGACGCTGGCCGTGGCCGGCAGTTTCGAACGCGATTTTGCCAAGAGCCAGGCCGTGAGCCTCGAAGCGTGGAAGTCGCGGCCGTTGTGGCGGCGGGTCAAGCAGCGGGTGTGGGGCTGGATTGATCGCTTGGTGGTGAATCTGTTGGATCGGCGGGGGTAGGGCGCCCCCGCCCTTTGCTGACTAAAACTGCAACCTGTACTGCGCCGTAAGGCTCTGGTCGCGCGTGCGCTCACCGCGCTGTTGGCTGAAGCCGAAGTCCAACGTGCTGTCGCGGCTCAGGCGCGCGGTGGCGCCCAGTTCCAGGCGGGTGCTGAGGCGATCCAACGGCGCGCCGCTGACGCTCATCATGCGGCCGCCGTCCCAGGTGGCCTGAGTGGTCGGTTGCAGGTCGCCGCTTGCATGGGTATAAGCCAGGCCGCCACGCAGGCTCAACCATGACGGGCCGATCTGCGCCTTGCCCAGGTCGAGGTTGACCCGCACGCCACCGGTGGTCAGGTTGACGTTTTCCTTTGCGCCTTTGCCCTTCAGTGCAGCCATGCCTCCGTGCTCTTTGAAGCCTTCACTGCGCTGTTGCACATTGGCCAGTTGCAGGTACGGCTGCCAGTCCCAGAAGGCATGGCTGAACCTATAGTTGGCCTCGGCAAACGCCTGCACGGTGCGGCTGGCGTATGTGGCGGTCAGTCGGTTGTCGACGCCGGGGAAGCTGACGCGGCGTGTTGTCTCGATCTCATGTTGCGTATAGGCGATGCCGCCATACACGCCGAACGCGTCCCATGTGTGGCCGGCATGCAGGGCCAATTGGTAGGTGTCGACGCTGGCTTTGCCACGCGAACCGGCCCTCACCTCCGTGCGGCCGCTGCCGGCAACCACGCCCACGCGAGTGCCTTGCTCCAGCGTGTGGTCGAACCCCAACAGCAGGCCCGTGCCGTTGTGGTGAGTGCGCGTGGTGTTGCTGTTGCCTGCGAGTTGGCCGGATTGACGCGGTAGTTGCACCCAGATGCCTTGGTTCTTGGCGTCGAGTGCGGCGTCGCGGCTGTCTTGCGCCAGGCGCTGACGGTCGATTGCGGCCTGGCGCACGACACGGCTGTTTTCAATCAGCACCGCTTGGGTGCTGGCATGCAGTTCGCCGCTCAACGAGTCCAGGGCTGCAGGTGCCTGCTCGGGAAACAGCGCGGTCAGGCGTTGCAGCAGCGGCGAGGGTTGGGTTTCAGCATCTGCAGCATTGGCGACGGCGCGTTGGTTGGCAGTCTGCGCCGCTGATGCCAGTGACTGACCGCGGCCAAACTCCACCAGCAAGTGATTGCCTTGCTTGACCTGGGAAACGCTGAGGAAAGGCGAGAACTCGCGGCGGTCTACCGAGGTAAATTCGCCATTCAACGCACCTTGGGCTTGAAGGATGCTGTAACGCTGGCCCAGGTAATAGTGGTTGGGTTGCGCACTCAGGTACAACGAGCCGCCGTTGATGGACGCCTGATTTTGGACCTGCAATCTGGCCTGGGCCGTTTGGCTGGTCAGCCCGGTCATCAGGATTGAACCGGCGGCCTGTTGGTAGTTGCCCTCGACGGCCAGCAAACCATTCAGGCGCAGCAGACCGCCTTCAAGGTTAACGTCACCCTTGAGGTTATTGGTGGCGTCCAGCTCCAGAACACCCTCTTTGAGCGTGACGCCGGCAAAGCTGTTATTGCCGCTCAGGCGCAGCCAGCCGATACCGGTTTTTTCCAGGTGCCCCGGGCCGCTGATGTCGTTGCGCCAGTCGTCCCAGACGCCGCCTTGCCAGACCCTGGCGCCGCCGGCGGGGCGGTCCATGTTGACCACGGTGTCGACCCGCAGTTGGCCGGGGCCATCGATGGCTTTTTTCAGGTTCATCAGGCCCCAGCCATAGACGTCGTCTACGCCAGGCTCGCCCAGGTCGGTGGCGGTGGTCAGCAACACGTCGCGGATTTGCGGGTTGTCGAGGTAGGGGAAGCGTTCCATCAGCAGGGCCAGCCCGCCGGTCACGTGCGGGGCGGCGATGGAGGTGCCGGAGGCGGTGAGGTAGTTGAACGCGGGATTGTCGCCGGTCACCTTGAAACCATCGACTTCGCCGTCGGCGTCATGGTGGTTTTCGGTGGTGATCGAACCCGACACCCAGGCTGAGGTGATATTCGTTCCGGGTGCCGCCAGGCACCAGTCTTTGCTGAAGCCGCAGCGGTAGGAGCGATCGCTCAATGTCAGGCTTTGATCGAGGTTGACCACGGTCAGCCAATAGGGCTCCAGCGCCTTGATTGCGCGGGGCAGGCTCGAATGGACGCCGGTAAACGGTGCTGTTTGGGGCGAGGCGTTGGCCGTGTCGGTATTGCCTGCTGCCCATACCTGCAACATGCCGTATTTGATTGCACCCTCGGCTGTGGCCTTGAGCTCTTGATATTGATTTATCTCGGCCAGGAAGGCGTCGAGTTCTGCCTCACCCGCCAGGGGCGTAGGTGTGCCCCAACTGTGATTGACCACGCGTACCTGTTGTTCGTGCAGTTGCGCGTAAGCCATGCTCACGGCTGCAGGCGTCACGTTGGTGACGCTGAAAGGGCTTAAACCCGGCCCACCAAGGTAGCTGTTACTGAATTTGCGCACGGCACTCATGTGGGCGCCGTAGGCCACGCCCTGGATGCCAGAGCCATCACGGTTGGCGACTATCCTGCCGGCAACGTGAGTGCCGTGAGCGTTGTACTGAGTGCTCACATTTTTCAGATAGTTATCAAGCTCTTCGCGGGTGATGTCGCCATTGGCAATGGCCTCCTCCAGGCCAAGCAAGGCTTCGGGAGGCAGTGAGTCGATGACGTTCACCGCTGAACGCTCACCCTCGCTGAAAAAACAGCCATCGGCCAGCACCGTCTCACTCATGCAGCCAGGGTCGGCCAGGCGCACGCCGGAATGGGGCTTGCCGGCAAATTCAGGGTGGCGCACATCGGTTCCAGAATCGTAAACCCCCACCCGTACGCCTGTGCCGCTCAACCCCCTGGCGTAGGCGTCGTCGGCACCGATTGCACCCAGCCCCCAGTCTTTGTTGAACTCTGGACTGTGCCAGCTGGCTGCATCGTGCAAGCGGCCTTGTTCGACGTAGCTGGTTGCTTGAACCGACAGGCTCGACAGGCATCCGAGCACACAGAGGGCGACAGCCGCTGGCTTGAATGATGATTGAGCGGGCGCCTGTGTTGCGGGCGCTCGAACGGTTTTCGGGGGCGACATGGTCCACACACCTGCACAGTTATTTCGGGTCAATAGCGTGCGTGAGTAGGCCGGGAGCGTGATGTAGGACTTGGCTTGAAGCGGGGAGGGAACGCTGACTTTTTACTGACTGAGGCGGGGAAGGGCGCAAGCCCCCTCTCCCACGAAGAGGGGGCTGCACGTATTACAGCAATTCGAACGTCTGCTGCTGCACGTCCTGGGAATCCAGCCCGATCTGCACATTGAACTGGCCCGGTTCCGCGGCGAACTTAAGCTGGGTGTTGTAGAACTTCAGGTCCTCTTCGGTGATGGTGAAGTGCAGCGTGCGCTCTTCACCGGCCTTGAGCATGACCTTCTGGAAGTTCTTCAGCTCCTTCACCGGGCGGATCATCGAGCCGGCCACGTCCTGGATATACAGCTGCACCACGGTTTCGCCGTCGACCTTGCCGGTGTTTTTCAGCGTGACGCTGGCGTCGAGCTTGCCGGTCTTGTTCAGGGTCGTGGACGACAGCGCCATGTCGGACAGGCTGAACGTGGTGTAGCTCAGGCCATAACCAAACGGGAACAGCGGCCCGGTGACGTCATCGAAGTATTGCGAGGTGTAGTTGCCCGGCTTGCCCGGCGTGAAGGGCCGGCCAATGCTCAGGTGGTTGTAGTAGGTCGGAATCTGCCCCACCGAACGTGGGAAGGTGATCGGCAGCTTGCCCGACGGGTTGTAGTCACCGAACAGCACGTCGGCAATCGCGTTGCCGCCTTCGGTGCCGGCGAACCAGGTTTCGAGGATCGCGTCGGCTTGTTGGTTCTCGTCGAGAATCGACAGTGGGCGGCCGTTCATCAGCACCAGCACCAACGGTTTGCCGGTGGCTTTGAGGGCCTTGATCAGGTCGCGCTGGCTTTGCGGGATGTTCAAATCGGTGCGGCTCGAGGATTCGTGGGACATGCCACGCGACTCACCTACGGCCGCCACCACCACGTCAGCATCCTTCGCCGCTTTCACCGCTTCGTCGATCAGCACTTGGGCTGGGCGGGTGTCATCCACCACTTCCGGCGCATCGAAGTTGAGGAAGTTGAGGTAGTCGACCACGGCCTTGTCGTTGGTGATGTTGGCGCCACGCGCGTAGATCACTTTGCCTTTTTCGCCGATCACGGCATTGATGCCGTCGAGCAGGGTCACCGATTGTTCAGGCTTACCGGCGGCAGCCCAGCTGCCCATCATGTCGATAGGGGCCTTGGCCAGCGGGCCGACCAGCGCGATGGTCGCGGATTTTTTCAGCGGCAGGGTGTCGTTCTGGTTTTTCAGCAGCACCAGGCTGCGCCGTGCGATATCACGGGCGTCGGCGCGGTGCAGGCGGCTCTCGGCATAGGTGTCGGCCGGGTCATCCTCGGCCTTGCCGATGCGCAGGTAAGGGTCGTTGAACAGGCCCATGTCGTACTTGGCGCCGAGCACTTCGCGCACGGCGTTGTCGATGTCGCTCTGTTCGATTTCGCCGGACTTGAGCAGCCCGGGCAATTCCTTGCCATACAGCGAGTCGTTCATGCTCATGTCGATGCCGGCCTTGATCGCCAGCTTGGCGGCTTCACGCCCGTCCTTGGCCACGCCGTGCTTGATCAGCTCGAAGATCGCGCCGTGGTCACTGACGGCCAGGCCTTTGAAGCCCCAGTCTTTGCGCAGCAAGTCGTTCATCAGCCAGGTGTTGGCGGTGGCGGGCACGCCGTTGATCGAGTTCAACGCCACCATCACGCTGCCGGAACCGGCCTTGATTGCCGCGTGGTACGGCGGCAGGTAGTCCTGGTACATCTTGACCGGGCTCATGTCGACCACGTTGTAGTCGCGACCGCCTTCTACCGCGCCGTACAGGGCGAAGTGCTTGACGCTGGCCATGATGCTGTCGGCATTGGCGGGGCTGGCGCCCTGGAAGGCCTTGACCATGACCTCGGCAATGCGCGAGACCAGGTAGGTGTCTTCGCCAAAGCCTTCGGATGTACGGCCCCAGCGTGGGTCGCGGGAGATGTCGACCATCGGTGCAAAGGTGATGTCGAGGCTGTCGGCGGCGGCTTCCTGGGCGGCGATGCGCCCGGAGCGGCCGATGGCGTCCATGTCCCAGCTGGAGGCCAGGGCCAGGCTGATCGGGAAGATCGTGCGGTGGCCGTGGATCACGTCATAGGCGAAGAACATCGGGATCTTCAACCGGCTGCGCATGGCCGCGTCCTGCATCGGACGGTTTTCCGGGCGGGTGATCGAGTTGAAGGTGCCGCCGATGCGGCCGGCGGCGATTTCCTTGCGGATCAGCTCGCGGGGCATTTCGGGGCCGATGCTGATCAGGCGCAATTGGCCGATCTTTTCATCCAGGGTCATCTGCTTGAGCAGGTCGCTGACAAAGGCGTCCTTGTCTTTAAGCGCAGCAGGCTTTGTTTCTGCCCAGACGGGGTGAGTGGCCAGAGTGGCAACAAGGCCGAGCAAACACAGCTTCTTCATGAATATCCTTTTTCGGCTACTGCACAGCGAAAATGCGCCGCTCTGCCAAAATGTGGGGAACATATGTTGTTGTTCGAGTGTTATTGCACTAAATGCACGACACTTATGAACTCTTATTCGCGCTGGGCATCTTTTTAGCTGATTGGCTCAATGCAATCCAGTGGTGGCGGCGGATTATGCCCCAAGCGCGTGGTTTAAAGGGTTAGTCGTCATCTTCCATCAAGTTTGGGCAGGAGAAACACCATGCAAGCAGCACAAGGTTACCGCTGGGGCTTGAAAGCCGCCGCTTTGCTATTGATCAGCACTGTGCTGAGCGGTTGCGGCATCAACACCATTCCGACTCTGGATGAACAGGCCAAGGCGGCCTGGGGCCAGGTGCAGAACCAGTACCAGCGCCGCGCCGACCTGATCCCCAACCTGGTGGAAGTGGTCAAGGGCTACGCAGCCCATGAGCAAGATACCCTCACCGCCGTGATCGAAGCGCGGGCCAAGGCCACCTCGATTCAGGTGGATGCCAGCACCCTCGACAATCCGGAAAAACTCAAGCAGTTCCAGCAAGCCCAGGATGGTTTGAGCGGCGCCCTCAGCCGTTTGATGGTGGTGTCCGAGCGCTACCCGGACCTGAAAGCCAACCAGAACTTCCTGGCCCTGCAATCGCAACTTGAAGGCACAGAAAACCGCATTGCCGTGGCTCGCCGTGACTTTATCCAGGCCGTGCAGGCTTACAACACCGAAATCCGTACCTTCCCTGGCCGCCTGTGGCACAGCGTGATGTACAGCGACTTGCCGATCCGCGCCACGTTTGAAGCCACCAGCGCCGATGCCGATAAAGCGCCGCAAGTGAAGTTCAAATAAGGCTTCTCTGAGGTGTCGATGCGTTTATTACGGATAGGCTTGGCGCTGTGGTTGCTGGCCTGCGTGGGTGCCGCCCAGGCGGCATTGACGTTCCCGGCCTTGACCGGACGGGTGGTGGACAGCGCCCAGATGATCGACCCGGCAACCCGCGCGCAGATCACCCAGCAGTTGCAGACGCTGGAGCAAACCTCGGGCGACCAGATCGTGGTGGTCACCGTGCCCGACCTGCAAGGCGTGCCCATTGAAGACTACGGTTACCAATTGGGTCGCCAGTGGGGCATCGGGCAGAAGGGCAAGGACAATGGCGCGCTGTTGATCGTCGCCCGTGATGAGCACAAGTTGCGCATCGAAGTCGGCTATGGCCTTGAAGGTGTGCTGACCGATGCGCAGTCGTGGGTGATCATCAACCAGGTGATCGCGCCCAAGTTCAAGGCCGGCAATTACAGCCAGGGCATCAGCGACGGTGTTGCGGCGATGGTACAGGTGGTGGGCGGCGAGCCGCTGGCCGTGCCGGCGCATGTGGCGGATGCAAATTTCGCCAAGGATAATCCGGGGTTTTCCGTCGGCTTGTTCATCCTGTTGATCGGTGTGTTGTGGCTGTGCAATCGGCTGGGCCTGCCCGTTGGCGCTATCCTGCTGGCGATTCTCAGCAGCAGTGGGCGCGGCGGCGGTGGCGGGGGCGGCGGCGGTGGTGGCTTCAGAGGCGGCGGCGGTGGTTTTGGCGGTGGCGGGGCCTCGGGTGGCTGGTAATGACAATAACTAGAAAGGGGCATCTACAACCATGGCACTACTGAGTGAACACGAGCAACGCCAGGTCGCTGAGGCGATCGCTCGGGTCGAAAAAACCACCGATGCCGAACTGGTCACCGTGCTGGCGGCCCGTGCCGATGATTACGCCTATATCCCGCTGCTCTGGGCCAGTCTGATCGCCCTGGTGGTGCCTGGCATCGTGCATTACCTGTCGGGCTACCTGACCATGTACACCTTGCTGCTGGCACAGTGGGCGACGTTTATCGTGTTGTGCCTGGTGTTTCGCCTGCCGAAAGTCACCACGCGTCTGATCCCGCGTTCAGTGCGGCATTGGCGCGCGTCGAACCTGGCGCGCCGCCAGTTTCTGGAGCAGAACCTGCACCACACGCTGGGCGGCACTGGGGTGCTGATTTTTGTCAGCGAGGCGGAGCGCTATGTGGAAATCCTGGTGGACGAGGGCATTTCCAAACGCCTGGATGACAGCAGTTGGGACGCCATCGTCAAGGCGTTCACTCAGCAAGTGAAACAGGGGCAGACATTGACCGGGTTTATTGCGTGCATCGAGGCCTGCGGCGAGTTGCTCAAGGTGCATGTGCCGGTGACGCAAACCCGTAATGAACTGCCCAACCGCCTGGTCGTACTCGAATAACCCAAACTCCACTGGAGCAAAAATGTGGGAGGGGGCTTGCCCCCGATTGCGGTGTATCAGCTCCAAATGAGTTGCTTGACACACTGCCATCGGGGGCAAGCCCCCTCCCACATTTGGATTTGTGCAGGCTGGACGAATCGACCGTTGATCAAATAACTCCGTGCCCTGATGGGCTATCCCCCCTAAAATGCCCGGCATTCCCAGCCCGAGGCGTTTTTGTTCATGTCCGTCACCGCTCAACCTGCCCGCCCTGCGCCGGATCATCACGCCCAGTTCATCGAACTGCTGAGCGCAAGCCTGGCGCAGAATGCGTTTATCAAGCTGGTGCTGGCCAAGTACGTGGGTGAAGAAGCCGAATTGCAACGGCTGATCATCAAGCCGGTAGAGGTCAAGGAGCAGGCCTGCCTGTCCTTCGTCTACCGCTACAAGACCCGCGATATCACCAAGAACTTGCCGCTGGCCGAGGGCGTGGCAGCGATTGCTGCGCTGCTGCCTTCCTCGTTCAAGAATGCGCATTTGCTGGCGCTGACCGACGAAGCCCAGCTGGAATACAGCAAGAAGAACAAAAGCTCGCTGTTCAAAAGCAAGCCCCAGCAACTGCGTGAGGCGCCGTCCGCCGAGCACAACCGCGAGAAAAATCGCTTCCTTGACCTGAGCCGGCCATTCCTCGCCGACCTGGGCGTGACCGACGCCAAGCAGGCGCTGATCCCGTCGATGTCGCGCAAGTGGAAACAGATCAACAAGTTCATCGAAGTGTTCAGCCATGCGCTGACCTCGTCGCCGCTGAAACTGGACCAGCCGGTGCGCGTCGCCGATTTCGGTTCGGGCAAGGGTTACCTGACCTTCGCCATCCACGATTACCTGCGCAACACCCTCAAGGCCGAGGGCGAAGTGACTGGCGTGGAACTGCGCGAAGACATGGTGACGTTGTGCAACAGCGCGGCCGCACGCCTGGAACACCCGGGGCTGGTGTTCAAGTGCGGTGACGTGCGCAGCGTGGCGCCGAGCGACCTGGACGTGATGATTGCGCTGCATGCCTGTGACATTGCCACCGATTACGCTATCCACACCGGTATTCGTTCGGGCGCGTCGATCATCATGTGCTCGCCGTGCTGCCACAAACAGATTCGCCTGCAGATCCAGAGCCCGGTGCTGCTCAAGCCGATGCTGCAATACGGCCTGCACCTGGGCCAACAGGCGGAAATGGTCACCGACAGCCTGCGTGCGCTGTACCTCGAGGCCTGCGGTTATGAGACCAAGGTGTTCGAGTTCATCTCGTTGGAACACACCAACAAGAACAAGATGATCCTGGCGATCAAGCGCAGCGAGCCGGTGGACAACGCGCAGTTGCTGGAGAAAATCCAGGCGCTGAAGGCGTTCTACCAGATCAGCGAACACTGCCTGGAAACCCTGCTGCGCGCGGATGGGTTCTTGAACTGAACACAGAGCTCCTGTGGGAGTGAGCTTGTGTGGGAGCCGGGCTTGCCCGCGATGGCGTCACCTCGGTTTTCTGATAGACCGAGTTGTCTGCATCGCAGGCAAGCCAGCTCCCACACAAGCCAGCTCCCACACACGCGTGCCTTCAGATTAGATTGCGTTCACCTTGGCGGCAGGCGCTGGCTGCACCGCCGTCTTGCGCCCCAGCATCACCGTCACGATCACCCCGCAGGCAAACAGCCAGGTGATCGGCTCGATATGCTCACCAAAAAACAACGCTGAAAACGCGATGGTGAAGAAGATCTGCAGCAACTGGATCTGGCTGACCCGCGCAATGCCGCCCATGGCCAACCCGGCGTACCAGGCGAAGAACCCCAGGAACTGCGAGAACAGCGACACGTAACCAAACGCCCACCAGGCACGCGTGGAAATCGCCCCTTGATGCTGCGCCGCCAGGTACCACACCGGGCCGATCAACACCGGCGTCGACAGCACCAGCGCCCAGCAGATCACCTGCCAGCCGCCCATTTCCTTGGCCAGGCGGCCACCTTCGGCATACCCCAGGCCGCCTACGGCAATCGCGCCGAGCATCAGCAAATCACCGGCCTGGACACTGCCGGCACCGGTGATCAACGCGTAACTCAACACCAATGCACTGCCCAGCGCCGCACAGGCCCAGAAGGCTTTTGACGGCCGCTCATGGGACAGCCACGCCGCATACAGCGCCACGCACAGCGGCTGCAGGCCGTTGACCAGCGCGCCATGGGAGGCTGGCAAGGTTTGCATGGCCCAGGCCGAGAGCACCGGAAAACCGAGGATCACGCCAGCTATCACCAGGCACAGCCCGCGCACCTGGCGCCAGGTGGGCCAGCGCTCGCGGCGCCACAGCAACAGCGCCGCCGCCGGAATCGCCGCGAACAAGGCGCGGCCCAGGCCGTTGAGCAACGGATGGACTTCCTGCACGACGATGCGGGTGAACGGCAAGGTGAGGCTGAAGATGATGACGCCCAGCAGGCCGAGGGCCATGCCGGTGTTTTCGCGCGAACTCATGATGGGGACCCGAATCGAGAGGGCTTCAAGGGAAGCCCATCTAGCCACAACCCTCGCCGATTGCTGGCCTACAGCTGGGTGCGGATTTATCCGTACAGTTGCAAACGCTCGGGTTGGCAGTGCCGCCGCCTTCGCCGCCTCGACAGCGCCCACCGAAGATCGCGAGCAAATGGAGATCCATGTGGGAGCTGTCGAGCTTTAGCGAGGCTGCGAAGGGCTCGCCTCGGTCGTGCAGACTAACCCAGACCCCCGCAGCGCCTAACCTTAGAAGAACCGCGTAATGCTGATCTTCGCATCGCGCCCTTTGGTGTAGGCACGGTCGCCACTCAGGGCCGGGCGGAAGTCGTTGTTGAGCAGGTTGTCCACGGTGACATTCACCTCGGTGCCTTTCAGGTAAGCCTGTTGCGGTTTCCATTTGGCGAACAGTCCCTGGGTGTTGTAGGCCTTGTTACCGTACTGGTCGTAGAACAGGTCGCCCACGCTGCTGCCCGGCCCGCCGGAATATGTGTCGCTGGGCAAGCGGCCGGTGGCGCCGATGAACTGGCCTATCCAGCCTACCTGGGCATCCCAGGCGGGAATATTGGTGCCCAGCACCAGCACCCATTTAGTCGGTGGAATGTCACGTGCCGCCACATCCGGCCCCCATGGGTTGGTGTAGGCGCCTTGGTGATCACCTTTGGCGTAGGCGAACGACACCGAGCCGAACAAGTAGGTGGAGTTATAGAACGATTCGAGTTCAAAGCCCTTGATGGTCAGGCCGCCGATGTTGCGGTAATTGGGCATCGCCCCGGCCGGGCAGGCGCTGGAAATCGTGCCGCCGTTGACGGCCTGGTTCTGGCAGCCGACGCCGGTGGCCTTGAAGATTTCGTCTTCGACTTTGTTGTGGAACAGCGTGGTGCGCACTTGCAGGTTGTCGTCGTGGGCGATCAGGTTATCGAAGCTGACGACGCTGCCCACGGTGATCGACGTGATGCGCTCCGGGTCGAGGTCGACGCTGGTGGCAGTGCGGCTGCCCAGGCCTTGCACTTCATACTGCTCGTCGATGACCGGCGCGCGCCAGGTTTTGCTCCAGTTGGCGAACAACCCCAGGTTCGGGGTGACGTTCCAGAACAACGCCAGGCGTGGCGACCAGCCGGTGTAGGTGCGGTCGCTGTAATCGTGGCCGAACGACGGGTCCGGGTTGTTGTAGTACGGCGCATCGTTGCCTTCGCCGCGGTTGCGCACGTGGTCGTAGCGCAGGGACGGGGTGATGGTTACATCGCCCACGGTCACCGCATCCTGGACAAACAAGCTCTGGGTATCGACCTTGCCGTGGGGCATGAAACCCGGCTGGAAATGCCCGTAGTTGTAGCGCGCCGTGTTGTAGGTGGTGCCCGGCATCCACATCTCGGTTTCGCGGATGTGCTTGCGGATCTGCCCACCCACGGTGACCGCATGCTGCAAGGGCCCGGTGTCAAACAGGCTGACGTTGCGGATGTCGAGGTTTTTGTCGGTGTAGGACGTGTCCATCTTGCGCCCGCCGGTGGCCAGCTGGAAAAACGCCGTGGCGTCGCGCTCGTCGGTCTGGTCGGTGTTGGACTGGGAATATTTGACGGTCAGGTCCACCAGCGGGTTGTCCACGGGCTGGTATTCATACTTGCCCGACCAGGTGGTGTCGACGGTGTCACGTTGGGCTAAAAAACGCTTCAACGCCCCTTCGTAGCCGTAGCGATCGATATTGGCCTGGGTCGGCGGCGTCGGGTAGCTGGCAGCAGAAAACGGTGTCCAGCGATTGCTGTGGGAACGCGAGTAGGAAAGCCCGACGCTGTGCTCTTCGGTCAAGTGGGCGTTGACCTTGAACAACTTGCCGTCCACATCCTGGGCGCTGTTGGGCAGGCGCTGCGGGTTGACCGGGTATTCGTTGTTGTCGTTGGGCAGCTTGGCGGCCACTTTCATGTCGCCGCCGTCGCGCTGAGTCAGGTAGGCCAGCGCGTCGAAACGGCCGTCGTCGGTGCGGCCATACACGGCACCGCTGTAAACCTGTTCGTGGTCGTTGCTGGAGTAGCCGTACTTGAGCATCGCGCCGCTGTTGCGACCGTCCTGAAGCAGGTCCGGGGCATCTTTGGTGGTCATGTTGACCGTGCCGCCAAAGCCGCCGTTGCCGGTGAACGGTGAGTTGGGGCCTTTCTCCACCTCGATGCTCTTGATCAGCTCGGGCTCGATAAACACCGTGCCTTGCTGGTAGCGCTCAAAGCCGCTTTTGGTGGCACCGTCGACGGTCAACGGCACATCTTCGGCATCGCCGAAACCACGGATGTTAATGGTCTGGCCACCGGGTTTGAGCGAACCGCCCTGGCTCACGCCGGGCAAGGTCTGCAACAGGCTGGGGATGTTATTGGACTGGTAGCGGTCGATGTCGGCCTGGCTGAGGGTGGAGCGGTTGACGGTGCTTGAGTCGACTTCGGTACCGGTGCCAATCACGCTGAGGGCGTCCAGCTGGATCGCGCTGCTCTGGGTGGTCTTGCCCTCGTCGGGGCGGACCACGTAGGTGGTGCCGACCTTGATCAGGGTGAACTCGCCGTTTTTGAGCAGGCTGCGAATCGCCACGTCGGGGGTGAAGTCGCCATTGAGCGCCGGCGCCTGCACGTTCTTGAGCAGTGTTTCATCGAACAGCAGCTGGATTTTCGCCTGCTGCGCCACTTGGCTCAGGGACGTGGCCAGCGACTGGGCGGGCAGTTGCAGCTTGAAGGATTCGGCCTGGGCATTGAGGCTGAACGCCAGGCAGGTGGCAATCAGCGTCGGTCGAACAAACAGGTGCGAAGCGTGGCAAGGCGCGCGAAACATGAAATCCCCCGGGGTGGCCAAATAGCCAAAAAGGTGTGCGTATCAAACACAGTCGGGAGGAAGACGGGGCAGGCCAAAAAAACCACACATGCGAATGCAAAATATTCTCAAGTGTGGCTATACCAGTCTTACTTGATGGGTTCGATTCTCACCACGCCATCGGCCGAGGCCACGGTTTTCACCGGCAGCAGGGCAGGCAGTGCGTTGAGCAGGGCGTCCGGGTCATTCACATCCAGATTGCCCGAGACCTTCAGGTGTGCCACTGATTTGCTGACCTGCAGCGGTGCCTGCGGCCGATAGAGGCTCAGCTCGTCGATCAGGCTGGCGAGGTCGCGGTTGCGAAACGACAGGTGCCCGCTGCGCCAGTCCGCCACTTCTTCAGCGCTCAGGGTTTGTTGTTGCACTGTGCCCTTGGCGTAGCTGTAGATAGCGCGTTGTTGAGCGCCGAGCACGCTCACCGGGCTTTTGCTGTCGGGCTCGAACGCCACCTGGCCATGGGCGACGCTGACCACCAGCTGCTGCTGGCTGCGCCGCACATCGAAACCGGTGCCGACCACCCGCACATTCGCCTCGCCGGCTTGCACGTACAGCGGCCGTTCCTTGTCGGCGGCGACGTCGATGTAGAGCTGGCCCTTGTCCAGGTGAAGGATGCGTTGGTGGGCGCTGAAATCCACGCGCAGGCGTGTGTTGGCATTCACGTACAGGGTGCTGCCATCGGGCAGGTTCAGGGTGCGCATGCCTTTGGCATGCGCGGCAACCTGGCTGTGATAAAGCTCGCGCGGTGCGCCGATAGGTGTGGCCAGCACGGCGCACACCAGCGCGGCCGCCACCGCCAGGGCAGGGCGCCAGAGCGACGGCTTGCGCTTGGGCAACGGCACCGGTTTGTTCAATTGCTGCAACTGGGCGAGGTCGGCCCACAGTTGCTCGAACTCAGCATAGGCACGCGCATGGGCGGGTTCGGCCTGCCAGGCAGCAAAGGCCCTGCGGTCGGCGCGCCCCATGTGACTGCGGTTGCGGGCAAACCAGCTGGCGGCTTGGGCATCGATGGAGTCGCTCGCTTCGATGTCCAGCGCGTCAAGGTCGCTCAGGCGGTTCATTCTGGCTGCTCCGTGCCGGGTTCGTGTTGAAGGCGTCGCTTGCAATGCAGCAGCGCCAAGGCGATGTGCTTTTCCACCATGCTGGTCGAAATGCCCATGCGCTCGGCGATCTGCGCCTGGCTCAGGCCTTCGAAGCGGTGCAGCATAAGGGCTTCTCGCCTGCGGGGCGAGAGCTCGGCGAGGACTTCTTTCAACTGTTCCAGGCGTTGCAAGCGTTGCGCGGCGGCCATGGGGTCGTTTTGCTCGTCGGTGACCGGCTCGGCGTCCCTTGAGGCCGGGTCTGAGTGGACGCTCTGCCGTACCTTCTGTTTACGCCAGTGATCGCGCAGCAAATTGCGCGCCATCTGGAACAGAAACGCCCGTGGCTGCTCGACCTTGGCGCGGTCGCGGTAGTCCAGCCATTGGGTGAAGACATCCTGGGTCATGTCCGCCGCGTCGCTGGCGTTGTCCGTGCGTTTGCGCAGGAAATACAGAATGTCTGCATAAAACCCGCGAAAGGCATCGGCCGACAACGGGTCGGGCTTGGGACGAGACATGGATATCCTTCTTGACGAAGCACGACGTAGAAAAGCCGCGAATGATATCGAGAACTATTGTCATTTGTCTCTAAGTAACCGATGCACTCAGTCAAAATGTGGGAGCTGGCTTGCCTGCGATAGCGGTGGTGAAGTCACCCTCGCTATCGCAGGCAAGCCAGCTCCCACAGGGACCACGGTTCTAGCGCAACAATGTCTTCAACTGCTCGATCCCCGCTTCACTCAGCGGGAACACCGGCAAGCGTGGATCACCCGCCTCCAACCCGGTCAACCGCAGCCCAGCCTTGATCGTCGCCGGCAAACCGCCTTTGAGGATGAATTCCAGCAGCGGCAACTGGCGATAGAACAATTCCCGCGCCAGTGTCAGGTCATTGGCCAGCACCGCGTTATACAACTCCAGGTTGAGCTTCGGGATCAGGTTCGGCGCCGCCGTGCACCAACCCTTGGCGCCTGCCGCAAACGCTTCCAGGGCCAGCGGGTTGCAGCCGTTGTAAAACGGCACGTCACTGTGACGACGCAACTGGTGCATGCGCTGAATATCGCCGGTGCTTTCCTTGACCATGGTCACGTTCGCCACCTGCTTGACGATGCGCAGGATCAAGTCCACCGACATGTCCGTGCCGCTGGTGGCCGGGTTGTTGTAGAGCATGATCGGCACGCCGATGCTGTCGCCAATCGCGGCGTAGTGAGCAACGATTTCCGCTTCGCTGAGCTTCCAGTACGAGGCCGGCAGCACCATCACCACATCGGCGCCATTGGCTTCGGCGTAACGCGCGCGACGCACGGCTTTGGCGGTGGTCAGGTCGGACACGCTGACGACCGTCGGTACGCGTCTGGCGATTTTTGCCAGGCTGTAGGCGCTGACCTCATCCCACTCCGCATCGCTCAAATACGCGCCTTCGCCGGTGCTGCCCAACGGCGCGATGGCGTGCACGCCGTTGTCGATCAACCGGTCGATGGAGCGGCCGAGGGCGTCGAGGTCAATGCGCTGGCCGTCGGCGCTGAACGGGGTGATGGTGTAACCGATGATGCCGTGAAGAGTGGGGTTGGACATAAAGAGTCTCCGCTTGAAAAAGGGCAATCAGTTCAGGCAATCGGCGTGTTGTCGCAGGTTCTGCCGGGCGTAGTAGTTGAACGCGGCGCCGTGGCGCTTGGGCTTGGAGATCCAGTCATGCGCTTCGCGGCCAAGTTCCGGCAGGATCGGCTTAATCGTGCCTGCCGCCATCGCCAGCAGTTGCAACTTGGCCGCACGCTCGATCAACTGCGCGATCACGCAGGCTTCCTCGATACTCGCCCCGGTGGACAGCTGGCCGTGGTGCGAGAGCAAAATCGCACGCTTGTCGCCCAACGCAGCGGTGATGATCTCGCCTTCCTCATTGCCCACCGGCACACCCGGCCAGGCCTCCAAAAATGCGCAGTCTTCGTACAGCGGGCAGAGGTCCATGTGCGACACCTGCAGGGGCACTTCGAGCATCGACAGTGCGGCGATATGCGTGGGGTGCGTATGGATGATGCAGTTCACATCCGGCCGCCCACGGTACACCCAGGTGTGAAAACGGTTGGCCGGGTTGGGAATGCCGTGGCCTTCCAAAACCTCCAGGTCCTCATTGACCAGCAGCAAATTGCTGGCGGTTATCTCGTCAAAACCCAGGCCCAATTGCTGCGTGTAATAGGTGCCAGGCGTTGGCCCGCGGGCGGTGATCTGCCCAGCCAGACCAGAGTCGTGGCCGTGCTCGAACAGGATGCGGCACGTGAGCGCCAGCTTTTGCCGGTCGGTCCACGTATTATCCGCCAGGGTGTTTTGCATCTGCATCAGTGCTTGCTTGACCAGTTGGTCTTTGGGGAGTGCTAATGTCTTGGCCATATCGGTGTCCCTTGGGTGGTTCAATGGACGTCGGGTTTGCTGCTCTCCCGCTGCTCGCAAGGTCGTTGGGTGAACGCAAATGACACTAAAGATGCTATATGACACTTTGTGTCATTAGCAAGCGCAGCCTTGGCTTTTCTGCATGGATTAAACGCAGCACATGTCTATCCGTTTGAAATTATTGAGAAAAAAACTTGGCGTGACCCTTGAAGCCCTGGCCGAAAAATCCGGGATGACCAAGAGTTACCTGTCCAAGGTTGAGCGCGGGCTCAACACGCCGTCGATCGCCGCCGCGTTGAAGCTGGCCAAGGCGCTGAACGTAAAGGTCGAAGAGCTGTTCAGCGAAGACAGCGTCAGCCTCGACAGCTACAGCCTGGTGCGCAGCCACGAGCGGCCCGACACCGCGCCAGGTTATGCGGTGCTGGCCCATCAGGTGAGCGAGCGCAGCTTGCTGCCGTTCATCATCTACCCGCCGGCGCAGTTCACTGACAAGACCTTCAAGGAGCATGTTGGGGAGGAGTTTTTGTTCGTGCATGAAGGCCAGGTAGAAGTGGATTTCATGAGCGAACGGGTGATTCTGGCGCGCGGCGATGCGCTGCATTTCAATGCGCAAAAGCCCCACCGGATTCGCTCGGTGGGAGAGGTGCAGGCGCAGTTGTTGGTGGTGGTGCACAGTTCGGAAGAGTAAGTGCAATCGCTATTTGAAATGCGATCAATGTGGGAGCTGGCTTGCCTGCGAAAGCGGTGTATCAGTGACAAATATGCAAGCTGACCCACCGTTATCGCAGGCAAGCCAGCTCCCATATTTTGATCTTCTTTGTTCGGGGGATCAGCGCTCGACCGGCACCGAGAGCGCCGAATTACCCAACGGATGGGTGCGCGCCGCAAAAAACTTCAACTCCACACCGCTGCCCTCAAACAACTCTGAATACCGGCGCTTCTGCTGGCGGATAAACCCATCGCTGCGCCCCGACACCGAAATCGCCAGGGTCGTGATCCTGGCCTGGCAAAGCGCATCCACCAAGTGCTTATCCTGCGGCCCCAGGTCGTGGCCGAAAATGCACAGCGCGCCCGTATGGGTCAGCAACTGCTCATAACAGAACGACAAATAGTCCGAACTGCGGATGGTCTTGAGCTTCTCTTCCACCTTGCCTTCGCTGACAAACAGCGGCACGTCGTCCAGGGTCTTGATCGTGTTGTTGATCGCAAAACTGCTCAGCAACGTGCTGTCGGTGGACGGCAATTTGCGCGCCGTACCGTCGAGGTTGCGCACCAGGTGCAGGCCGCCGTGCAGGTACAGAATGCGCGTGGCGTCGGTGCGGGTGTTGCGCAGGTCGAAGCTTGAGTCGGCGCTGCGAAACAGGTCATCGATGCCCGGCGTGTGCAGGATGGCCCAGTAGTTGAGCAGGTCGTAGTTGCTGGTGAAGACGGTGGCGTAGTTGGCCAGTTCCGCGTTGATCGTCGCCAGCGTGGACGGCTGCACCAGGCGCCACGGAATATGCACGGCGTGGATGGTATTGATCAGCGCTTCCTTGATCGCGTAGTAGCGATTACGCGGCGCCGCCGAGCTGACCGCCAGCGCCTTGTTGACCCGGCTGGTGGTTTTCAGTGCGCCCAGCGCTTGCTCGAAGCTGCGGGTTTGCAGGGCGTCAAACACACTCAGCTCGGATTGGCTGAGGGGTTTTTCTTCGACGGTGCGGGCGTTTTCAAACAGCGAGTCGTAGGCAAAGTCTTCCCAAATCACCCGGCTCGCGCCGTTGCCGATCAGAATCCCACTGAAGTCGACAGCGCTGCGCAGCGCGCTCCAGTCTTCAAGGTGGGCGTCAATATCCTGGAAATCCTTCATTGCGGCGGGTCTACTCGAAATCGGCTGGGTGGTGACTTTATCACGAGCTGGCGTTGATCCTGATCAAGATGCCGCGGCCAACTCAGGTGGATCCTGTAGGCATAACGCCTCTGAGGATTTGCCATGAGCAGCACCTTCTTCATTCCCGCCGTCAACATCATGGGCACCGACTGCCTCGACGAAGCCATGACTGCCATCCGCAATTACGGCTTTCGCAAAGCGCTGATCGTCACCGACACGGGCCTGGCCAAAGCGGGCGTGGCCAGCATGATCGCCGAGAAGCTGGCGATGCAGGACATCGAATCGGTGATCTACGATGGCGCCAAGCCCAACCCCAATGTGGAAAACGTCGAGAAAGGCCTGGCGCTGTTGCAGCACGGCCACTGCGATTTCGTGGTCTCCCTGGGCGGCGGTTCGCCCCATGACTGCGCCAAGGGCATCGCCTTGTGCGCCACCAATGGCGGGCATATCGGCGACTACGAAGGCGTTGATCAATCCAGCAAGCCGCAACTGCCGCTGGTGGCCATCAACACCACCGCCGGTACTGCCAGTGAGATGACGCGTTTTTGCATCATTACCGACGAAACCCGCCACGTGAAGATGGCCATCGTCGATCGCAACGTCACGCCGCTGCTGTCGGTCAACGATCCGACGCTGATGGTCGGCATGCCCAAGGGCCTGACCGCCGCCACCGGCATGGACGCGTTGACCCACGCCATCGAGGCCTACGTGTCGACCGCCGCCACACCGATCACCGACGCCTGTGCGATCAAGGCAATCGAACTGATCAGCGCCAACCTGCGCCTGGCGGTACGCGACGGCAGCGACAAGGTCGCGCGGGAAAACATGGCCTACGCGCAATTCCTCGCCGGGATGGCGTTCAACAATGCGTCCCTGGGGTTTGTGCACGCCATGGCCCACCAACTTGGCGGCCTTTACGACCTGCCCCATGGCGTGTGCAACGCGGTGTTGCTGCCCCACGTACAAAGCTTCAACGCCAGCGTCTGCGCCAAGCGCTTGAGCGACGTGGCGCGCGCCTTGGGTGCCGACATCAAGGGCATCACGCCCGAAGAGGGCGCCCAGGCCGCCATTGCCGCCATCCGTGCGTTGGCCCAGGAGGTTGAAATCCCGGCCGGCTTGCGCGAGCTGGGGGCCAAGCTGCAAGACATTCCGCTGCTGGCCACCAATGCGTTGAAGGACGCCTGTGGGCTGACCAACCCGCGGCGCGCCGATCAGCGCCAGATCGAGGAGATTTTCCGCAGCGCGTTCTAAAGAGGGCGGTCGCACGCGGCAAGCGATAAGCTACAGGCTCAACTGCATTCAACTTGAGCACGAAGCTTGCGGCTTGCCGCTGAGGTCCCCCCATGAGAGTTCTGTTATTCGGCGCCACCGGCATGGTCGGCCAAGGCGTGCTGCGCGAGTGCCTGCTGGCCGCAGATGTGCAGGAAGTCGTCGCCGTTGGCCGCACCCCCTTGACCCAGGAACACGGCAAGCTGCATCAGGTGCTGCACAGCGACATGCTGGATTTCCAGCCGCTGGAAAACTTGCTGCAGGGGTTTGATGCGTGCTTCTTCTGCCTCGGCGTTTCGTCGGCGGGCATGAATGAAACCAGGTACACCCACCTCACCTATGACCTGACCCTGGTCGCGGCCAGTACCCTGGCGCGGCTCAACCCACAGATGACCTTTATCTACGTGTCCGGCGCCGGCACCGACAGCTCCGAAGCGGGCAAGTCGATGTGGGCGCGGGTCAAGGGCAAAACCGAAAACGCCTTGCTGCGCTTGCCGTTCAAGGCGGTGTACCTGTTTCGGCCGGGGGTGATCCAGCCGCTGCATGGCGTGCGCTCGAAAACGCCGTTGTACCAATCCTTTTATTCCGTGCTCGGGCCGCTGCTCACGTTTGTGCGTCGGCTCAAACCCGCCTGGGTAGTGAGCACCGAGACCGTCGGCCAGGCCATGTTGGCGGCCGTGCGCCATGGCGCGCCAAACGCGGTGGTGGAGCAGGCCGAGATCAATCGCCTGGCCGCCGAGCGCAGCTGATGTTGCACAAGAGCCTGGTGCGTCGCCTGGATCTGATCACCTTGCAGCTGTTCGTTGCGGTGTTTGAAGAGGGCACATTGACTCGCGCGGCAGCCCGTGAAGCCATCGCAGTGTCGGCCGCGAGCAAGCGGCTGATGGAGCTGGAACAGGTGCTGGGCGTCAGCCTGTTCGTGCGCCGGGCCAAGGGCATGGACCTGACGGCAGCGGGCGAAACCCTGTTGCACCATGCGCGGCAGATGCTGTTCAACGTCGAAAAAATGGGCCTGGAACTGGGCGAGCACAGCCATGGCGTGCGCGGATATGTGCGCATGCTGGCCAATCTGTCGGCGATCATTCAGTTTCTGCCGGAAGACTTGCGGGACTTTTGCGCGCTGCACCCCGAGGTGAAAACCGACCTGGAAGAACGCCCCAGCAATGGCGTGGTACAGGGCGTGCTGGACGGCGTGGCCGACCTTGGGATCTGTTCCAGCGACGCTGACACCAAAGGCCTGCCCAGCGTGACCTATCGCCACGACAAACTGGTGGTGCTGATGCCGGCGGCGCATCCGTTGGCCGCACGCGAAACCCTGGCGTTCGACGAAACACTCGACAGTGATTACGTTGGCCTGCATGCCGCCAGCTCGATCAATATGCGCACCCACGCGGCCGCGCGCGAGGCTGGCAAGATGCTGCGCCTGCGCATCCACGTGCCAGGGTTTGATGCGATGTGCCGGATGGTTCAGGCGAACATGGGCATCGGGATCCTGCCGCAAAAAGCTTACGAGCTGTTCGGCCGCGCGTTGGGGTTGCACGCGGTGCCGCTCACGGATGCCTGGTCGGATCGCAGTTTGATTGTGGTGATACGTGACCAGGCGCAGCTGTCGCCAGTGAGTCGCCTGTTGTTTGAATACCTGCGCGGGACGCAAGCGTAATTCAGACACGCACGGCCTCATCGCGAGCAAGCCCGGCTGCCACAGGGAAACCCGCTCATCTGTGGGAGCCGGGCTTGCCCGCGAGAGCGATCTGATGGGCGCCGACAGGGCGTAACCGTTCGCAATTCACGAACGCTGCTTGCCAACTGACGGTTGGATTTCTCCCACGGCTGTCCTCTAGCCTTGGCCTCACATTCCAAGAATAAGAGGCACACCCCATGACGGCTCCATTGAGCGGTATCAAGGTGATTGAGATCGGCACCCTGATTGCCGCGCCGTTCGCCGCCCGGCTGATGGCCGAGTTTGGCGCCGAGGTGATCAAGATCGAAGCCCTGGGTCAGGGCGATCCGCTTCGTAAATGGCGAAAGCTGCACGAAGGCACTTCGCTGTGGTGGTACCTGCAATCGCGCAACAAGAAATCCCTGGCGTTGGACCTCAAGTCACCGGAAGGCCTGGGTGTGATCAAGCAATTGCTCGGCGACGCCGACGTGCTGATCGAAAACCTGCGCCCCGGTGGCCTGGAAAAACTCGGCCTGGGCTGGGACGTGTTGCACGCCCTCAACCCCAAGCTGACCCTGGTGCGCATCTCTGGCTACGGCCAGACCGGCCCCTACCGCGACCGCCCGGGCTTCGGGGCCATCGGCGAGGCCATGGGCGGCATCCGCTACACCACCGGCAACCCGGACTCGCCACCGGCGCGGGTGGGCGTGAGCCTGGGCGATTCCCTCGCGTCACTGCACGGTGTGATCGGCGCGCTGATGTCGCTGCTGCGGGTCAAGACCGGGCAGGGCGACGGGCAGATTGTCGATGTGTCGCTGGCCGAAAGCGTGTTCAACCTGATGGAAAGCCTGGTGCCTGAATACGACATGCTCGGCCACGTGCGCGAGCGCAGCGGCGGCGCCTTGCCCGGCATCGCGCCGTCCAATACCTACCTGACCGCCGACGGTGCCTATGTGGTGATCGCCGGTAACAGTGACCCGATCTACAAGCGTTTGATGACCACCATCGGCCGCGCCGACCTGGCCGACGCGCCGGAGTTCGCCCATAACGATGGCCGCGCGGCGAAAAGTGGCTTGCTCGACGCGGCGATCACCCACTGGACCAGCAGCTTGCCCATCGACCAGGTGCTCAGCGCCCTGGAGGCTGCCGAGGTGCCGGCCGGGCGCATCTATTCGGTGGCCGATATCGTCAGCGACCCGCATTACCAGGCGCGCGACATGCTGCTCAATGCCGAACTGCCTGGTGGCGTGTCGGTAAAAATGCCCGGCATCGTGCCCAAGCTGTCCGAAACCCCCGGCGCGGTGAACTGGCAAGGCCCGACCCTGGGCCAGCACACCGACGACATCCTCGGCAGCCTCGGCCTGACCGATACCGATATCCAACGCCTGAAAACCTCGGGAGTGGTGCAATGATCACCGAGTATTGCGACCCGCTGATCGTGCAGGAAGTGTCCCCGCGCGATGGCCTGCAGATCGAGCCGACCTGGGTCGAGACCGCCGACAAAATCGCGTTGATCGACCAGCTGTCGCTGGCCGGGTTTTCGCGGATCGAAGCCGGTTCATTTGTCTCGCCCAAGGCCATTCCCGCGTTGCGTGATGGCGAGCAGGTGTTCCAAGGCATCGCGCGCAAGCCCGGGGTGATTTATGTGGCGTTGATCCCCAACCTCAAGGGCGCTCAGCGCGCCATCGAGTCCGGCGCCGATGAGTTGAACCTGGTGATGTCCGCCAGCCAGACCCACAACCTGGCAAATATGCGCATGCGTTGCGAGGCCTCGTTGGCGGCCTTTGAAGACATCGTCAGCTTTGCCGCCGACTACCCGGTACGCCTCAACGGCAGCATCGCCACCACCTTCGGTTGCCCGTTCGAAGGCAAGATTGATGAAGACCGCGTGCTGCAAATCGTCGATGCCTATCGCGCGTTGGGCATCCAGGGCATCACCCTGGCCGACACCACCGGCATGGCCAACCCGCGCCAAGTTGAGCGACTGGTCAAACGGGTATTGCAGCATGTGCCAGCCAGCGATCTGACCCTGCATTTTCACAACACCCGCGGCCTGGGCTTGTGCAATGTGCTGGCGGCCTACGAAGCGGGGGCGCGCCGATTTGATGCGGCCTTGGGCGGCCTCGGCGGTTGCCCGTTTGCGCCGGGGGCGTCGGGCAATATCTGCACCGAAGACCTGGTCAACCTGTGCGAGGAGGTTGGGATTACTACCGGGATCGACCTGCCGCACCTGTTGCACATGTCCCGCCGACTGCCGGCGCTGCTTGGCCATGAGCTGCCCGGCCAGGTGGCCAAGGCCGGGCGCAACGGCGACCTGCATCCGCCGCCCGCTTACATCGCCACGCTGTAACACCGCACCAGACAACAAAAACAATCGGGCGCCGTTGAGCAGCCCGCTGGAGAGAAAGCATGAGCACTAATACGTTAGAGGCCGGCGCGCGCCCGGCCGCCGAGATCGATGCTGAAAAAGCCCTGGTCAGCAAGGTCGCCTGGCGCCTGATGCCGCTGATCATGGTGTGCTACCTGTTCGCGTTTTTTGACCGCATCAACATCAGCTTCGCCAAGTTCCAACTGCAAACCGACCTGAGCCTGAGCGACACCGCTTACGGCCTGGGTGCCGGGCTGTTTGTGGTCGGCTATGTGATCTTCGAAGTGCCGAGCAACATGATGCTGTACAAGGTCGGCGCGCGGCGCTGGATCGCGCGGATCATGATGTCGTGGGGCCTGGCCACGGCGGCCATGGTGTTTGTCACCGCCGAGTGGCAGTTCTACGGCCTGCGTTTCATCATCGGCGCCATGGAGGCTGGCTTCGCGCCGGGCGTGCTGTATTACCTGACCTTGTGGTTCCCGCAACACTTTCGTGGGCGCATCACCTCGCTGCTGTTCCTGGCTTCGGCCTTCGCGGGGTTGGTCGGCGCGCCGTTCTCGGGGCTGGTGTTGGAACATCTGGACGGCGTGTTGCAGATGCGCGGCTGGCACTGGTTGTTTCTGCTCGGCGGCTTGCCCTGCATCGGCCTGGGCTTTCTGGTGCTGACATTGCTCAAAGACCGTATCGAAGACGCGCAGTGGCTGACGCCTGCAGAGAAGACCTTGCTGTCGAGCAAAATCGCCAGGCATGAGCCGAATCAGCACGGGGGGTCGCTGCTGTCAGCGATCCGCATTCCAGGCTTCTTGATGCTCGGCTTTATCTACTTCCTGATCCAAGTCGCGTCCTACGGGCTCAACTTCTGGGCACCGCAGTTGATCCGCAGCGCCGGCACCCAGAGCCCGGTGATGATCGGCCTGCTCACCGCGATTCCCTATGTGTGCGGCGCGATCAGTATGGTGGTGATCGGGCGGCTGTCGGACGCCACCGGCGAGCGGCGCAAGTTTGTCTGTGGCCTGGTGGTGTTGGGGGCGATAGGTTTTTTCAGCGCCGGGATTTTTGCCGACCACACCACGTTCCTGATCATCGCCCTGGGCATGCTGGGCGCGGGCATCATCGCCTCGATCCCGACCTTCTGGACCTTGCCGCCCAAACTGCTGGCGGGCGCGGGAGCCGGTGCGGCCGGCGGCATCGCGGTGATCAACACCCTCGGTCAGTTCGGCGGCATCGTCAGCCCGGTGATGGTGGGGCGGATCAAGGACCTCACCGGCAGCACCACCCCGGCGCTGTATGTGATCGGCATGTGCGCCCTGTTGGCCGCGGCATTGTTGTTGTGGGGCTTGCCACACAAGCTGCGTACGCTCGACAAGGCCTGATCAGCCTGTCGCTGCCAACGCTCGGGCGGGCGTGCTGCTGAACTGAATCAACACCACGCCGCCAATCAACAACAGCGCCCCCAACACGCGGGGCGTTGTCAGTTGGCGCTCCACCAGACCGAATAGCCCGAAGTGATCGAGCAACAGTGAGGCAAGAATCTGCCCGGCCATGGCCAAGGCAATGAACCCCGACGCGCCGAGCTTGGGCAATAGCATCAGCGCCAGGGAAATAAAGCACACGCCAAAGGCACCCCCGGCCCACATCCATAACGGCGCTTGAGTGATGAACGCGAGGCTCGGCAGCGGTAAGCGCAGCGCTAGAATGACCGGCAGCAGCACGATAATACTCACCAACAGTGACGCCAGCGTGGCCCACAACGGGTGACCGAGCCCGCGCACGAGGTTGGCGTTGATCGCACTTTGAAACGGCACCACGGCCCCGGCGATCACCGCCAGCGCCAGCAAACCCAGCCAATGCAACGTCGTCATTTCGAATCTCCCAGAGGTTTTGCTGGACTCTAGGCTATTCGTCGCGAAAATTTAAATTCCAAATTCTTATGCTGAGCATGCAGCCGATGAATGATCTGCGTCGCATCGACCTCAACCTGCTGGTGATCCTGGAGGCCTTGCTCAGCGAGCAACATGTCACCCGCGCCGCCGAGCGTCTGCACCTGAGCCAGCCGGCAGTCAGCCATGCATTGGCGCGTTTGCGGGATCTGCTGGGTGACCCCTTGCTCGTGCGCCAGGGCGGAACATTAGTGCCGACGGCGCGAGCCCTGGAGTTGGCGACGCCGTTGGCTGAAGCCCTGGCCCAGGTGCAAGCACTGCTGGCGCCGAACCGGTTTGACCCGGCGTCGGCCAAGCGCAGGTTTCGCGTGGCGATGTCGGACTACAGCGCGGCGATTTTCCTGCCGGCGCTGGTCCGCGTTCTGCGCCGTGAAGCCCCTGGCATCGACCTGCAAATCGTCCAGGCCAGCCGTGAAGGCATGGTAGACGCCGTGCTCAACGGCGACATCGACCTGGCCGCCGGGGTATTCCCCGATATGCCCGCCGAACTGCGCACCACGCCTTTGTTTGAGGAGCATTACAGCTGCCTGGTCGACCGCAACAGCCTGCCACCCAGTGGCGTGCTTGACCTGCCCACCTATTTGTCGCGCCCGCACGTGCTGTTGGAAATGCGCGGCAGCGGCACGCCGGAAATCGAGCGGGCGTTGACGGCGATTCGTGAACGGCGCCATGTGGCAATCAGCCTGCCGCATTGGGGCGTGGCGCCGCAGCTGATCCAGGGCACCGACCTGATTCTGACGGTGTCATCCAGGGGCTTGCTCAACATCGATCAACAGCATCTGCTGGCCGTGCCGCCACCGTTTCAAATCCCCTCGTTTGCCGTTGAACTGGCGTGGCATGCACGGCGGGGCGGCGATTCGGGGTTGCAGTGGCTGATTGGGCAGGTGCAAGGTGTGCTGTCCTAAGGCTATCGATCACAGGAAAAAACACTCATGCTCTCAGGCTTCAACCACCTGACCCTTGCCGTTACCGACCTGAACCGCAGCGTCAGCTTCTACCATGAGCTGCTGCAGCTTAAGCTCGACGCCACCTGGGACCAGGGCGCGTACCTCTCATTGCCCGGTTTGTGGCTGTGCCTGTCGCTCGATCCTTCACGTTCAACCACACCTGCGGCGGATTACACCCATTACGCGTTCACCGCCGCCGCCCATGAGTTCGCCGCGCTGGTGGCGCGCTTGCGAGACGCCGAGGTGCAAGAGTGGCGCGACAACCGCAGTGAAGGTGCCTCGTTCTACTTTCTCGACCCCGATGGGCACAAGCTCGAGGCGCATGTCGGCGACTTGGCTTCGCGCCTTCACGCCTGCCGCGCCAAGCCTTATGCAGGCATGCAGTTTTACCCGTAGCGCCAGAACGTGCAGAATCGCTGCACCTTCAATCGCCTGTCAGAGTCGCGTCCATGACCCCATCCTTGCTGCTCGCCGTTCTTGCTTCGGGTTTTATCTATGGGATTACGCCTGGGCCGGGCGTCCTCGCGGTATTTGGTATCGGCGCGTCTCGTGGTCGTCGCGCCGGGGCGGGTTTTCTGTGCGGGCACTTGCTGGGTGATGTGGTGTGGTGCAGTACGGCACTGGTCGCCATTGTGGGCGCGCGGGAAGTCGGCAGCAGTGCCTTTGATGTGCTGGGCGTGCTCAGCGGTGGGTACTTGTTCTGGCTTGGCTGGCGGGCGATTCGCACCCAGCGCCGCAGCAGCGATGCGCCTCAGGGCGCGGCGCGCCATCCGTTCTGGCACGGCATTCTGTTCGGCTTGACCAACCCCAAGGCCTACCCGGTGGCGGTCGCAACCTTTACGGCGCTGCTGTCCAGCCGTGCCGAGTTGCTGACATGGGCAATGCTGCCGTCGTTGATCTTGCTGAGTTTCATCGGCGGCCTGCTGGCTTACGCGATTCTGATCGGCGTGGTGGGCGCCCAGCGCGTGCGCACGGTGTACCAGCGGCATGAAATCCTGATCACCAGGCTGTGTGGCGTGATGTTTATCGGCTTCGCCATTAACGCCCTGGCGCACGCGTTACCGGGGCTGTTCGCCAGCAAACCGGCTTGAGGCGACGACGACCGTTCGTCGCGCTGGCGAGTTTTTTCTAAACCTTTGCCGCCCTGAAAATTCGAATTCAGGGCGGGGCGTATTTCCCCGCGCCTATTTTTGCCCTGGAGGAACCTATCATGAGCCGCATGGCTATCCGGTTACGCACCGCCAGTTTCGCGATGCTGCTGGGCCTCGGCGCCAGCAATGCTTTCGCCCAGTCGCCTGCTGAATTCATCGAGCAGGCTTCGGCCAAAGGGATGGCCGATATCGAAACCAGTCGCATGGCCCACGCCAGGACGTCGTCCCAGGAAATCAAGGACTACACCATCGAGGTCATCAACGAACGCACCCTGGCCAACCAGCATTTGGCGGCCATCGCCAAGAAGCTCGACTTGCCCGTGGCCCCGCGCGAGAAGATCGTCGACAAGGCCGAAACCCTGATGCCTGAACTCAAGGACGGCGACTCCTTCGACGCCGCCTACACCGCGCAGCAGGTCAAGGAAAACGAAGACGCCATCGCCCTGTTCAAGAAAGAAGGCGCGGCGTCGGATGTGCCAGAGATAAAAGCGCTGGTGGACGAGACGCTGCCCAAGCTTGAAGAGCGTCTGCAAAAAGCCCGTGCCCTGGCCTCGACTTACGGTAAAGGTCATCAAGGCGACGGTTGATTGCGTCACCTGAAATGAAAAACGGCGGTTGGATGATTTCCAACCGCCGTTTTTTTCAGGCTTGATTCAAGTCGGTTTTGTTGGGGTGCGCATCGTCGACCCTTTCACCACAACTGGAGCTCAAGCTGACCGTGCCGGTGTCACCGATGCTGCGGTATTGCTTGCGCAGTTGTTCCAGTTCTTTGCGGTCCAGGCCATCCAGGCTCAACACGGCGTTCTGGGCATCCTTGGAGACGCGCAGCAGTTCGTCGATCTTGATATGCAGGATGTCGTTGTCGCGGTTTTGTGTGTTCTGGATCAGGAAGACCATCAGGAAGGTGATGATGGTGGTCGAGGTGTTGATGATCAGCTGCCAGGTGTCGTTGTAGTGGAAATAGGGTCCGCTCAGGCTCCACAGGAAAATCAACGCGACGGCCGCATAGAACGTCCGGGCGCTGCCTGCCCAGCGGGACAAGGATTGAGAGACTGCGGAGAATTTCATGACCGTTTTTCCTTCCTTAAGGGGTGGGTGATGAAATTATGGACCGCAGCGGTTCTTTGAAATTTCTTTTTACAAAAGCGCCGGTGAACAAAGTTGTACGTTTTTGTCGCGGTTCGCCTCACAAGCCCAGTTCTGCCTGGCGTCCACCTTCCAGCGCGAGCAAGTATTGTTTGGCGCCAAGCCCTCCGGCGAACCCGGTCAGCCCACCGGAGGCGCCTATTACCCGATGGCAGGGCGCAACGATCGAGATGGGGTTACGCCCGTTGGCGGCGCCCACCGCGCGCACGGCCTTGGGGTTGCCGATTTGCTCGGCGATCTGGCTGTAGCTGCGGGTTTCACCAAACGGGATGGTCAGCAGCGCCTGCCAGACCTGCTGTTGAAAAGGCGTGCCGTTGAAGTCCAGTTCCAGCTCGAACTGGCTGCGTGCGCCGGCGAAATACTCGCGCAACTGGCGCGCGGTTTCCATAAGCACCGGGCTGTCGTTGGCCTCGCGCAACTCGCCCAGGCGTACGCGGTTGGCGCGTTCTTGTTCCCAGAGGATCGCGTTGAGCTTGCCGTCGCGGGCCACCAGGGTGAGCTGGCCGACGGGGGAGGGCATGAGCGTGTATTCGTAGGGCATGAGCGGGCTCCTCGAAGGGCGGGTGTTAAAAGCCAGGACGCTACTGTAATGCCATCCGCCTGTTTGGAAACTGCGTTTCTTGCGATCAAATTCCTCAAGGGCTGGCCGTTCCATTGGCGCCAGTCGGGCCAATTGAAATCCCCGTAACCGAGAGACGAACACGCCGTCTGACGACGGTCGATGGTCGGTGTTGAATGAGCGTCTCGGCGTGTTGTTGCATCGAGGTCTTACGGTGTTTCCAAGGCATTACCGGCTGTGTAACACCTGCGCAAGGATGGCGAGAAATGCATCAGCCAATACATTTTTCCTTTGCGCGGGCGTCAACACCAACAATTGCGCGCACGCATCCGCCTCCACCAGCGGCCGATACGTCACGCCCTTGTTCATCAGGCTTTGGGTACAGGCGGGCACCAACGCCACGCCTTGCGCGGCGGCCACCAAGGCAATGATCGAGGTGATCTGCCGCCCGGTTGGCCCCGCGTGCAAAGGCTGGGCGTGGCGGCGGTAAAGGTGCTCGATGGATTGGTTCAGACCCGACCCGTAGTCGGCCGGGAACAGAATCAGCGGATACGCACTGAGTTGCGTCAAGCTGACCTGTGCCAGCTTGGCCAGCGGACTGTCGCTGGACACCGCGGCCACCAGCCGCTCTTCGCCCAACGACAACGCGTGAACGTCTGCTGTCTGCGGCAACAGCCGACTCAATCCGATATCCAGCCGGCCGTCTGCCACCTGCGCGCCGAGGCTGCCAGAGGCGCACTCCACCAAGGTCAACTGCACATCGGGCAAGCGCTGGGCGAAGGCCTGGATCGCTTGGCTGAACAGGTCCGACAACGCGATCGAGCTGACATACCCGAGTGCCAATTGGCCTGCAGTGCCCGCTGCCAGTTTGCCGGCGATGACCTGTGCCAATTCAACCTGCTCCAACACGCCGCGCGCGTAGGGCAAGAACGAACGACCCTGGGCGGTAAGAGAAACCGTGCGGCTGGTGCGATCAAACAGCTTGAACCCCAGCTCTGTCTCCAGCGCTGATATCTGCCGGGTCAGCGGCGGCTGGGCCAGGTGCAGGCGCAGTGCCGCGCGGCCGAAGTGCAATTCTTCGGCGACCGTCAGAAAGTAACGCAGCTTGCGTAGGTCGAGCATCCTGATCTTTGGGTATTGATCGGTTCGAAATCGGTATTGGTTTAAGACCCGACGGCCATTCTATAAAGGCGTTACAAAATAAAACGAGAGGTTTCATGAAACCGCGCCTGCATTGTGCCCGTCTAGCCCTGTTCCTGTGTGGCTGCGCGGCGTTTCTGAACCTCTACGCCACCCAGAGCATCCTCGCGACCTTTGCGGCGCAGTTTCATATCAGCGCCAAGGACGCGGGCTGGAGCATCACGGTCACCACCCTGGCGGTGGCGATCACCGCGCCCTTTGTCAGCCGGCTGACCGGGCGCTTCGAACAGCGCACGGTCATCGCTGTGGCCGCGCTGCTGCTGGCCGTTCCTGCGCTGATGACCGCCTACGCCAGCAGTTTTGCCGACGTGCTGGTGTGGCGGTTTGTGCAGGGCATGTTGATCCCGCTGGTGTTTGCCACCAGCGTGGCTTACATCGGCGACCGTTGGCGTGGCGCGACGGTGACCGAGGTCACCAGCCTGTATGTGGCGGGCACTGTGTTGGGCGGGTTCGCCGGGCGTTTCGTCACCGGTGTGATGACGCAATACGTGGGCTGGCGCGAAGCGTTCGAACTGCTGGCGGTGTTGAGCTTGATGGTCGGTGGGTTTATTCAGTTCCTGTTGCCCGCCAATCGACTGCGCGGCGAACGGCCTGGAGCGGTTTCTTCAGGTGTTTTTCGCCGACCTTTGCTGGCGGCATACGGCGTAGGTTTTTGCGTGTTGTTCTCCCAGGTTGCAGCATTTACTTACGCAGGTTTGCACCTTGGCCTGCCACCGTTCAACTTGGGGCCTGCGGCGCTGGGCACGCTTTACATGGTGTTTTTGCTGGCGTTGATCGTGATTCCCATCGCCGGGCGCCTCAGCAAAGCCAGACCTCACGCCGAACTGCTGGCGGTCGCCGCCGCGCTCGGTATCGGTGGTTCGGCGCTGACCCTGGCGCCTTCGCTGTGGTGCATTGTGGTGGGCCTGGCGCTCAGTTCCACCGGCGTGTTCCTGGCCCAGGCCGCCGCCAATGCTTTCATCAGTGCCACCGCCGGTGAGAGCAAGTCTGGCGCCGTGGGGGTTTACCTGACGTGCTATTACCTGGGCGGCAGTTGCGGTGCCATCGTCCCGGCATTGATCTGGGAACGCTGGGGCTGGGCCGGCTGTGTGGCGCTGATAATCGGTTTTCAACTGCTGACCCTGCTGATCGCCCTGACGGGCTGGAAGCCCCTCAAACCTGAGCCGGTCCCGACACCATGAATGACACTGTTGCTGTGCCTGTGCGCGAAACCTCCAGCCGGCGCCGCGCGTTGATCGCCGGTTGCAGCGCTCACGCCGTACACGATGGTCTCACCGACGTTATCTACGTGTTGCTGCCGATCTGGCAGGCGCAGTTTGCCTTGTCCTACGCCCAGATCGGCCTGTTGCGTGGCGCCTACTCCGCAATGATGGCCGTGTTCCAACTGATGGCCAGCCGCGCCGCCCGACGCTGGGGCCGTTTGCCGTTGCTAGTGGGTGGCACTGCGCTTGCGGGTGTCGCTTATTTATTGGTGGGGCAAGCCACATCGCTGAGCTTGTTGCTGTTGGCGTTGCTGCTGGGCGGTTTGGGCGCCAGCACCCAACACCCCTTGGCCTCCTCGATGATCACCGACGCTTATGAGGACGGTGGTGGCGTCAAGCAGGCGCTGTCCCAGTACAACTTCAGCGGCGATATCGGCAAAACCCTGATTCCTGGGGTGGTGGGCCTGCTGCTTACCGTCGTCAGTTGGCGCGCCAGCGCCACCCTGCTGGGGCTGCTCGGTCTGGCGGCAGCGGGATTGCTGTGGTGGCTGGTGCCGACTCAAGTTCGCGAGCCCGGTGTCACCGAAAAAGCCCAGCCGCCCGGTGGCACGGGCTCGGTCGCAGGCCTGCGTGCGCTGATCCTCACCGGTACGCTCGACAGCGCCGTGCGCATGGGCTTTCTCACGTTTCTGCCGTTTCTGCTGCAAGCCAAAGGCGCTGGCACGGCGGGCATTGGGCTGGCGCTGACGATGCTGTTCATTGGCGGTGCGTTCGGCAAATTGCTTTGCGGCTACCTGGGGGCGCGCATTGGCATGATGAAAACCGTCTGGCTGACCGAAACCAGCACCGCGCTGTTGATCGTCACAGCCGTGTATCTACCGCTGAGTGGCTTGATGGTGATGTTGCCGCTGCTAGGCTTGGCGCTGAACGGCACGTCTTCTGTGCTCTACGGCGCCGTCCCGGACCTGGCGAGCGCGGGCAAACGCGAACAGACCTTTGCGGTGTTCTACACCGGCACCATTGGCGGCGGAGCGCTGGCGCCGGTGGTGTTCGGCGGGGTCGGCGATGCGCTCGGTGTGCCGATGGCGGTGATGGTCCTGGCGGTGATGTTGCTGGTGACTTTGCCGTTGGCGTGGGTGGTGCAGCGTGGGATACGTGATGGGGTTTAAAGGGGCGAGGCCAGGGTAAACGGTATACGCAACGCGCCGATCGGCCCTTCGCGGACACCGCACATTTCATCGTGCACGCTGTGCTGCACCAGCACACACGGAAACGGCGGAACCCGCTGCAACAGGTCGCGCAAGTGCGTGGTGGAGCCGATGCGCATGGGCTTGGCGTCATCGTCCACCAGCGTCATTTCGACATGATCCAACCTGACCCGCGCGATGTAGAAGCCACCCTCCAGCGACAGCAGCTCCAACTCGCGTATCTCGCCTTTCTCGGCCAATTCAGTGAGCATTTTCAGGTTCATGGTTAACCCTCACGGTGGGTCGTTTCATTGGCGACGAAAGAACAGCGTGACCTGGCCCCATTCGACGCCGAGCTTGGTCATGCTGGAGCGGTTGATCAGCGTGTCTTCGTCCATCAAGTACATCCAGTCATCAAAACTGACCTCGTAGACCGAACCGTCCACCGGCAGGTTGAGCCGGTAGCGCCAACGCAGTGCATTCCCCGCCACTTCGCCAATCGCCTCGCCGACCACGTCACCCGCTCGACCGCGCCAGCGCCCCGGGCCATCCGGGGTCAGCGTCCATACGCGCTGCTGACGCGTGCCATCGCTGTACAGAAAGCGCTCGTCCAGAATCAGCGCGTTGCCCTCGCGCCGGCTGGCGATATTGACCTCAAAGCGCTTGGCCACTTCGCCCGAACGCTTCTGGAAAATCCCCCAGGCCTTGACGGGCTTGCTGAAGAAACGCTCCAGGTCCAATGGCGGTTTCTGGTCGGCGTAGTGGGCGACCTCGACGTTGCCGCAACTGCTCAAACTTAACGCCAGCAACAATGAAATCAGCAGACGTGTCATTGCCGGGCTCCGTGATCGTAATCGTGCGCGGCGAAGCGCCAGCGCTTGGTATTTATACTTGTACAGAAATATTGATTTGTACAGGTTTGCGCGCGGCAGGTGACGAATGCACAGATCGCGCCCATAAAAAAACCGGCCACAAGGACCGGTTTTTTGTGCACCTGCGTCGTAACTGACGTAGGCGCGAAATGTGAGTGGAGCGGGTAGAGGGAATCGAACCCTCGTCGGAAGCTTGGGAAGCTACTGTTCTACCATTAAACTATACCCGCTCAGAGCGGCTGACTTTGTACCAGATGTTCATCGGGATTTGAAGTTTTTCTTCGAAAAATGTGTGGGTTGCGTCGCTCAAGCTCACTTGGAAGCTGGCTTGCCCGCGATACATCACCTGGGTGTGGCTGACACACAGGTGCCTGCGTCGCGGGCAAGCCCGGCTCCCGCCCAAGCGGGCGTTTATGCAGTGCTTTCATTTCAAATCGCAAAGGCATGCTGTGTCTGGCCCTGGTGGTAGCGCAAACGACTGACCTGTCGCTGCGGTTTCAAAAAGCCCACCACCGCGTCCCGGCTGTCCCGACACGCCGCCTTGTGCTCCATATCCAGAAAATGCCCGGTCGCCTGAATGGTGCTGAAGCTGCTCTTGGCCACATGCTGGCCAAACAGCTTGGCATCCTCGGCACTGGTGTACTCGTCCCATTCGCCATTCAAAAACAGCACTGGAATGTCGATTTGCCGCGCTGCCTTGAGGTAGCACAGGCGGTCGCTGTTGAGCACGTGGCTGATGTGAAAGTGCATCTGCCCGTATTCGTGCTCGGCCAGGCTGCTCACGTGTTTGTAGTTGAAGCGCTTGAACAGCGACGGCAGGTGTTTGCCGATAGTGCTGTTGACCAGGTGGCCGACGCGGTCGCGGTCGAGGTTGCCGAGGTAGTCCACACCGCGTTCAAGGTAATCGCGCATCGGCGCGTTGATCACCGGGGAAAACGAACTGATCACGGCCTTTTCCACGCGACGCGGGCGCGCAGCGAGGGCGACCAGGGTGGCAGCGCCGCCCCAGGAAAATGACAGCACGTGCTCGGCGGCGAAGTGGTCGATGAGTTCCAGCAGAATCTGGCCTTCGACTTCTTTGGTCAGCATCTGCTCGTGGCGGTTGTGGATTTTGGAGCGGCCAGCGTAGGGCTGGTCGTACAAAACCACGTTGAACTGCGGGTACAGGCTTTTCACGGTTTGGGCGAAGGACGCCGTGGTGGCCATGGAGCCGTTGACCAGGATGATGGTCTTTTCAGCAGCATCCGCGCGATAGAACTCCGTGTAAACCCGATACTGACCCTGTATATCCAACACAGCGATTTCTGGCCTCATGTCGTAAGACTCCTGGCAAGCGGGTAGGGCGCGCAGATCACTCTGCACGAGCTTTATGACAGGTAGGCATACGCCTGGAAGAGGAGCACCCATGTCGGTCCGATGACGGCTGGCCGACGGCTGTTGTTAGGGCGGGCTGTTTGCCTGAAGGGCCCGTAGATCATGCGCGGGCGGGGCAAGGTGTTTCTTGGAGGTTATAGGCGACTCGCCAGTCATAATTTGGCTGACGTCTTGATTCAAGCACCACAGACGCCAGGTCGCAAGCCAACAAGCTGGTTTATTGCCAGCATCGGCCGAACGGTCATCAGACCGCGAGGATTTCGTTTTCAGTCAGTGCCCGATATTCGCCCGGCGCCAGCGAGTCATCCAGCACCAATGGCCCCATCCGCTCACGGTGCAGGCCGATGACCTTGTTATCAAAGTGCCCGAACATGCGCTTGACCTGGTGATAGCGGCCTTCAATGATGCTCAGCCGCGCAGTCGTTGGCCCCAGCAGTGCCAGCTCGGCGGGCTGCGTGGTGAGGTTTTCGAATGCGAAATACACACCGGCTGCGAAGGTTGCCGCGTACGCCGGGGTGATGGCCTGTTCGGTTTCCACGCGATAAACCTTGGGCAGCTTGGTCTGCGGTTGGGTCAGGCGCCGTGACCATTGGCCGTCGTTGGTGATCAGCATCAGCCCGGTGGTGTTGAAATCCAGACGACCGGCAATGTGCAATTCATCTTTGTCCGGCTCATCGAGTAAGGCCAGCACGGTCGGGTGCTGCGGGTCCGCTGTGGCGCTGACACACCCCTTGGGCTTGTGCAGCATGAAGTAGCGCGCCGGTTTACCTGCCTGCAGCACCTCACTGTCAACGCACACGCGGCTGAAAGCCCGCACTTCGTGGTGCGGATCGCTGACGGCCAGGCCATCGACCGACACACGCCGCTCAACCAGCAACAGGCGCACTTGCTGGCGATTGAAGCGCGGCAGGTTACTGAGGAAACGATCAACCCGCATTACGTCGGCTCGACTCCGCGCAACTGCGCATCGACGTGGGCACATCGGGGGCACAGGCAGGCCTTGTTGCGCAACGCGTCGGGCAGGGCTTGCAGTACTGCCGGGTCGATGGTGACGCTGTAACACCAGCAGGCCTGGTCGACCGTACGTGGGTCAGCCAGGGCGCAGCCGTTGCGGGCGCCGCAGGCGGGGCAGAGTGATGGCGTGGTCATGGGCAGGTTCGGGCTGGATCGGACAAGTTTGCGGAGAGTCTCGGTGTGCGTTGTACGATACAGGGCCGACCCTGCCCAGGCTACTCAGAGCTGGAACTTGCTGACCAATACTTTAAACGAAGTGGCCAGGCGCGACAGGTCCTGGCTGGAGGCGTTGGTCTGATGGGCGCCGGCGGCCGTCTGGGTGGACAGGTCCTGGATGTTCAGCAGATTGCGGTCGACTTCGCGCGCCACCTGGGCCTGCTCCTCGGAGGCGGAGGCAATCACCAGGTTGCGTTCATTGATCTTCGCCACACTGGCGGTGATCCGTTGCAGCGCCTCGCCGGCATTCTGCGCCAGGGCCTGGGTGTCGGTGGCCCAGCTCAGGCTCTTGTTCATCGCTGCGACCGCATCGTCGGCACCGGTCTGCACTTCACCAATCATCTTCTCGATATCCACCGTGGACGTCTGCGTACGGTGGGCCAGCGCCCGCACTTCATCGGCGACCACTGCAAAACCACGCCCTTGCTCGCCCGCACGGGCGGCTTCAATGGCCGCGTTGAGGGCCAGCAGGTTGGTCTGGTCGGCGATACCACGGATCACATCGATGACCTTGCCGATCTCTCGCACTTGGCTGGCGAGGTCTGCAACCGATTGGGTGGAGTCGTTGATCTCGACCACCATCGAACTCATGCCGGACACTGCCTGTTCCACTTGTTGGCGGCCGTCTTCGGCCTCGGTGGTGGCCTGGCGCGAGGCTTCAGAGGTCGAGACCGCGTTGCTGGCCACCTCGTCCACGGCTGCGGTCATCTGGTTGACGGCGGTGGCCGCTTGTTGGATCTCATCATTCTGGCGGGTCAGGCCACGGCTGCTTTCATCGGTGACCGCGCTCAGTTCTTCGGCTGCCGACGCGAGCTGATCGGAGGCGTTGGCGATTTCCAACAGGGTGCTTTTCAGGCCGCCCTGCATATCCGACAGCGCCATCAGCAATTGCCCGGCTTCGTCGGTGCGTTCGGTGACGATGGCCTGGGTCAGGTCACCCTTGGCAATGCGCTGTGCGCTTTCGACCGCCTGAGCGATGGGCCGGGTGATCAGGCGGGTGATCAACATGCCAACGATGATGGCAATGAGGAAGGCCAGCACTATGCCGCTGATCATCCACGTCAACGCGCTGTTGCGCAGCTCCTCGGCAGCGATCGCGCCTTCTTTGATCTGGCGGTTATTGGACTCGATCATCACGCGGATCAGCTCGCGCGCCTGGCGGAAGAGTTCATTGTTGGTGGTGTTGAGCAGGGTGCGGGCCTGATCGCCCTGGCCACTGTCGATCAGCGCCATGATGCGTTCGGAACTGCTGATGTAGGAGGGCCACATCTGGTCGAGTTTATCTCCGGCCGCCCGTTCGTCATCTTCCAGTGGGGTTGCGCGATAGGTGGCGTAGGACGCCTGGCTGCGCTTGAGTTCCTGGGCGATGTCCTGGCGCACACGGTCACGATCCTGGGGGGAAACGTCGCCTTTGCTGGCATCCATCAAGCGGTACAGGCCGCGGTTATGGGCGACCAGGCCGTTGAGGGTGGCGGCCGTGTTGCTCACGGACACCAAGTTATTGGAGAACGTCAGCTCCAGTGCCGAAGAGAGGCGAACCACCCCTTTGATTCCCAGCAGGCCGACCCCTAGGGTGACCAGCGCACACAAGAGAAAGGAGAGCAGCAGTTTGGTTGAGATTTTCATGAGTCGAGTCCGGACGGGGTGGCGATGAGTGCATGCTAGGGCCTCCCTGGCGCCATGCGATGTCATAGTGACATTATGGTAATCAACAAAGTTGCGATCCAGATTAATTTACTGAATCGATACAGCCTGAGTAGATGTATCAAACCGTTACGAAAACGCACCAGATTCCGTTTTTGATGTCAGATGTTTCGTCATTCAGTGAAAGCTGAATGCCGCCCTCCCGCGTCGCTGGAGGTGCTCTTCCGCGGTCCAGGAGGCCGCCATGTATCGACGACTGCTGCTCAGCGCTTTACTCGGTCTGACCCTTTGCGCCTGTGTGCCTTATTACGATGGAGGTGCTACTTACTATCGCTCCGAGGTCTACACCGCGCCGGCACCGGCCTATTACTACGGTGGCCCTGCCTACTATCAATATGGGCGCAGCTACTATGCGCCGCCGCCACGTTACTATTCGGCGCCGCGCTATTACCAACCGGCCCCGCGTTATTACCCACGGCCCGCTTACCGGCCTTATCCAGGCCAGGGCTGGAACAATCGGTGGGGCAATGGCGGGCCGGGCCATGGTGGTGGACGCGGCGGCGGTGGCGGCCATCGTTGACAGGTAATGCCCCCAAGCGGCGCCCAGGCGCCGCTTTTTTATGCCTGCCGTTCGTCGGCACTGTCATTTCTAACAGCTATCGCAAGCGTTTGATCTGCATTCCACTGCTGGGGACGCCGTTGTGCGTCTCTGAGGAGGCGGTGGGTTTATGGAATGCTCTTTGATCAAACGTGTGTGCTGGTTCTTATTGTTGGTGGGCGGCATCGCGCAAGCGAATGCGGAGCAGGGCTGTCCCTACCCTTCATCGGTCAAGTACGTGAGCGGCTATTTTCAAGCGTCGGATAAACACTCTCATTGGCGAAGCCCAAAGGTCGACGCCGATGACTTCGCGGATCGGTTTATCGGTGCGCTCTTCACCCCCGGCCAGGGCAAGGATCGCGAGAACGGCTACCTGGACCGCTGCGTTTATCGGATGGGCAGCGGGCGAAGCCTGGCGTTGCGGTATGACATGCCGGGGGCCCTCAGTACGATGTCGCTGACGAAGTCCCTGCATTGGGAACTCGCCACCGATCCACTCGAACAAGATGTCTACATTTGTCAGGACAGCCAGCCGGACAATTGTGCATTTACGGTCGGGCGCCAGAATTGATTGCCTTTCAGTAGTCGGACAAGTCCGCCAGCGGGTGCCTGCCTTCCCACACCTTGGTGAAGTGCGCCTGCACCACAGCCTCCGGCACCGTGTTGATCTCGGGCCAATGCCAATGGGGTTGCTGGTCCTTGTCGATCAACCGTGCGCGTACGCCTTCGGCAAATTCCGGGTGACGGCAGCAATTGAGGCTCATGGTGTATTCCATCTGGAAGACCTCGGCCAATGACAAGTGCCGGGCGCGCTCGACCTGTTCCCACACCAGATGCGCCGTCAGCGGGCAGCCTTCGGCCAGCGTCTTGCCGGCACGGCTGAACAGCGGGTCGGCGTGGTCGCGCAACAGGTTCAAGGCGCGCCAGGCACAGCGCACATCGCCCACATCCAACCATTCATCGATCTGTGCGCGGCGGGGCAGCCACTGCGCCTGCGGTTGTTGGCTGACGGCTTCCTGGGCCAGTGCCTTGAGCAGGCTGTTGAGCTGCATCGGGGTCTGTTCCTGCCAGTTCAGTTGCAGCAAGCCTTCGATCAGTTCGTCTTGCTGGTCATCGCGCAGGAAACGGTCGGCCAGGCCCAGGTCCAGGGCATCGCGGCCGTTCATATGCGCGCCGGTGAGGCCCAGGAATAACCCCAGCTTGCCGGGCAAGCGTGACAGGAACCAGCTTGCGCCCACATCCGGATACAGGCCGATGCTGATTTCGGGCATCGCCAAACGGCTGCTGGGGGTGACGATGCGTACTGCTGCGCTTTGCAGCAGGCCCATGCCGCCGCCCAGCACATAGCCGTGGCCCCAGCAGATCAGCGGTTTCGGGTACGTGTGCAGGCGATAGTCGAGGCGATATTCCGCCGCAAAAAAATCGGCGGCCAGTGCCGGCACAACGCCGGGCCGTTCACGGCAAGCCTGGGCCAGGCTGCGTACTTCACCGCCGGCGCAGAAGGCCTTTGGCCCGTTGCCGCGCAGCAGTACGCAGACGATATTCGGGTCTTTGGCCCAGGCATCCAGACGTTCGGTCAGGGCCAGGATCATCGGCAAGGAAAGCGCGTTGAGCGACTTTTCAGCGTCCAGGCTGGCGATGCCAAGGCGGGCGCCGTCGCTGCCGGTCAGCTCTTCGAAGTGCAGGTTCATCGTGACCTCAATCGAGAAAGTGAAGGATCAGTATGATCGGTCCAACGGAAAGTGCCGGTGGTGTGTCAGATCAATTGACAAGCGGGGCCTGCTTTCCTAGGGTTCGCCCATTCTTTTTCTACGCGACGAACACACCATGACCGAAGGCGACCGTATCAAACTCGAACCCAGCTGGAAACACGCCCTGCGGGATGAGTTCGAGCAGCCCTACATGGCCCAGCTGCGCGAGTTCCTGCGCCAGGAACACGCTGCTGGCAAAGAGATTTACCCGCCAGGCCCGCTGATTTTCAATGCGCTCAATTCAACGCCTTTGGACAAGGTCAAAGTGGTAATTCTGGGCCAGGACCCGTACCACGGGCCCGGTCAGGCCCACGGGTTGTGCTTCTCGGTGCAACCGGGCGTGCCGACTCCGCCCTCGCTGGTCAATATTTATAAAGAACTCAAGCGCGACTTGAACATCGATATTCCCAACCACGGTTGCCTGCAAAGCTGGGCGGATCAGGGCGTGCTGATGCTCAACACCACCATGACCGTTGAGCGCGCCAATGCCAACGCCCATGCGGGCAAGGGCTGGCAGTTCTTCACGGATCGGATTATCGAAGTGGTCAGCGAACATCAGCCGCACCTGGTGTTCCTGCTGTGGGGCGCCCATGCGCAAAGCAAGCAGAAGCTGGTGGACGCGACCAAGCACCTGGTACTGACGTCGGTGCACCCGTCACCGTTGTCGGCGTATCGGGGTTTTCTGGGCTGCGGGCATTTCAGCCGTGCCAATAAATTTCTTGAGCAGAATGGCGAGACGCCAATCGAGTGGCGGTTGCCGCCTGTTTGAGGCCTGCCGCAATCCAATGTGGGAGCGAGCTTGCTCGCGAAGGCGGAGTGTCAGTCGCCAGATTTATTGACTGATCCACCGCATTCGCGAGCAAGCCCGCTCCCACATTTTGATTTGCGTCAGGGTTCAGGAGTTTTCTGGCTGGCGGTTCCAGTGCCGGAACAACGGCTCTGCCAGAAACAGCACGAACAACAAACGCATCACCTGCATCGCTGTTACCAATGGCACCGACAGCTGCAGGGTTTCGGCGGTGAGGCTCATTTCGGCGATGCCGCCGGGCATCATGCCCAGGGTCAGTGAGCGCAAATCCAGCTGCGTCAGCGCGCTCAAGCCCACGGCCGCCAGTGTTGCAAGCGCCATGGTCAAGGCCGTGCCGATCAAGGTGCGGCCCATGAATGACGGCGCCCGGCGAAAGAACTGACGGTTGAAATGGCAACCCAAGCCGCTGCCGATCAACCATTGGCCGATCTGGCTGCCGCCGTCGGGCAGGCCGTAGTGCAAGTCCCACACAACGCTGGCAGTTGCGCTGACCAACAAGGGCCCAAACAGCCACGGGTTCGGCTGACGTAAACGCTGCCAGCCCCAGGCGACCAGGGCTCCTATCGCAAACAGCAGCGCCAGCCAGCTCCAGCTCACCGGCGCCGGATGAAACTGCGGCGCGCCGCCTTCCAGCCAATACTTGAAGATCGCCGGCACGCACAGCACCACCACCATCACCCGCAGACTCTGGCCCGCCGCGACACGGCTGAGCACCGCGCCATTGCGTGCGCCGAGGTTGACCATCTCACCGGAACCGCCCGGCATGCTGGAGAAGAACGCGGTGGCGCGGTCTTCACCGCTGCGGCGCATCAACCACACGCCGACAATGCTCGACAGGCTGGTGATCAGCGCGCCGAAGAAGATCAGGCCGAAGTGGCTCATGACTTGCTCGATCACCACCGGAGTGAAGTGCAGCCCGATGCCGATGCCCACCACCCATTGGCCGCATTTGCGCCCGCCGGGAATCTCCGCCAGCTGCCACGGCGTGAGGCAGCGCACCAGGATAATCGCCAGCAACGAGCCGACCATATAAGGCAAAGGCCAGCCGACGAGGCTGGCCAGGTAACCGCCGGCCAGGCCGACCAGCGGTGTTGCCCACCATTGCTTAAAGGTGACCTCAGACATCGGCCAGCGCGCGACGCTGCAGGGCACGTTTGCGGTAGATGCGCACCAGCGGGAAGGCCAGCATCAGCGCGGTCAGCACCCACACACCAAAGGTGATCGGGCTGGACCAGAGGATGTCCAGCGCACCGTTGGAAATCGACAGCGCGCGGCGCAGGTTCTGCTCCATCAGGCCGCCGAGGATGAAGCCCAGCAGCACGGGCGACAACGGGAAGTCCAGCTTGCGCAGGATGTAGCCGAAGATGCCGATGCCGACCATCAGAAACAGGTCGAAGGTGGTGGCGTGAACCGCATACACACCGATTGCGGTGATGATGGCAATCACCGGCACCAGCGCCCAGTTCGGCACGGCGAGGATGCGCGTGAAGATGCGGATCATCGGGATGTTGAGGATCACCAGCATGATGTTGGCGATAAACAACGACGCGATCAGGCCCCAGACGATGTCCGGTTGCTGTTGGAACAGCAGTGGGCCGGGGGTGATGTTGTACAGCGACAACGCGCCGATCATCACAGCGGTGGTGCCCGAACCGGGTACGCCCAAGGTCAGCATCGGCACCAGCGCGCCGCAGGCGGAGGCGCCGATTGCGGTTTCCGGAGCGGCGAGGCCGCGCATGTCGCCCTGGCCGAATTTACCGCTGGCACCGGCCAGGCGTTTTTCGGTCATGTAGGCAACGGCCGAGGCGAGTGTCGCGCCGGCACCCGGCAAGACGCCCATGATGAAACCCAACAAGCCGCAACGGATGTTAACCACGAAGACTGCAGACGCTTCCTTCAGGTTGAACATCATGCGTCCGGTGGCTTTTACCGCTTCCTGGCCGCGGTGGGTTTTTTCCAGCAGCAACAGGATCTCGCTGATGGAGAACAAACCCAGGACCAATACGACAAACTGAATGCCGTCGGTGAGGTGGATGTTGTCGCCGGTAAAACGGTATACGCCGCTGTTGGCGTCGATGCCGACGGCTGAGAGGAACAGGCCGATCAGCGCCGCCACGAACGTCTTCAGCGGTTTGTCTCCGGCCATGCCGCCGAGGCAGACAATTGCGAACACCATCAGTACGAAATATTCCGCCGGGCCGAAGGCAATCGCCCATTTGGCCAGCAGCGGCGCAAACAGCACCATGCCGCAGGTGGCAATGAACGCACCGATGAACGAACTCCACGCCGACAACGACAGTGCCACACCGGCCAGGCCTTTGCGGGCCATGGGGTAGCCGTCGAGGGTGGTCATTACGGTGGACGCTTCGCCGGGAATGTTCAGCAGGATCGAGCTGATACGGCCGCCGTATTCACAACCCAGGTAGACGGCAGCGAGCAGGATCAACGCCGACTCCGGCGGCAGCCCCAGGGCGAACGCGATGGGGATCAACAGCGCCACGCCGTTGATCGGGCCCAGGCCCGGCAGCAGGCCGACCACGGTGCCGATCAAGGTGCCGCACAGGGCAGTCACCAGGTTGTAAGGGGTCAGTGCAACGCCGAAGCCCTGGCCCAAGTAGCTGAACGTATCCATATCAGTTCTCCAGAACTTCAAGCAGGCCGAGGGGCAGCGGTACATCCATGGCTTTGTCGAACAGCAGGTAAAGACCGATTGCCATCAAGGTGACGATCACCACGCTGGGTAACCAGCGGCCGCCATACAGGCGCGCCATCGGGATGCCGATCAGCATGCTGCTGAGGATGAAGCCCAGAGGCTCGAACGTGCCGGCAAACACGATCAACAGCGCCACGCAGATGCCGATCTTGATCAGCGTGTCGCGGTCCAGGGCCGGTTCTTCTTCGGTGTGCTTGGTGGGCTGTGGGCGAAACAGCATGTAGATCAGGCCCAGGCTCATCAGCCCGAGCATCAGCAGCGGGTAGGCGCGAGGCCCGACCGGCTCGTAGGAAAACGCCGCCTGATACGGCCACGCCATCAGCGCGAGGCCGGCGCAGACCAGCAGCATGACTGAGGCGAAAATGCGTTGTAAGAGCATGTGAAACTCCTGGGCCGCGCCGCCCGTCGAGGAGGGCGCGGCCGTCCAAAAGAGGGGCGATTACTGGATCAGGCCGAACTCTTTGGCCAGCACTTTGTAGTCAGCCACCTGTTTCTTCACGTAGGTGTCCAGCTCCGGGCCGGTCATGGCGAACGGGAACAGCTCGCGCTGGTCACGCAGCTTGGCGAACTCTTCGGAGGCCAGCAGTTTGTCGAACGCGTCTTTCCACCAGGCGTAGTCGGCATCGCTGACTTTTGGCCCGAGATAGAAGCCGCGTACCACCGGCCAGACGATGTCGTAGCCTTGCTCTTTGGCGGTTGGAATGTTCTTCATTTCCGGCTCGTCCAGGCGCTCTTCGGCAAACACGGCGAGCAGGCGCATGTCGCCGCTGAGGATGTGCGGCATGGAGTCAGAGATGTCGGTACTGCCCACCTGGATATGACCGCCGAGCAGTGCGGTGGCAATTTCACCGCCGCCTTCGAGTGCCACATAACGCAGGTCGCGCGGGTTGATACCGGCAGCCTTGGCGATCAGTGCGGTTTGCATCCAGTCCTGGCTGCCGACGGTGCCGCCAGAACCGATGACGACGCTGCCCGGATCTTTCTTCAGGGCTTTGACCAAATCGTCGAGGTTTTTGTAGGGCGAATCGGCTTTCACCGCGATGGCGCCGTAGCTGGTGCCGACGGCGGCGAGCCAGCGCACGGCGTTTTCATCAAAGCGACCGAACTTGCCTTGGGCCAGGTTCAGCAGCGAACCGCTGGACCACGCTACCAGCGTGCCAGCGTCCGCCGGGCGCTGAGCGACCACCGCGTTATAGGCCACCGCGCCCACGCCACCTGGCATGTAGGTGACGCGCATCGGCTTGCTCAGCAACTTTTCGTTGACCAGCGCGCTTTGCGCCAGTTTGCAGGTCAGGTCAAAGCCACCGCCGGGCGAGGCCGGGGCGATGCACTCCGGGCGCTTGGGTTCGTCGGCGGCCAACAGTTGGCCGGCGAACAGCATGCAGCCGGCGGCGAGGGCCAATTTACGCAGTGAATAGGTCATGTTTATCTCCGTCGTTGTTGTTATGAGTTGCGACTACCAAAGCGCAATGCTGTAGCTCACCAGCACGCGCACTTCGTCGGCATCACGTGCCGAATAGTTGGAGCGGTAGGTGGCGTTACGCAGGCGCAGGGCGACATCCTTGAGCGTGCCGCTTTGCACCACGTAGCGGATCTCGCTGTTGCGCTCCCACTCCTTGCCGGTCTCGCCGTTGCGAAGCCTGATGTTGTCACCCGACAGGTAACGGCTCATGAAACTCAGGCCGGGAATGCCCAGCTTGGCGAAGTCATAGTCGTAGCGCGCCTGCCAGGAGCGCTCTTGTGCGCCGGCAAAGTCGTTGATCTGCACGAAGTTGACCAGGTACGGGTCGCTGCCATCCACGTAGGGAAAGGCGCTGTCGCCGGACATGTGCTGGTAGCCGGCGCTGAGCTTATGGCCATTGAGGGCATAGCTGAACAGGCCGTTGAGCGATGTGTTGTCGATGTTGCCGCCGCGGGCGCTGCCGGTGTCATCACTGATGGCCAGGCGCAGGTCGGCGCCGAAAGTGCCGGGGCCCAGTGGGCGTGAGGCCACAAGGCCCAGGAAGTGCTGGCGGTACACGTCGTCGAGCTGGGCGAAGTGGTAGCTGCCGGTGATCTTGTCGGCAAACGTGTAGTCCACGCCGCCGAAGTTGAAGTGCTTGCCAGTGGCGCCGCTGACGAAGCGGCTGTTTTTGTTGTTGAGGGCGATGTCTTCGTAGCTGGTGTCGTCACGGTCCTTGGCCTTGTCCAGACGACCGCCGGTGAACACCAGGTTCTTCAATTCCTTGGAGGTCAGCAGGCCGCCGTTGAAGGTCTGCGGCAGGATGCGCCCGTCGTTGGGCTTGAGGATCGGCAGTTCGGGGATCAGCGCGCCGATTTTCAGTTCGGTGGCGGAGATCTTCACTTTGCCGGTCAGGCCCAGCTTGGAGTATTCGTTGGCGGCGCGGCCGTCGTCGTGGGTCGGCAACAGGCCGGTGCCGGTGCGGTCGGGGCTGGAGTCGAGCTTGACCCCAAGCATGCCCAGCGCATCCACGCCAAACCCGACAGTGCCATCGGTGTAGCCCGATTGCAGGTTGAGCATGAACCCCTGGGCCCATTCGTCACGCTTGGATTGCTGGGCACTGGTACCGTCGCGAAAGTCGCGGTTGAAGTACATATTGCGGGTTTCGAGGGTGGCGCTGCTGTCTTCGAAGAAGGCAGCCTGGCTCAGTGGCGAAAAGCCGGCAAGGGCGGTGGCACTGGCAAGGGCGGTCTGGGCAAGGCGAGAAAAACGAACAGGCGGGCAAGCCTGTGGCTGTGTCGACAGCATCGTTGTGTACTCCGTTATTGTTCTTATTTTTGCGAAAACGCTTCGAGGCGTTTTTCTGGCACTACGGATCAGGTAGCTCGGCGGGCATGACCCACCGTGGCTGGATGCTAAAGGGCGAAGCTTTCACTAACCTTTCAGTTGCCTTTCAATGTTTTCGGGCTTCACAGGGCAGGCGGCGCCTGTAAACTGCCCCGCAAAGCGTGGCGTCGACCATGCCCGAATGAGGTGAAAATCCATGCGTGTCCTCCTGGTTGAAGACCATTTGCAACTCGCCGAAAGTGTCGCCCAGGCGCTCAAGAGCACGGGTTTGACTGTCGACGTGTTGCACGATGGCGTGGCCGCGGACCTGGCCTTGAACAGTGAGGAATATGCGGTGGTGATCCTCGACGTGGGGCTGCCGCGCATGGACGGTTTTGAAGTGTTGGCGCGTCTGCGCGCGCGTGGGAAAAATCTGCCTGTGTTGATGCTGACGGCGCGCAGTGATGTAAAAGACCGCGTACACGGCCTGAACCTGGGCGCCGATGACTACCTCGCCAAGCCATTTGAGTTGACCGAGCTGGAAGCGCGGGTCAAAGCGCTGTTGCGCCGCAGCGTCTTGGGGGGTGAGCGCCAGCAAGCGTGCGGCGTGCTGGTCTACGACCTCGATACCCGGCGTTTCACCGTGGGTGGCGAACTGCTGACGTTGACTTCCCGCGAGCAAGCGGTGCTGGAAGCGCTGATCGCACGCCCCGGTCGGGTAATGAGCAAGGAGCAATTGGCGTCGCAGGTGTTCGGCCTGGATGAAGAGGCCAGCCCCGACGCCATCGAAATCTACGTGCACCGCCTGCGCAAGAAGCTCGACGGCCAGCCTATCGCCATCGTGACTTTCCGTGGCCTTGGCTACCTGCTGGAAGCCCGCGATGCATAAGCCCAGCAGCCTGCGCTGGCGCCTGCTGTGGAACCTGGCGCTGTTGCTGGTGGTATTGATGCTCGCCAGCGGCATGAGCGCCTACTGGAATGGGCGCGAAGCCGCCGACACCGCTTACGACCGCACCTTGCTGGCGTCAGCGCGCACCATCGCCGCCGGCTTGACCCAGGTGGATGGCACCCTGAGCGCGAATGTGCCTTATGTGGCGCTGGACACCTTTGCCTACGACAGCGCCGGGCGTATTTACTATCAGGTCAATGACATTGATCGCAAGCTGATCTCCGGTTACGAAAACCTCCCCGGCCCGCCGCCGGGCACGCCGCGCACGGACGACTACCCGGCGCTGGCGCGGTTTTACAACGCCACCTACCAGGGCCAGCACGTACGCGTGGTGAGTTTGCTCAAGGCTGTCTCCGAACCGAACATGAATGGCATGGCCGAAATTCGCGTTGCAGAAACCGATGAAGCGCGCGAAAGCATGGCCCGTAGCCTGCTGGCCGACACCTTGCTGCGCCTTGGGATGTTGGCCGTCGGCGCATTGCTGCTGGTGTGGTTTGCCGTCAGCGCGGCGCTGCGTCCGCTGGAGCGCTTGCGCACTGCCGTTGAGGAGCGTCAGCCCGACGACTTGCGGCCATTGCCGTTGGTCGAAGTGCAGCATGAGTTCGGTCCCCTGGTGCGCTCCCTCAATCACTTCACCGAGCGCCTGCGCGGCCAGTTCGAGCGCCAGGCGCAGTTTATCGCCGACGCCGCTCACGAATTGCGCACCCCGCTGGCGGCACTGAAGGCACGCTTGGAACTCGGTCTACGCAGCGAGGCCCCGGCGACGTGGCGCAGCACCCTGGAAACTGCCGCCCAAGGCACCGACCGCCTCACCCATTTGGCCAACCAACTGCTGTCGCTGGCACGCATTGAAAACGGCGCGCGAGCGATTGCCGAAGGCGGGGCGCAATTGCTCGACCTCAGCCAACTGGCGCGGGAATTGGGCATGGCCATGGCGCCGCTGGCGCATGCGCGCGGCGTTGCGCTGGCGTTGGAGGCGGATGAGCCGGTGTGGCTGCGGGGTGAGCCGACCTTGTTGAACGAGTTGCTGAGCAACCTGGTCGATAACGCCCTGGCCCACACACCGTCCGGAGGCAACGTGATTTTGCGGGTCACGGCGCCCGCGATTCTGGAGGTGGAAGATGATGGCCCGGGCATCCCGCTGGATGAGCGGGACCGGGTATTCGAGCGTTTCTACCGCCGCAGCCAACAGGGCATGGGCTCAGGTTTGGGGCTGGCGATTGTCGGTGAGATCTGCCGCGCACACTTGGCGCAGATCAGTCTGCATGACGGCGAGTTGGCGGGGTTGAAGGTGCGCGTGAGTTTTATCGCGGGTTGATCAGTAAAACATCGAGCGCGCTTCTTCCAGCTCGGCACTCAGGGCATTGCTGTAGGGGTCGACGCGCAGCTTCTGGATCGCCGGCAGGCTGGCAACCGATACATTCGCCAGCGGATGATCGGTGCCCCGGTGGCAATACAGCACGGCGACTTGCACCAGGTCGATGTAGTCCAGGCTCGCGGAGTCGCGTTCCAGGTCCAGGTATTGCCCTGGCAGCTTCGCGAGCATCTCCGGAAAATCCCAGTCACCCAGCAGTTTGTCGCCCAACAGCGGGTGAATGCTCTCTATCACGTGGTTGAGGCTGACCGGGTCGGAGAGCAGTTCGTAACGGTCTTCGGCATAGGCGAGGATCGGCAGCACGCCAATCTGATGCACCAGACCGCCGAGCGCTGCCTGGTCAGGTTTCAGCTGGCTGTGGCTGCGGCACAAGGCATAGCTCACACCTGCTACTTCCAGGCTGCGGCGCCACACTTCGCGCATTTTCAAATCGACGACTTCGGAGCGGGCGTGGAAGATCTGCTCCATCACCAGGCCAATGGCCAGGTTGCTGCTGTAGTTGGTGCCCAGCCGGGTGATGGCGGTATGCAGGTCGGTGACTTCCTGAGTTGCGCGCATCAGCGGGCTGTTGACCACTTTGATCAGGCGTGCCGACAGGGCGGTATCGCGAGCGATCACTTTGCTCAAGTGGCTGATGCTAATTTCCGGGTCTTCGGCGGCCTGACGTATGTTCAGGGCCACTTCCGGTAATGTCGGCAGAACCAGGTCATCGTTGTCGATGGCCGTCACTAAAGCCTGTTGGACTTTTTCCGCCAGCTTGTTCATTCATGTTCTCTAGGGTGCTGCAAAAAAGTGCGGCGATTAACGCTGGATCTCTTTATCGCGATCCAGTTGGTAAGGCAGATCGAGCAACTGCAAGCCCGGGCCTTCCAGGGTGCCTAAGTGCACATCGCCACTGTCGGCAGCTTCGGCCTGCAGCACGGCCAGAAGTTCCACGCATTCGTCAGCTTTTGCTGCAATCACCACCTCACCGATAGCACTGTTGTGGCTGGGCGCGAACAGCGGGGTGCCTGGCTCGGGCAATTCGGTTGCATCAAGGCTCAAGCGATACAGGCGACGCTTGAGTTTGCCCAGGTATTGCATGCGCGCGACGATTTCCTGGCCGGTGTAGCAGCCTTTCTTGAAGCTGACGCCGCCGACGGCCTGCAGGTTGAGCATCTGCGGGATAAACAGTTCGCGGGTCTGGGGCATGACCTGGCCGATGCCGGCGCGGATCTGGCCCAGCAGCCATTGATTCAAGTCAGCAGGTTGCAGCTGTGTGGCCAGCTGAGCGCGCACGGTTTCGGCGTGTTCGACGGGCACCCAGAGTTCGCTGCGGCCAGGGGAAACGCGAATGGCGATCAATGTGTCGCTGCGCGTTACGCTGTCGGTTTCGGCAGGCAGCTCAAGGCTAAGGGAGGCAAGGGCCTGATCGGCATTCGACAGGCCGAAACGCACCCAGGCGGCGCTTTCGTCGGTGAGTTTGGATTTGGAGAACACCGCGTATTTTTTCAAATCTGCCAGTTGCGGTTCGAGCAGTTCGCTGGCCATGGCCAGGAGCACGCCGTCGCCTTGCAGCAGGATGCGAAAGCTCGACTGCATGCGGCCTTTTTGCGTGCAGCGAGCGCCGAGGCTCGCCTGGGTGTCACTCAGGTAATTGAGGTTGCAGGTCAGTTGCCCTTGCAGGAACTTGGCAGCGTCGGCGCCGCGGACGGCAAGCACGCCTTCGTGTGACAAGGGGCAGAAAAAAGCGGAGTCAGCCATGGGTCATCGCAGGTCAAAAAGTCATGGGTGCATCATAGAGGGGCGCCCGGCAAATGGATAGTTTCCGTATGGTGCGACCAAAGCCGACTGGTCCGGTGCTGTCGGGCCTGTATACTTGCGCTCTATTTGAGGAGCGCTCCATGGTCGAAGATGTAGAAATCAATCGCCTCTACTGGCACAGCCGTCGCGGCATGCTGGAGTTGGATGTGTTGCTGGTGCCTTTCACCAAAGAGGTGTACGCGACGCTCAATCAGGTGGACCGCGACCTCTACGTCAGGCTGCTGACTTGCGAAGATCAGGACATGTTCGGCTGGTTCATGGAGCGCGCCGAATCTGAAGATCCGGAGCTGCAGCGCATGGTTCGGATGATTCTGGATCGTGTCCAGCCCAAGTAATCACTTTGAATGCCGCTGGCAGGCCTCACGGCTATTGCTGGCGGCCTATCTGCTTGCCCAGCTGTTCGCGTTGGGCGCCTTGCTGCTTGGGGATCTACCGTTCTACGGCCTCGGCATTCTGTTGTGTCTGGCCCACGCCGTGTGGGTTTTGCCGCGTCATATCCTGTTAAACCACCGTTCGTCGATTCGTGGCCTGCGCCGCGATGAAGACGGCTGGCAGCTATTTTGTGATGAGCGCGGCTGGCACCCTGTGCAACTGCGTCCCGACAGCCTGGCATTACCGTTGATCGTGGTGCTGCGCTATCGGGTGCAGGGAGAATGGCGGGTGCGTTCGATCTGCGTGCCGAGGGACGCGCAGGCTGCCGATGTACATCGGCGCCTGCGGATTCGCTTGAAGTTCAGCCGCCGTAGGTGGCTGGCACCAGAATAGTGTCACGGGCCTCGGGCAGCATCTGCGGGTAGTCGAGGGTGTAATGCAGGCCGCGGCTCTCCTTGCGCGCCATGGCAGAGCGGATCATCAGTTCCGCCACTTGCGCCAGGTTGCGCAATTCGATCAGGTCACGGCTGACTTTATAGTTGCTGTAGAACTCGTCGATCTCGTCCAACAGCAACCGCACGCGGTGTTGAGCACGCTGCAGGCGCTTGTTAGTGCGCACGATCCCCACGTAGTCCCACATGAAGCGGCGCAGCTCGTCCCAGTTGTGGGCGATGATCACGTCTTCGTCCGAATCGGTGACCTGGCTGGCGTCCCAGCGGGGCAGGGCGGCGGGTACCGGGATGCGGGGCAGTTGTTCGAGGATGTCGGCGGCGGCGGAGCGGGCGTAGACGAAGCATTCGAGCAGCGAGTTGCTGGCCATGCGGTTGGCGCCGTGCAGGCCGGTGAAGCTGGTTTCGCCGATCGCATACAGGCCAGGCACGTCGGTGCGGCCGTGTTGGTCCACCACCACACCGCCGCAGGTGTAGTGCGCGGCCGGCACTACCGGGATCGGGCCTTTGGTGATGTCGATGTTGAACGCCAGGCAGCGCTCGTAGACGGTGGGGAAATGGGTCTTGATGAAGGCTTCGGGCTTGTGGCTGATGTCCAGGTAGACGCAGTCGATGCCTAGGCGCTTCATCTCGTGGTCGATGGCGCGGGCGACAATATCCCGCGGCGCGAGCTCAGCGCGAGGGTCGAAGCGTTGCATGAAGCGCTCGCCATTTGGCAGTTTCAGGTGCGCACCTTCACCGCGCAGGGCTTCGGTGATCAGGAAGCTCTTGGCCTGCGGGTGATAAAGGCAGGTGGGGTGGAACTGGTTGAATTCCAGATTCGCGACGCGGCAGCCCGAACGCCACGCCATGGCAATGCCATCGCCGCAGGCACCGTCAGGGTTGCTGGTATAGAGATAAACCTTGGCCGCGCCGCCCGAGGCGAGAATGGTGAAGCGCGCGCCGTAGGTGTCTACTTCGCCGCTGGCGCGGTTGAGCACGTAGGCGCCGAGGCAGCGTTCGCCTGCCAGGCCCAGGCGCTTTTCGGTGATCAGGTCGACGGCTACCCGTTGTTCCAACAGCTCGATGTTGGGGCGTTGGCGGGCCTGCTCGAGAAGGGTTTTGAAAATGGCGGCACCGGTGGCGTCAGCCGCATGGATGATGCGGCGATGGCTGTGACCGCCTTCGCGGGTCAGGTGGAATTCAAATCCGCCGTCGTCGCTGCCGGCATGCTCGTCGCGGGTGAACGGCACGCCCTGGTCGATCAGCCATTGGATGGCTTCGCGGCTGTGCTCGACGGTGAAGCGTACGGCGTCCTCGTTGCACAGGCCGCCGCCGGCGTTAAGGGTGTCTTCGACGTGGGATTGCACGGTGTCAGTGTCGTCCAGAACTGCTGCGACGCCGCCCTGGGCCCAGAATGTCGAGCCGTTGGCCAGATCGCCTTTGCTCAGGACCGCAATGCGCAAGTGGCTGGGGAGCGTCAGCGCCAGGCTCAAGCCGGCCGCGCCACTACCGATCACCAGGACATCGTGTTGAAACTGTTGGCTCATTAGCAGGATTCCGCAAAAAGCGATCCAAAGGGGGGGGCGCGAACAGGACGCCTGGATCGGCGAATCAAAGGGTCACACGGGCCACTAGTATATAGAGGGGGGGAGCGGCACAATAGCCGGGCATTCGTGGCAATGTGAGATTACGGTGCGCAGCTTGGGTAAAATCGGCTGGTTATTGAGACGGGAACTTTTTGCATAAGCCCTGACTCAATAGCAGGTTGCCCGAAAGCTGGGAAAACGTTGAGTTTATTGGCCCGTCGGGAGCATTGGACGCGTCAGAAAACCGGCGACAAGATTATTCGCGCAGCCGGCAATGCCCGTGCTGCGTTTTTCGTGTGTGCCAAATCAGTGCGCGCCGGAAACTTGCTTGGAGGGGGAGAACTTTTGCGAAAAGTCCGAGTCTATGTTTGCAAGCCTGATCGTTTAGTTATGCAAGCCTCCTCCAAGTACAACGAGGAGTGTTCATGCTAACCCAGGAAGAGGATCAGCAGCTGGTCGAGCGCGTTCAACGCGGCGACAAGCGAGCATTTGATCTGCTAGTGCTGAAATACCAGCACAAAATTCTCGGGTTGATCGTGCGTTTTGTGCACGACACCCATGAAGCGCAGGACGTTGCACAGGAAGCCTTTATCAAGGCATACCGTGCACTTGGCAACTTCCGCGGTGATAGTGCGTTTTATACGTGGCTATACCGCATCGCCATTAACACGGCGAAGAACTATCTGGTGTCTCGCGGCCGCCGCCCACCAGACAGTGATGTAAGTTCAGAAGATGCAGAATTTTATGATGGTGATCACGGCCTCAAAGATCTCGAGTCGCCGGAGCGTGCATTGCTGCGCGACGAGATCGAAGGCACCGTTCATCGCACAATTCAGCAACTTCCAGAAGATTTACGTACGGCGTTAACTTTACGTGAATTCGATGGTCTGAGTTACGAAGACATTGCGAGTGTCATGCAGTGTCCGGTGGGGACTGTGAGGTCACGGATTTTCCGGGCCCGGGAAGCCATCGATAAAGCCTTGCAACCGTTGTTGCAGGAAAACTAAAGACAGCGGCGACAGCCAAGAGAGGAACCGCCATGAGTCGTGATGCCCTGCAGGAATCGCTGTCCGCAGTGATGGATAACGAAGCGGATGAACTGGAACTTCGTCGAGTGCTCAATGCATTTGATGATGCCGAAACCCGTGATACCTGGTCTCGTTACCAAGTCGCTCGGGCGGTGATGCACAAGGATCTTCTAATCCCTCGTCTGGATATTGCTGCGGCCGTTTCTGCTGCGCTGGCTGATGAAGCCGTTCCGGCAAAAGCTGCTCGTGGTCCATGGCGTAGCCTGGGTCGTTTGGCAGTAGCTGCTTCGGTAACTGTTGCCGTGCTGGCCGGTGTTCGCCTGTACAACCAGGACGAAATAGCCGGTGCCGAACTGGCCCAACAGACTCAGCAACCGGTCATGGCCGGTCCGCAAGTCAAAGGTCCAGCAGTGCTGGCCGGCTATAAGGAAAGTTCCGATACCACCGGCCCTATGGCTAACGGTGTACTTCAAGGGCAATCCGGCTGGCAGGATCAGCGTCTTCCAGGCTACCTGCGCCAACACGCACAGGAATCGGCTTTGAAAGGCACTGAAAGCGCTCTGCCATACGCTCGTGCAGCAAGTCTGGAAAACCGCTAAACCGTTAAGGAGCCCTATGCGCGCCATACCGCTCCTTACGCTTTTGCTCAGTGGTTGTTTTGCACTATCCGCCCATGCCGACGAAGCCCAAGACTGGCTGACTCGACTTGGGCGTGCAGAGCAGCAGCAAAGCTTCGAAGGTACGTTCGTCTACGAGCGTAACGGCAGTTTCTCTACCCACGATATCTGGCACCGTATTCAAGACGGGCATGTCCGTGAGCGGCTCTTGCAACTCGACGGATCAGCTCAGGAATTGGTGCGGGTAGACGGTCGAACCCAATGCGTCAGTGGCGCTCTGGTTGCCGGCCTGGGTAATTCGCCCGAAGCGCCATCGCGCGCCCTTGATCCGCAAAAACTCACTCAACTCTACGAATTGGCCGTCATTGGCAAATCTCGCGTAGCCGGTCGAAATGCGGTGATTATCTCGATCACGCCGCGCGATCAGTATCGGTATGGTTTCGAGTTGCACCTTGATCGTCAAACTGCGTTGCCGCTCAAATCCTTGTTACTTAATGAACAGGGACAATTGTTGGAGCGTTTCCAGTTCACTCGACTGAACACGTCGGTCGCGCTCTCTGACCGAGACTTGCAGCCCAGCGGTGATTGCGCACCTATCGCGCTTGCCAATAGCAAGGCGCCTGAAATCCCCGCCACCCATGCGTGGCATTTGGATTGGCTGCCTCCGGGGTTTCAGCTCACCAGCAGTACTGCACGCAAAGATACCCAGACCAAGTCCACTGTCGATAGCCTGATGTACGACGATGGGCTGGCACGTTTTTCGGTGTTTCTTGAGTCGACCGATGGCGCCAGCGTGAGCGAAACCCGTACTCAGCTGGGCCCGACCGTTGCCGTATCGCGCCGCTTGAACACGGTAGAGGGTGAAGTGATGGTGACCGTTGTGGGCGAAATCCCCATCGGCACTGCCGAACGCATCGCGCTGTCGGTGCGCGGTGAAAAAACCGCTGCCGCAAAGCCGTGAGTCGTTAATCCTATGTTCATCCTGACCTTTCAATGTGAGCCTGTGCTTGGTTGGAGGCTGGAAGCATGAAACTTCAGGATCAGTATTTTCACTTGCAAAAAATCCCCATGTTTTTTATAGGTCAGGGCTTGTCGGCCCTGGCCTTGTTTTGTTCGCGGAACAAAGATGTCGGTCGCACTTTTCGGCGTTTCTTGAACCCTGTCGCTCAACCCTGCTCGTCGTAACGGGAGCTGTATGTCGATACCACGTTTGAAGTCTTACCTATCCATAGTCGCCACGGTGCTGGTGCTGGGTCAGGCCGTGTCCGCGCAAGCGGCCGAATTGCCTGACTTCACCCAACTGGTGGAGCAGGCCTCGCCTGCCGTGGTGAACATCAGTACCACGCAAAAACTGCCGGATCGCAAAGTCTCGAACCAGCAGATGCCCGATCTGGAAGGCCTGCCGCCAATGCTGCGCGAGTTCTTCGAGCGTGGCATGCCGCAACAGCGTTCCCCGCGTGGCGGCGGCGGTGGCCAGCGTGAGGCACAGTCCTTGGGCTCGGGCTTCATCATCTCGCCTGACGGCTACATCCTCACCAACAACCACGTGATTGCCGACGCCGACGAGATTCTTGTGCGCCTGGCTGATCGCAGTGAGTTGAAAGCCAAGCTGATCGGCACCGACCCACGTTCCGACGTGGCCTTGCTGAAAATCGACGGCAAAGATTTGCCGGTACTGAAACTGGGTAAATCCCAGGACCTGAAAGCCGGCCAGTGGGTAGTAGCGATCGGTTCACCGTTCGGCTTTGACCATACCGTCACCCAGGGCATCGTCAGTGCCATTGGCCGCAGCTTGCCAAATGAAAACTACGTGCCATTCATCCAGACCGACGTGCCGATCAACCCGGGTAACTCCGGCGGTCCGCTGTTCAACCTGGCGGGCGAAGTGGTCGGGATCAACTCGCAGATTTATACCCGCTCCGGTGGCTTCATGGGGGTGTCCTTTGCTATTCCGATTGACGTGGCCATGGACGTTTCCAACCAGCTCAAGAGCGGTGGCAAGGTCAGCCGTGGCTGGTTGGGCGTAGTGATCCAGGAAGTGAACAAGGACCTGGCTGAGTCGTTCGGTCTCGATAAGCCGGCCGGTGCCCTGGTCGCCCAGATCCAGGACGACGGCCCGGCTGCCAAAGGTGGCCTGCAAGTCGGTGACGTGATCCTGAGCATGAATGGCCAACCGATCATCATGTCGGCAGACCTGCCGCACTTGGTCGGTGCACTCAAGGCTGGCAGCAAAGCCAAGCTGGAAGTGATTCGTGATGGCAAGCGCCAGACCGTTGAGCTGACCGTTGGTGCGATCCCGGAAGAGGGCGCCACCCTGGACGCTCTGGGCAACGCCAAACCGGGTGCCGAGCGCAGCAGCAATCGCCTGGGCATTGCCGTGGCTGAGCTGACTGATGAGCAGAAGAAAAGCTTCGACCTTAAAAGTGGCGTAGTGATCAAGGAAGTGCAGGACGGCCCTGCCTCTCTGATTGGCCTGCAGCCAGGTGACGTGATCACTCACCTGAACAATCAGGCCATCGACTCCACCAAGCAGTTCACCGACATCGCCAAGGCGCTGCCGAAGAACCGTTCGGTGTCGATGCGTGTCTTGCGTCAAGGGCGTGCGAGCTTCATTACCTTCAAGCTGGCCGAGTAACTTCCAGGCCAATAAAAAGCCCCGCGAAAGCGGGGCTTTTTTGTGGGCGATGTATTTAGCTCATCATCCCTTTTACCAAGCGTTCCTGCTCGATCAGCTCACGCTGGCGCGCGTCGATACGAGAGGACAGCGGGAAGTTGTTGCCGGCTCGGCGCTTGGCAAAATCCAGTTGCTGAATGGCCTGCTGGAAGTCGCCTACCAATGCAAAGTACTCGGCGCGGGCTTGATGCAAGCCAATAATGTTGCCGGACAGTCCGCGTGTCTCGGCGACCTGGTACCAGACGTCGGGGTCATCGGGACGGGATTTGAGCAAGGCATCCAACGCTTTCTCCGCATCGGCGGTACGGTTCTGCTTAAGCAGCAAGTCCACGCGCACCTGGTTGAGCGGGTAGTTGCCGGGGTACTGGGTGAGCATCCGGTCAGTGCGTTGCTGGGCATCCGGCAAGCGGTTGTTGGTGATGTCCAGCTCGATTTGCGCCAGGTTGTACGTGATGTCATTGGGCGCCTTGGCCAGCAGCGGTGCCAGGGTTTCCCGCGCTTCCTTGAGTTGAGTGCCCTTGATCTGGGCGATGGCCAGGCCATAGCGCGCCACATCGTTTTTAGGGTTCTCGTCCAACTGCGCCTGGAAGCGTTTGGCCGCAAGGCCGGGCGTGTCCTCGTATTGCAACTGCACGCGCGCGCGAATCAGTTGATAGCGCAGGCTGTCTTCCTTGCCGCCGGGTTTGGCTTGCTCGGCGCGGTTACGAGTGTCGGCGATCCGTGATTCGGTAACCGGGTGAGTCAGCAGGAACTCCGGTGGCTTGGCGTCGAAGCGATATTGACGCATCAGCCGTTCGAACATGGTCGGCATGGAGCGCGGGTCGTAACCGGCTTTTTCCAGGTTAAGAATGCCGATACGATCAGCCTCCTGTTCGTTCTGACGGGAGAACCGACGTTGCTCCTGGATGGCTGCCGCCTGGCTGCCGGCAATCGCGGCAATGCCGGCATCACCCGCGCCCGCTGCTGCAGCGATGATGCCGCCGAGCAAAGCGGCCATCATCGGGATCTGCATGCGCGACTGCGCTTCCACACCGCGGGCGAAGTGGCGCTGGGACAAGTGAGCCAATTCGTGGGCGAGTACCGAAGCATATTCGCCTTCGGTTTGCGCGTTGAGGAACAAACCGCCGTTGACCCCGACAATCCCACCGGGGGCGGCAAAGGCGTTGAGTTGTGGGCTGTTGATCAGGATGAACTCCAGGCGCCGGTCATTGACCTGACTGGTCTCCACCAGCTTGTACACGCTGGTTTCCACGTAATCCTTGAGTTGTGGGTCATTGAGTTGCGAGACCTGGCCGCGCAGGTAGGCAAGCCAAGCACGGCCCAACTGGTATTCCTGTTGTGGCGAGACAATGGCAGAACTGGCGTCGCCAAGTGACGGCAGGTCGTCAGCGAAGCCCGGAGAGGCCAGCAGGCAGGCCAGCGTCAGCAGGGTAGGGCGCAAAAAAGTCATGCACAGAGCCTTTCGACAAAGAGCTTACTGTAGCCGGACACTGAGCTTCGGACCAGATATTCTAAGCACCCCAAACGCGTGCCCGGAGTAAAACCATGACCGACGCTGTAGCCTTTGATGCCGAACTCGATGCCAGCGGCCTCAATTGCCCGTTGCCGTTGCTTAAGGCCAAGCTGGAACTCAATCGATTGGCCAGCGGCGCAGTGCTCAAGGTGATCGCCACGGACGCAGGCTCCCAGCGTGATTTCCGCACGTTTGCCAAGTTGGCTGGCCACACCCTGTTGCATGAAGAAGACGCCGCCGGTGTATACCGCTATTGGTTGCGCAAGGCCTGAACCGTTTGCCCCTACCGCCCGAGGTTGATTGATGTTCAAAGTGTTACGAGACTGGATTCAGCGCTACTTCTCCGATGAAGAAGCCGTGGTGCTGGCGGTCCTGCTGTTCCTGGCCTTTACCGCCGTACTCACCTTGGGCGGCATGTTGGCACCGGTGCTGGCCGGGATGGTGTTGGCGTACCTGATGCAAGGCCTGGTCACCACGCTGGAGCGTATGCGTTTGCCGGGCGGGGTCGCGGTAGGGTTGGTGTTTGCGTTGTTCATGGGGCTGTTGGTGGTGTTCATCGTGGTGGTGCTGCCCTTGCTGTGGCATCAGATGATCACGTTATTCAACGAGTTGCCGGGCATGCTCGCCAAGTGGCAATCGCTGTTGCTACTGTTGCCGGAACGCTATCCGCACCTGGTGTCGGACGAGCAGGTGCTGCAGGCCATCGAAGTGGCGCGCGGCGAGATCGGAAAGTTCGGGCAATGGGCGCTGACCTTTTCCCTGTCCAGTCTGCCGTTGCTGGTCAACATCATGATCTACCTGGTGCTCGTGCCGATCCTGGTGTTCTTCTTTCTCAAGGACCGCGCGATGATCGGCCGCTGGGTAAGCGGTTACCTGCCGCGTGAGCGAGCGCTGATTACCCGGGTGGCGGAGGAAATGAACCGGCAGATTGCCAATTACATCCGCGGCAAGGTCATTGAGATCGTCATCTGCGGGGGCGTCACCTACATCGCTTTCGTCGCACTCGGCCTGAACTACGCGGCATTGCTGGCGTTGCTGGTGGGTGTGTCGGTGGTGGTGCCCTACGTCGGCGCGGTGGTGGTAACGGTGCCGGTGATGTTGATTGCGCTGTTCCAGTGGGGCTGGAGTGATCAGTTCATCTACTTGATGGCGGTGTACGGCATTATCCAGACCCTGGACGGAAACGTACTGGTGCCGCTGCTGTTCTCGGAGGCTGTCAACCTGCATCCGGTGGCGATCATCTGTGCGGTGTTGTTGTTTGGCGGGCTGTGGGGGTTTTGGGGTGTGTTCTTTGCGATTCCCCTGGCGACACTGTTCAAGGCCGTACTGGATGCGTGGCCGCGGCAAGAACCGGCGGTGGCGCCTTTGTTGTAACGATGGGGGCGAACACCCGGTGTTCGCCCCAACGATTCAAGCCTTGCTCAGCGCCTGCGCCGCCGCCAAAACGGCGTCCACATGCCCTGGCACTTTCACGCCACGCCATTCCTGACGCAGTACGCCGTCCTTGTCGATCAAGAAGGTGCTGCGATCAACGCCCAGGTATTCCTTGCCGTAAAGCTTCTTCAGTTTGATCACATCAAACAACTGGCAAACCGCCTCGTCCTTGTCGCTGATCAGCTCGAAGGGAAATTCCTGCTTGGCCTTGAAGTTTTCGTGGGACTTCACGCTGTCGCGCGACACGCCAAACACCTCGGTGTTGGCGGCCTTGAACGCTGCGTACTGGTCCCGAAAGCCCTGGCCTTCGGTGGTGCAGCCCGGCGTGCTGTCTTTCGGATAGAAGTAGATCACCACTTGCTTGCCCTTGAGGGCTGCGAGGCTGAAAGTCTGGCCGCTGGTGGCCTGGGCTTCGAAATCGGCCACGGGTTTATCGATGACTACCGGCATGGATAGATACTTCCTTACATTGGGTTCTGTGGGCGCCATGGCTCGATCAAGGCGTCGAGGTTCAGGGCATCGGCGAAATCCAGGAACTGGTCACGCAACCAACTGATCTGCACGCCCGCCGGCAAGGTCACGGTAAACGTGGCGTTGAGCATGGTGCCGCCGGTCTGTGGCGCCTGATAGGTGTCGCAGGTCAGGTTCTCGAGCTCGACGTTGTGGTCGATAAAGAACTGGCACAGCTCATTGACGATGTCCGAACGGTAAGCCGAGCTGACGTATGCCACATAAGGCAGAGCCTGCGGGCGGTTTTCCAGTGCGGCGCTGCGCACTACGTTGACGGTGAAGTCATGCTTCTTGGCCAGGCCCGGCAGGCCGGTTTCCAGACGCGCCAGGGCGTCCCAGGTGCCGGAAATCTGCAGCACCAGCGCGCTGCACTCGCCATGGCGCGTGAGGCGGGAGGTTACGACGGCGCAGCGGTTTTCATGGCTGGCGCGGCACAGGACGTTGGTCAGCTCCATGGGGTTGGCGCCGAGGGCACTGATAACAAGGAATTGTTCGCGAACTGTGGGGGTGGACATGCAGCCTTCCTAAAACGATGAGCGGTCGATACGGTCAGGGCTGTATCGATCAAAGGATGAAGGGTAGCGAAAACCGCCGCCAAGGGATAGGAGGTGGCGTTTTCATTGCGTGATCGGTCTGATTTCAGCGTGCTTCAAGGCACGCTTTGAGCCAATGATGGCATTGCCCATCGTTTAGTTGCCCCAGAACGCATCCTCAGGCGGTACTTCGCTTGTACAAGCATCTTGGCGCCAGTACCATTACGGCTCTCTTTTTCCGGCAGGAGCGGTTGCATGATTGCGGGCAGTATGGTGGCACTGGTCACACCCATGGATGCACAAGGTCATCTCGACTGGGATAGCCTGGGCAAACTGGTGGACTTCCACCTGCAAGAGGGCACCAACGCCATTGTGGCGGTCGGCACCACAGGTGAGTCGGCCACACTGGATGTGGAAGAACACATCCAGGTGATCGAATTCGTGGTCAAGCGCGTCGCGGGCCGTATCGCCGTGATCGCCGGTACGGGCGCCAACTCGACGCGTGAAGCGATCGAGCTGACCAAAAACGCCAAAAAAGCCGGCGCCGATGCCTGCCTGCTGGTGACCCCGTACTACAACAAGCCGACCCAGGAAGGCCTGTACCAGCACTTTCGCACCATTGCCGAAGCCGTTGATATCCCGCAGATCCTCTACAACGTACCCGGCCGCACAGCCTGCGACATGAAGGCCGAGACCGTGATCCGCCTGTCCACCGTGCCGAACATCATTGGCATCAAAGAAGCCACTGGTGACCTGCAGCGCGCCAAGGACATCCTGGCCGGCGTGAGCAGCGACTTCCTGGTGTATTCCGGTGACGACGCTACGGCTGTCGAGCTGATCCTGCTGGGGGGCAAAGGCAACATCTCGGTGACCGCCAACGTCGCCCCGCGCGCCATGAGCGAGCTGTGCGCCGCCGCCATCGCCGGTGATGCCGTGACCGCCCGCGCGATCCACGAGAAGCTGATGCCGCTCAACAAGACACTGTTTATTGAATCCAACCCTATTCCCGTGAAATGGGCGCTGTTTGAGATGGGCTTGATGCCGGACGGTATCCGTCTGCCGCTCACCCGGCTCAGCGAAGCCTGTCACGAACCGCTGCGACAGGCCCTGCGCCAGTCCGGCGTCCTGGTTTAATTGAGGAAGCACTACGCATGAAGCGATTGGCCGGACTTTCCGCACTTGCCTTGATTATCTCCAGCACCAGTGGCTGCGGTTGGATTTGGGGCCCGGATGGTTACTTCCGTGACCGCGGCAGCGATTACCTGGAAGCACAAGCAACCAAACCGATGCAACTGCCGCCGGACGTCAATGTCGCCAAGCGCCTTGACCCGTTGCTGCCTATCCCGCGCAACGTTGCCGACGACACCACCAAGGGTGAATACGTGGTGCCACGTCCACAGCCGATCTCGGCCGTGGCTGATGCCAGCGACTACAGCCTGCAGAAGAGCGGCGACAACCGCTGGATTATCGCCCAGCGCCCACCTGCCGAAGTTTGGCCAGTGGCGGTGCAGTTCTTCCAGGACAACGGTTTTCGCATTGACCAGCAACGCCCGCAGACCGGTGAATTCACCACTGCCTGGCAGCGCAGCAGCGAACTGTCCGCCAACATGGCCCAGCGCCTGCAGGCCGGCGGTGTAGCCGCCGACAGCGAAGCCCGTGTGCGTGTGCGCATCGAGCCGGGCGTGCAGCGCAACACCAGTGAAGTCTACGTGGTCAGCGCCGAGCGTCCTGCCGGCAGCACCGCCGCTGTCGATTTCACCCCACGTTCGGTCAACATGGGCGTGGACGCCGCGCTGGTCGACGAGATGCTGGCCAGCATGAGCCGTATCTCCGAGAAGGGCGGTTCGGTGTCGCTTCTCGCTGCGCGTGATTACGACACGCCTAACCGCGTCAGCCTCACCGAGGACGGCAGCGGCAACGTGGTGCTGAACCTGGGTGAAGACCTCGACCGCGCTTGGGCCAGTGTTGGCCGCGCGTTGGAGAAAGGCCCATGGCGCGTTGAAGACATCAACCGCAGCCTGGGTCTGTACTACATCAACGTGGCTGAAAAAGCCGAGAAGAAAGACGACGAGCCAGGTTTCTTCGGCAAACTGTTCGGCAGCAAGCCGACCAAGGAAGAAGTTGAAACCCGTGCCGAGCGCTACCAGATTCGTTTGAGCAAAGTGGGCGAAAGCGTGCAAGTCACCGTCGAGAAAAACATCAACACCGTTGCGCCGGCTGAAACAGCGCGCAAAGTGTTGGGCGTGATTCAGGACAACCTGGGCTGATCCAATGCGTTTTGCCGTTCTCGGCAGCGGTAGCCAAGGGAACGGCACGCTGGTCGCCCACGACGACACGTACGTGCTGGTGGATTGTGGTTTCTCGTTAAAAGAAACCGAGCGGCGCCTGCTGCGCCTGGGGGTTCACCCCGCGCAGCTGAGCGCGATTCTAGTGACCCACGAACATGCCGACCACGTGCATGGCGTGGGTTTGCTGTCTCGGCGCTACAATCTTCCGGTGTACCTGAGTCGCGGCACACAGCGCGGGATGCGCAAACCCATAGAACCCGCAGGTTTCCTGGCCGGTGGCGAACAGCTGCAGATTGGTGCGTTGAGCATCGATGTGATTGCCGTTGCGCATGACGCCCAAGAGCCTACGCAGTACGTATTCAGCGACGGGGAGCGACGTTTTGGCGTGCTCACCGACCTGGGTTCCTACTGTTCCAAGGTGCTGGACGGATACCGCAACCTCGATGCATTGATGATCGAGTCCAACCACTGTCGAGACTTGCTGGCGCGCGGTCATTATCCGTACTTCCTCAAGCAGCGAGTGGGCGGCGAGCTGGGACATTTGAATAACCACCAGGCGGCGTACCTGGTGTATGAGTTGGGCTGGCAAGACCTGCAGCACCTGGTCCTGGCCCACCTGAGCAGCAAGAACAACCTGCCGCAGCTGGCCCGGCAATGTTTTGTCGACACCCTCGGGTGCGACCCGGACTGGCTGCAACTGGCCGATCAAGATTCAGGGCTCGACTGGCGACACATCGCCTAGCCCACCATTTAGCAAGCGGAGCCCATCATGGAAAAACGTGAAGAACTCTACCGCGGCAAAGCCAAGTCGGTGTACAAGACCGACGACGCCAACCGCCTGATCCTGCTGTTTCGCAACGACACCTCGGCGTTCGACGGCAAGCGCATCGAGCAGCTCGACCGCAAAGGCATGGTGAACAACAAGTTCAACGCCTTCATCATGCAGAAACTTGAAGCGGCCGGCATTCCGACCCAATTCGACAAGCTGCTGGGCGACAACGAATGCCTGGTCAAGAAGCTCGACATGATTCCGGTTGAATGCGTCGTGCGTAACTACGCCGCCGGCAGCCTGGTCAAGCGTCTGGGCGTGGAAGAGGGCCTCAAGCTCAACCCTTACACGTTTGAGCTGTTCCTGAAGGACGACGCCAAGGGCGACCCGTTCATCAACGAATCCCACGTCGTGGCATTCGGTTGGGGCACCGCTGAGCAACTGGCACGCATGAAAGAACTGTCGCTGAAGGTCAACGAGGTGTTGAGCAAACTGTTCGACGACGCTGGCCTGCTGCTGGTCGATTTCAAGCTGGAATTCGGCGTATTCCATGACGGCTCCATCGTCCTGGGCGACGAATTCAGCCCGGACGGCTGCCGCCTGTGGGACAAAGACACCAAGAAGAAGATGGATAAAGACCGCTTCCGCCAGGGCCTCGGTGACGTCATCGAAGCTTACGAAGAAGTCGCCAATCGTCTCGGCGTACCGCTTTAATCGACGCAAGCATCTGATAGCACGGAAAAAAATCGCTTTTGGGGTTTGCTTCCGCGAAACACACTGTTATGATGCGCGCCGTTGGAGAGATGCCAGAGTGGCCGAATGGGACGGATTCGAAATCCGTTGTACCTTCACCGGTACCTAGGGTTCGAATCCCTATCTCTCCGCCATTACATAGAAAAAGCCCCGTAGCTGAATAAGCTGCGGGGCTTTTTTGCGTTGGCTGACAAATCTGCCGCAGGCTCAATCGCTCAGTTGCTTTCCGGTAAACCTGATCACGATCTGGTTTATCAACGGCCGCTCCAGCGACGGTGATTTTCTGATCAGC